>DAIDHI010000046.1 GCA_027452025.1 Elusimicrobiota bacterium | reverse complement strand
TCCTCGGGCACAAGCCAGCCGGGCGCGCGGCCGGCAGTGCTGACTTTGTCGACATCTCTATAGCCCCTGTTCGTCCAGCCCTCAGGCGGCAGGTCGATCGAGTAAAGATGCCCTTTTCCGTTTTTGCGCATGGCGGACAGGATCACGAGCGATGATGCCCCGCTGGCAACTCCCGTTTCGACCGCCGTCTCTGGCTTGATCGCCCGGCAAAGAATGTAAAGCGCCTTCAGATTGAGCGGCGACGACACCCCAGCGACGTAGCCTCTCTCGGCGGCGTCCTTGATTACGCGCTCGTTGACGGATCGAACGAAGCCCTCAGAGTCGAATTCGCTTGCGAACCCAGACACATCGCCGAACCGGCCGGAAAGGAGGTAGCGCAGGCCAATCTCGACACCGGCAGAGGAGTCGCGCAGGCCGCGGTACGTTCGATCCTTCGCCGTGCGGATAGCCTCGTAGACTCCAAAAGCCTTGGCGACCCGCACGATCAGCGCTCTCATTTGGCGAATTTTAGCATTTGATATGATGTGGCCGTGGCCAGGCAACTTGCGCTGATCTTCAATCATTCGATTCCCCACACGACCGGCCAGCATATGCGGACCGCGTTTGACGGACTTTGTGAGTTTGACCTTGTTCTTCCGCAGGATGCCGCCGGACTCAAAGCCGGCTCTCACAGCCTCTACTTTTGCATCGACGACGCCTCTCACTATCTCTTCCCGGCCCACCTAAAGCCATCGGCAGTCTGGCTGATCGACACCCAGATGACCTACCGCGCTGACCGGATCATGGCCCGTCGATTTGATTACGTTTTCAGCGCCCAGAAGGACGGCGCCGAGAGGCTCAATGTCGACGGTATCGCTACTGCAGAGTGGCTTCCAACGGGCGTTCCACCCAAAATATATCCGAACGAACGCCCATCAAAGAGATATGACGTCGGCTTTGTCGGCAGCCCAGAATGGGGACGGCGCAAGCGCCTGCTGGACCGGCTCAAGGCGAGGTTCCCGAATTCCTATATTGGGCGCGCCGCCCACGCGGAAATGGGGCGCATCTACGCCGAGTCTAAGATCGTCTTTAACGACAGCCCGCTCCATAACCTGAATATGCGCGTTTTCGAGGCGCTGGGCTCCGGCAGTTGCATGGTCTGCAACCTAGACCCCTTCGGCCTGACGGACCTGCTGACGCCAGGCGTCCATTTCGTCGGCTACGACCGCGAGGAGCAGGTAATTCCGCTGATCGAGAAGTATCTGGCCGACGACGCGGCCCGCGAAAAGATCGCCAAGGCCGGTCATGACCTCGCGATGTCGAAGCACCTTTATCGACACCGCGCCGAGGAGGTCCTGCGCCGGGTCTTCTCCCCTCGCCCCGATGAGCCCAAGCCGCTGCCGCCGACTCGAATTCCGGAAAAATTAGACCGGCTGCGCATTAAGGGACTCGAGCAGCTTTACAAGACCGACTGGCACCTCCGTCACTGGCTCCTCAGATAAGCTAGAATACGCCGCTATGGCCCATTATTTGATCACAGGAGGCGCCGGCTTCATCGGCTGCCATCTCTCCGAGGCACTCCTAAACCAAGGACATCACGTCACTGTCATCGACGACCTGTCCACCGGCTCCATCCATAACATTGAGCATCTCAAGAACCAGAAGAAGTTCCGCTACGTCATCGACACTATCACCAACAGGTCCCTTCTCTCCGAACTCGTCGACGGCTGCACGGCCGTCTACCACCTGGCCGCGGCCGTGGGCGTAAAGCTCATCGTCGAGAGCCCTGTGCGCACAATCGAGACCAACATTCGCGGCACCGAGCTTGTGCTTGAGTGCGCCAATAAAAAGAAACGGCCCGTCCTCGTCGCCTCGACATCGGAAGTATATGGCAAGAGCACTAAATTTCCCTTCCGCGAAGACGGCGACCTTGTGATGGGGTCGACCTCGAAGGGCCGCTGGAGCTACGCATGCTCTAAGGCCTTGGACGAGTTCCTCGCCCTGGCCTTCATGAAGGAGAAGCAGCTGCCCGTCGTCATCGTGCGCCTCTTCAACACCGTCGGGCCAAAGCAGACCGGGCAGTACGGCATGGTAGTACCGAACTTCGTTCGTCAGGCCTTGCTTGGACACACAATCACCGTCTACGGCGACGGCAAGCAGTCGCGCTGTTTTACGCACGTCTCCGACGTTGTGGGAGCCCTGATTAAGCTGATGCAGAAGCCCCAGGCTCTGGGGCAAGTTTTCAACATCGGCAGCCAGAGCGAGATCAGCATTAACGACCTCGCCAAGCTCGTGAAGTCGATGACGAAGAGCTCCTCTGCGATCTCGCACATTCCGTACAGCAGGGCCTACGAAGAGGGGTTCGAGGATATGCCACGACGCGTACCCGACCTGACGAAAGTGCGTAAAATGGTCGGCTACCGCCCGACAAAGAACATCCGCGACATCCTCAACGACGTCATCGAGTTCGAGCGAACCCGGCTGACGGTCTAAGCTCGCGCGAGCAGGCTCTTGGCCGCCCTCAGGACAAATCGGCGGTCGGCGGCGCCAAAAAAGACGCACAAGCCGAGGAATGCCCCCATCACCACCGCTCCTTCAATGGCAAGCTTGCCTCCAATCAGCCATTTTGCCTCGGGCGAGAACGGAATCGAGGGCAGCGCGAGATAGACCAGCAGCGCCGCGGCGCCAATCTTGAGCACGAACAGCAGAGAGGCCGACAACTCTTCGGCAGTCGGCTTTCGCCCGCAGGCGTGAAATAATGCGATAAAGGATACCGCGCACGATGCCAAGTTGGAAACAACGAGGTGGGCCATAGCCACTTCCGGGTTGCCCGTGACGCGTGCGACGGCCAGGGCCGCCATCCCGGCCAGAGCGCTCACCGTGCCGACGGCCATCACAAGCTTGTAGCGTTGGAGGCTTACCAGGACCCGGCTGACAACGGAGGCCGCGCCCAGTGGGCAGAGCATGAGGATAGCCAAGCGCAGCGACTCCGAAGTCAGCGCCAACGAACGAGCGTCGAAGGCGCCTCGGAAGAAAACCAAGTAGACGATCCGGTCGGTGAAAAGGAAGCAGCCCAGCGTGATCGCCGCCATGGTGATGACAAGATAACGGCAAGCCTGAATGGTTACCGAGAAGGCCTTTGGCACGTCCGCTTCGAAGGCGTGGCTGAGCAGGCTCGGCCAAAGGGCCGTCGTCAGCGATGCCGTGATGATCTGGTCGGGCATGTTGCTGATCGTCCTAGCATACTGGAATGACGAAAGGAGACCCTGGCCCAGGTGAACGAACGTGGCCCTTTCGAAGAGCACATAGACCTGGCTCAAAGCGTAGGAGAATAGCAACAGCCCGGAGGACCTCAGGAAGACTCCATTCGTCGTCGGCCGGCTAAGAGGCCGGTAGCCCAGCTTTAAGGAGTGCAGCTTCCAGGCCTGAATGACGAACAGCCCTGCCGGCGCCGCGACCGTCGAGATGAGCAGCGCCTTGATGCCGATGAGAGGCGCCAGGACCGCCAGGCAGACGATGGTCAGACCGGAGTCGAGCACCCGCCCCACTTCCTGATAGATGACTTCGTGATAGGACACGAGAACGCCATTGAGCAAGTCGGTAGCGCAGAGAAAGACCACGGCAGGCGCGAGCCAGCGGATCGCCAGGCGCACGAGCGGCTCGTCGGCGATAGTCCGGCCCGGAAACAGGACTCGCGCGACGGCAGCCGGAGCCAAGAACGCGGCGAGGGCGCCAACCAACGCCAGTAAGAGAATCAAGTTTGCCACGCCTGATATATAGCGGAAGCCGTCTTCCTCGCTGTTGCGCCGACGACGGTAGAATTCAGGGATCGAGGCCTCGCGCATTGGCCCGACGTAAAAGCCAAGCGTGGTGACGGCGGCCATCGCCAGCCAATAGGAGTCAAGCGTGGCCGAGGTGCCGAAGTAATAAGAGGTCAGCAGCTGGACGAAGAATGCCAGGCCATAGCCGAGGATAGAGAGAGACGCGAGCTGAATAAAGCCCTTGCGGACTCCGGTCTTGACCGTTCTTTCCTCAACCCGCTGCGTCACTACGGCAGCGCCTCGCGGCGCGAAAGCGCCTGCGCCATCTCGACGAGCGTCTCGCGCAGGCCGTACTTCTGGCGCCACTCCGGGTAGTGGGCCTTGAACTTCGTCTGATCCGAAATGTACCAGACGTGGTCGCCCAAGCGGCTCTCGTCCTTATATTCGACGTTCATCTTCCGGCCGACGATGTCCTCGCAAAGCCGGATCGCCTCGAGCACGGAGCAGTTCGAGAAGCGTCCCCCGCCTGCGTTGTAGACCTCGGCCACGCGCGGCTTCTGGTGAAACTGCCAGAACATCTCCACCAGATCGCGGCTGTGGATGTTGTCGCGCACCTGCTTGCCCTTGTAGCCGTAGATGGTGTATTTGCGGCCGGTCACGGCGCATTTCATGAGATAGGCCAGGAAGCCGTGCAGCTCGGCGCCGGAGTGGTTGGGGCCGGTCAGGCAGCCGCCGCGAAAGCAGGCGGTCTTTAAGCCGAAGTAGCGGCCATATTCCTGCACCATCAAGTCGGCCGCGGCCTTGGAGACGCCGAAGAGGCTGTGCTTGCTCTGGTCGATGGACATCGCCTCGTCGATGCCGCGGAAATAAGGGTGCTTCTCGTCGAGCTCCCAGCGCGTTTCCTTCTCGACGAGCGGCAGGCGGTTGGGCGCGTCGCCGTAGACCTTGTTGGTCGACATGAACAGGAAAGTCGCCTCGGGGCAGCGCTTGCGCGTCGCCTCCAGCAGGTTGAGCGTGCCCTGAGCGTTGACGGCGAAGTCGGTGTGCGGGTCGCGCGCCGCCCAGTCGTGCGAGGGCTGGGCCGCCGTGTGGATGACGAGGCCGACCCGCGAGCCGTACTCGGCGAAGACCTGCTCGACGGCAGCGCGGTCGCGGATATCCGTGTTGTGGTGGACGTAGCCGGGAAGGTCCTTCTGCAGGCGCTCGACGTTCCAGCGCGTGGAGGCCTCGTCGCCGAAGAAGGTCCGGCGCATGTCGTTGTCGAGGCCAACCAGGCGGCAGCCTTTCATCGCTAAGAACCTACAGCTCTCGGAGCCGATGAGCCCGCCGGAGCCGGTGATCAGGGCGAGGGGAGCGCTCATGCGGCCAGGATCTCCTTGAGGCGCGTCTCGTGGGCGGCGATCCAGCGCGCGGTGCCCGCCACCGTGGCCTCCAGGTCGAGGCGGGGCGCCCACCCGGTCGCTTCGCGCGCGCGGCGCGCGTCCGAAAGATAGACCGGCACGTCGGCCGGGTGGGTCTGCGGCGACGACGCCACTTCGACGCGGTGGCCCGTCACGGCGCGGCAGGCGCTCGTCAGCTCGCGTAAGGAAAAGCTGTTGGCCCTCCCGCCGCCGACGTTGTAGACCTGCCCCGAATGGCGGGGAAGGTCCTTGAGCTGCAGGGCCAGAAGCCGGTAGAGGTCCTCGACGTGGACGAAGTCCCGGACCTGCTTGCCCTGCCCGCCGAAGCCGACGTAGCGCAGGGGCTTTTTGAACATGTGCCGCGCCGTCCACAGCGCGACGATGCCCTGGTCGGTCTTGCCCATCTGCCAAGGCCCGGCGATGACGCCGCAGCGGTTGACGACGCCGCGCAGGCCGTACATCGAGAGGTATTCCAAGACCATCAGCTCCGAGGCGAGCTTGGTCGCGCCGTAGAGCGAGCGGGCGCCGGCCAGCGGAAAGTCCTCGGCGACGCCGGCCGTGGAGACGCCCGGCAAATCCTGGCGCTCCTCGAGCTCGAAGCGCTCGTTTTCCTCGCGCAGGCGCAGCCGCCGCAGCGGCTCGATGGGGTAGACGCGGCTGGTCGACAAGAAAACGATGTCGGCGCGGCTGCGGCGCGCGCTTTCCAGGCAGTGCAGCGTGCCGGCGAGGTTGGTCTGCACGGCGTAGGACGGCGAGCCGCCGTAGCCCGCCTGCACGGACGGCTCGGCC
>DAIDHI010000045.1 GCA_027452025.1 Elusimicrobiota bacterium | reverse complement strand
AACGTCCTGCCCGTCGTCGGCAAGCGCCGCCGGGCCGTGGGGCTGGTCCAAGTGCACGACCTGCGCGCCCGCGGGCTGTGATGGCGACGCCGAAACGGGCGCTCGTCACGGGCGCGACGGGATTCATCGGCGGGCACCTGGAGCGAAGGCTCGTCGCCGACGGCTGGAAGGTGGGGGCGCTGGTGCGCCCCGCCTCCAAGCCCCTGGAGCTGCCGATCGCCGAGTCCCTGGTCTACGACGGGGCGACGGAGGGGCTCATCGCGCTCTTAAAATCCTTCCGGCCGGACGTCGTCTTTCATTTGGCTTCACTATTCGTGGGCGAGCACGCGCCGCGCCAGGTGCGCCCGCTCGTCGACAGCAACGTCCTCTTCGGCGCCCAGCTCGCCGAGGCGATGACGCAGGCGGGCTGCCTGCGGCTGGTCAACACGGGCACGGCGTGGCAGCACATGAACGACCGGGTCTACGATCCGGTCAACCTCTACGCGGCCACCAAGCAGGCCTTCGCGGCTCTCCTCGCCTATTACCGCGCGCTCGGGCTGCGCGCGGTCACGCTCGAGCTCTTCGACACGTACGGCCCCGGCGACGAGCGAGCCAAGCTCGTCCCCGCGCTGCTTGCGGCCGGCGGCGCCCGCATGGCCTTCAGCGAGGGACGCCAGAAGCTCGACTTCGTCCACGTCGACGACGTCGTCGCGGCCTATCTCTTGGCCGCCGAGCGCACGCGTTCGGCCAAGCCGGGGGCCTGCGAGACTTACGCCGTGCGCTCGGGGCGGTCCAAGTCGCTGCGCCAGATCGTCGCCGCTTTCGAGGATGCGTCCGGGCGCAAGCTCGCCGTCGACTGGGGCGCCCGGCCCTACCGGCGGCGCGAGATGATGCGCCCCTGGTCCAAGGGCAAGCTCCTGCCGGGCTGGAAGGCGAAGATCTCCCTGGAAGAGGGCCTGCGCGCCCTCTGCCGCCGCTAAGGGGCGATGCCGCGCGTCAGCGTCGTGCTGGCCGTCTACAACGGCGCCGCCACCGTCGACGACGCCGCCCGGACGGTCCTGGCTCAGACCTTCGAGGACTTCGAGCTGCTCCTCGTCGACGACGGCTCCACCGACGGCACGGCGCGGGTCCTCGAGGCCCTGGCGCGCGGCGACGCGCGCGCGCGCGTCGTGACGCTGCCGCGAAACCGGGGGCGTTCCGCGGCGCGCAACGCCGGCATCGCGGCCGCGCGGGGCGAGTATGTCGCCGTCATCGACGCCGACGACGCCTGGCGGCCCGAGCGCCTGAGCCGGCAAGTCGAGTTCATGGACGCGCGGCCGGGGCTTTCGCTTTGCGGCTCCTGGGGCTTGATCGAGAAAGGCGGCCGCGCGCTCGAATGGCGCCAGCCCGTGACGCCCGAGGCCGTCAAAGGCAGCGTGCTGTGGATCAACCCGTTCATCCATTGCAGCATCCTCGCGCGCCGCGCCGCGCTGCAAGAAGCCGGCGGCTACGACGAGTCGCTCCATTTTTCAGAGGACTACGACCTTTACCTGCGGCTGCTGGCCCGCGGCTCGGGCGCCAACGTGCCGGAGTTCCTCGTGCGCTACCGCTACAACGAGGATCCGCGCTACCGCGCGCGCGACGAGCGCGGCAAGCTGCGCGTGCGCTGGCGCGCGCTTCGGCGCTACGGCTACCCGAAGAAGGATTTTCTCTGTCTGCTCGCGCCCGCCGCCACGGCGCTCTTGCCGCTGCGGCTGACGCTCTGGGCGAAAAAGAGGCTCCTCGCGTGAGCGCGCCGCCCCTCGAGGCCGTCCGCTGCAACCTCTGCGGCGAGGACGACTTCTCCGTCCTGCACCACTCGCCCTGGCCCGGCGGCGAGCGGGAACCGGCCGACTTCGCGGCCTCCACCGACCGCTTCGACCGCTACGGGCGCGTCGTGCGCTGCCGCCGCTGCGCCCTGGCCTACACCAACCCGCGGCCGAGGGCGGCCCAGGTCCTGCAAGGCTACGAGAAGACCGTCGACCCGGACTACGCCGAGGAGGATTCCAGCCGCAGCATCAACGGGCACCTCTCGCTGTCCACCATCAAGCGCTTCGTCAAGGAAGGCGCCCTGCTCGACGTCGGCTGCTCCACGGGCTATTTCCTCAACGCCGCGCGGCTCGACTTCGACGTCCAGGGCCTGGAGCCCTCGCATTGGGCGGCCGCCTACGCCAAGGAGCGGCTGCGCCTGGACGTGCGCGAAGGGGCGCTCGCGGCCGATTCCTTCCCGCAGGAGACCTTCGAGGTCGTCACGATGATCGACGTCATCGAGCACTTCGCCGACCCGGCGGGCGCGCTCAGAGACGCCCGCGGCCTCCTCAAGCCCGGCGGATTGCTTTATCTGGTCACGCCCGACATCGCCAGCTTTTCGGCCAGGATCCTGCGCGGCAAATGGTGGGGCCTGCGGCCGGCGCATCTCTACTATTTCTCCGTCGAGACGATGAGCAAAATGCTGGGCGGCGCGGGCTTCGACGTCGTCCTGGTCAAGTCCTACGGCCGGATTTTCTCCTACCGCTACTGGCTCAGCCGCTTGGCGAGCTATCCTTGGCTCATGCGGGCGCCCGTCGCCGGCGCCGTCAGGCTCCTGGGCATGGAAGACAAGTTCCTGTATCTCAACACGCGGGATTCGATGGAAGTATGCGCGCGCAAACGCTAGACACGCCGAGCTCGAGACCGGGCTTCGACGCCGCCGGCGCGGCGGCGGCGCTGCTCGCCCTGGCCCTGCCGGTCTCGATCGCGGCGACCAACATCGCCCTCGGCCTGCTCACCGCCGCGGCGCTGCTGTCGCGGCCTGACCCGAGCCGGCTCAAGCGCCCGGCCTTCTACGCCCTGCTGGCCTACGTCGCGGCCGCGGCGCTCAGCGCCGCCGCCTGCCCCGCGCCGGCCGAGAGCCTGCGCGCCGTTCTCAAGGACGCCCACAAGCTCTGGGCGCTGGGGCTGTTTTTGCTCGCCGTGCGGCCCAGCCGTCGCGTCGCGCTGTCGCTGGGCGCCGGCTTCGCCTTCGTCGCCGGCGTCGGGGTTTGGCAAAAGGTCGCGGGCGGGCTGCCCCGCGCGCACGCCTTCGTGCACCCCGTGACCTTCGGGGAGATCATGGCCTTCGCCGTGCTGGGCGCCCTGTGCTTCGCGGGCCGGGAAGACGGCCGGCGGCGCGGCGCCGCGCTGGCCCTCGCCGCCCTCTGCGCCTGCGCGCTCGCCTTGAGCGGCACGCGCGCGGCGGCCGTGGGCGTGGCGGCCGGGCTGCTGGCCGCGGGGCTGCTCGACCGCCGCTTGTGGCGCTGGCTCGTCTTGTTCGCCGCCGCCGGAGCCGGCGCCTTCCTGCTGCGGCGCCACGGCAGCGTTCCCCTGCTCGAGTCGCGCGGGGCGCTGTGGGACGTCGCCTGGCGGATGTTCAAGGACCACCCGTGGCTGGGCGCGGGCCCGGGCCGCTACCGCGCGCTTTTCCCCCAATACCATACCGGCGTCTTGGAGGGCGAGTTCGACTGGGGCTCGGCGCACGATCTTTATCTGCACCAGGCCGCCGAGCGCGGCGGCCTCGGGCTGGCCGCGCTGGCCGCGTTTTTGGGAGCGCTTTTGGGCGGCGCCTGGCGGCGCGCGCGGCGCGCGCCGAACGCTTGGACGCTGTGGGCCTTCTCGGCCGTCGCGGCGTTCCTCGTGATGAACCTCACCGAGGTCGCCCTGCAAGTCGAGCAGGCGGCGGCGCTGTTCCTCTTCATATGGACGCTCGGAAACGTGTAATCTGGCGTCGGGCCTCGGCCGTTTCCGGAGCGTGGCTGCTTTGGGCGCTGGCCTGCGGCGCCGGACAGGCCTGGACGGCGGCCTTCGCCTTCTCGGCCTGCGCGCTGGCGCTGCAAGGCGGCCCTTCCCGGCGGCCCGCCGCCTTCGTCTTCTGGCTTTCGCTGACGCTCTACCTCTCCACCTTCCACTGGCGCGGCGGAGACGACATCGTCACCGCCCTGCTGCCCTTCGCCATCCTCAAGCACGGCACGCTCGCCGTCGACTCGGTGATGAAGCCTTTCCTCAGCGGACCCGACGGGCTGCAGTTCACCCTGCCCTTCGGCGCGCGCCGGCTGTCCTTTTATCCCGTGGCGGGCGGGATCGTCGCCGTGCCGTTCTATCTCGTCACGGTCCTGGCCCGAGCGCCGGTGAGCATCCTTTTCCTCCACAACCTCGCCAAGCTCAGCGGCTCGACGATCACCGCCGCTTCCGCCGCGCTCTTTTGCGCCGCGGCCCTTCGCCGCTGCGGGCGACGACACGCGCTGGCCGTCACCGCCGTCTACGCCTTCGGCACCTGGGCCTTCAGCGTCAGCAGCCAGGGGCTGTGGCTGCACGGCCCCGTCGCGCTCGGCCTGGCCGCCGCGCTTTACGGCGCCTGCGGCGAGCGCGGCCGAGACGCTTTGCTCTGCGGCTTCGGCCTGGGCCTGGCCGTCGCGACGCGGCCGGACAGCGTCTTTCTGGCCGCCGCCATCGCCGGCTTCTCGGCGCTGCGGCGCCCCGGCTCGATAGGCCCGATCGTCCTGGGAGGCCTGCCCTGGGCCGCGCAACTGGCGGCCTACTGGCTCCATTACACCGGCCGCCTCGTCCCGCCCGATTGGGGCGCGCAAGGCCCGATGCTCGGCGTCTTCAGCGCCTCGGCGTTCTGGGCCATGCTGGCCAGCCCGACGCGCGGGCTGCTGTGGTTTTGTCCCGCCGCCCTCTTCGGCGCCTGGGCCGCGTTCCGGCGGCCGAAGACGCTCGCCCCGTGGCTGGCCGCCGGCGCGCTCGCCAACATCGCCTTCCTGGCCTGCTACCGCAATTGGCTCGCCGGCATGACCTTCGGCGAGCGCTATCTCTCGGCTCCAGCGCTCGCCCTGCTTTTCGCCTGCGTCGAGCTCGAGCCCGAGCTTTCCTCGGGCGCGGCGGCGCTCGCGTGGTCCGAGGCCGCGGCCTTCTCGATCGTGACCCACGCGCTCGGCGCCTATTTGCGCTGGCCGGGCTCCTTCGACTTGGCCCCCGCCGCCTCCCAGCTTTGGGACGTCCGGCTCCATCCGATCCTCAATCTCGCCGCCCAAGCCGGCCCGCTGCACGCCTGGCCGCCGCAGGCGCGCTGGCCGGCCGTCTTGGCGGCGCTGGGGCTGTGGCAGCTCCTGGCGGCCCGCATGATATTGCAGGGGACGTCGAAAAGTCCATATAACGAAGGAGCCCGATGCCAAAGCTGAGCATCCTGATCCCGGTCTACAACGAAAAGGCCACCGCCTTGGAGCTTTTGCGGCGCGTGCAGGCCGTGCCGCTTTCCCTCGAAAAGGAGCTCGTCGTCGTCGACGACGGCTCGACCGACGGCACCCGCGAGCTCCTGCGCGCCTTGAACGGCAAGGACGGCGTGCTCGTGCTCCTGCACGAGCGGAACCTCGGCAAGACGGCCGCCGTGCGCACGGCGCTGGCCGCCGCCACCGGCGACTTCGTCATCGTCCAGGACGCCGACCTCGAATACGACCCGGCCGATTACCCGGCGATGCTCGCGCCGCTGCTCGACGGGCGGGCCGACGTCGTCTACGGCTCGCGCTTCCTCGGCGGGCCGCACCGCGTGCTCCTGTTTTGGCACTACTTCGCCAACCGCCTCTTCACGATGATGGCCAACGTCCTCTACGACATCAACTTGAGCGACATGGGCACCTGCTACAAGGCTTTCCTGGCGCCGCACTTCAAGGCCATGACGCTCGAGAGCCGCGGCTTCGGCATGGAGGCCGAGATCACGGCCAAGGTCTGCAAGCGCCGCCTGCGCATCTACGAGGTTCCGATCTCCTACAGCGGACGCACCTACGCCGAGGGCAAGAAGATCACCTGGCGCGACGGCTTCTCCTACCTGTGGTGCCTGCTGAGGTTCCGTGTCGCCGACTGACCGCCGCGGCCCGCCCGCTTGCGGCATCCAGGACGGCCGGCTGGTCGTGCTCGTCCTCAAGGCCGGCCATCGGCGGGGCATCTACCTGCGCGCCTGATGTCCCGGATCAAGGTCCTCGAAGTCCTGGAGTGCGGCGGGCCCGGCGGCACGGGCAACCAAGTGGCCGCGATCTGCAACGGCCTCGACCCCGCGCGTTTCGACGTCGGGCTGGTCTACTCCTGCCGCTTCGGCGACCCCGAGGATTATCGCCGCCAAGCCTCCGGCGCGCGCTTCGCCGCCTGGGTGCCGGAGATGACGCGGGAGATCTTCCCGGCGCGAGACATCAGCGCCTTCTTCAAGCTCGTCAAGATCTTCCGCGCCGAGCGCCCCGACGTCGTGCACGCGCACTCCTCCAAGGCGGGCGTGCTGGCCAGGCTGGCCGCGGACGCGGCCGGCGTGCCGAAGATCTTCTACTCGCCCCACGGCTACGCCTTCCTCCAGCGCGACCGCTCGGCCGCGTCGCGCGCGCTCTACCGCGCCATCGAGTTGGCGGTCTCGCGCATCGGCCGCGTGATCGCCGTGTCGCCGGCCGAAGCGGAGCTGGCCCGAAAGATCGCGGGCGAAGGAAGAGTCGAGCTCGCCTGCGACGCGTATCTTGGCGAGGACCCGGCGGCCCTCTCGCCCGCGCGCCACGACGGCATCGTCGTCGGCGCCTGCGGGCGCCTGACCGCGGCGCGCAACCCCGACGCCTTCGTCAAGCTCTCCCAGCGGCTGACCGACTCGCGCAACGACCTGCGCTGCGTCTGGATCGGCGACGGGGAGCTGCGCCCGCGCCTCGAGCGCGACCTCGAGAACATGAACCTCGGCCCCAAGTTCGAGCTCAGCGGCTGGCTGCCCGCCTCCGAGGCCCGCCGCCGGCTGCTCGGCCTCGACGTCTTCGTCCATTACTCGGCCTGGGACGCCATCCCCAACTCCGTGCTGGAAGCCATGGCCGCGGGACTGCCCGTCGTGGCCTCCGACATCCCCGCCAACCGCGGCCTCGTCGCGCCCGGAGAGACGGGGCTGCTGGCCAAAAACGAGGTGGAGCTGCTGGAGTCCTGCTTGAGCCTCGTCGACGACCCGGCGCTGCGGCGCAAGATGGGAGAGGCCGGCCGCCGGCGCGTCGCGGAGGATTTCTCCAGGCGCAAGATGATCGAAGGCCTCTCCAAGCTCTACTCCCGCTGAGCCGCCGGCCGGACCGCCCGTCGGCACAAATGTTATAATCGCGTCGATGTCCTCTCCGTCGACGACCGTCCCCGTCCGCGCTCAGCCCAAGGCCCCGGCCGGGCTGCCGCCGTGGCTGCGCCACGCCATCCGCGAGGGCGTCCACCTGGCCCTCGACGCCGCCGCCGTCCTCGTCGCCTACCGGCTCGCGCACCTGGCGCGCTTCCACTGGCGGCCCCTGCTCGCGCGCTTTCCCTCCAAGGGCGAGCTGCCGTGGAGCGGCTACGTGCGCATGCTCTACGCCATCGTGCCTCTCTGGCTGGCGGTCTTTTGGTATTCCTGCAAGCTCTACGACAGCCCCTGGCAATCGCTGGCCGACCGCTTCCTCTCCATCCTCAAGGGCTGCGTCCTGGCCACGGGCGCGACGCTCGCCGCCACCTACGTCTACGACCGCCTGCAATACTCCCGCCTGATCCTCGTGCTCGTGCTGCCGCTGGCCGCCGCGCTCGCCACGGGCGTCGAGCTCGTCGTGCGCTGGCTCGACTCGCGGCTCTCGACTTTGGAAAGCGCGCGTCCCGTCCTCGTCGTCGGCTCCGGGCCCGTCGCGCGCGTGGTCAAGGAGCGCATCCAGGCCCGGCACCCCGGCGCCGAGGTCGTCGAGCTGCGGCAGCTGCCCGAGCCGCGGGCCTTGGGCGCGGCCCTGGGCGAAAAGCCGTATTTGGAGCTCATCCTCCTGCGCTCTTCCTCGGCCCACGCCAACGTCTTGGAAGCCGCCGAGATCTGCGCCAACGCCGGCGTCGCCTTCAAGGTGGTGCCCGATTTGCTGGAGCTGCGGCTGGGCGAGGTGCAGATGGACGAAAGCCTGGGGCTGCCCGCCTATCGCCTAGAGCACAGCCAGCTCACGCGCCTCAATTTCCTCTCGAAGCGCGCCTTCGACGTCGTCTTCTGCCTCTGCGTCTTCGCCGTCCTCGGCCTGCCGCTGCTGCTGCTGGCCGCGCTCATCCGGCTCGACTCCAAGGGCCCGGCCCTCTACAAGCAGAAGCGCTACGGCTTGCGCGGCCGGGTCTTCGAGGCCTACAAGTTCCGCACGATGGTCGTCGACGCCGAGAAGCGCCTGGCCGAGGTCCGCGCCCTCAACGACCAGAAGGGCGCCTTCTTCAAGGCCAAGAACGACCCGCGCGTCACGCGCGTCGGCAAGTGGCTGCGGCGCTTCTCCCTCGACGAATTCCCGCAGTTCATCAACGTCCTGACCGGCGACATGAGCGTCGTCGGCCCCCGGCCGCTGGCGGTGACCACCGGAGAGCTCGAGGCCCTGGAGCGCGACTTCGGCGCCGTGGCGCGCAAGCGCATGAACATCCTGCCCGGCATCACCGGCCTGTGGCAGGTCTCCGGCCGCTCCGACGTCGACAGCGAGCAGCGTTTTTCCCTGGATCTTTTCTACATCGAGCATTGGTCGCTCGGCCTCGACCTCGAGATCATCCTCAAGACCGTGCCGGCCATGCTGCTTTCGAAGGGGGCCTATTGAAACAGCCGGCGCCGATCCCTCTGCTGAGCCTCAAGCAGCAGTACAAATCCCTGCGCCCCGCCATGCACGCCGCCGCCAAGCGCGTGCTCGACTCGGGCGTGTTCATCCTCGGCCCCGAAGGCCGCGCCTTCGAGGCCGAATTCGCCAAGACCCAGGGCGTGCCGCACGCCGTGGGCATGGCCTCCGGCACCGACGCTCTCGTCCTGTCGCTCAAGGCCGTCGGCGTCGGGCCCGGAGACGAGGTCATCGTGCCGACCTTCACCTTCATCGCCACGGCCACGGCCGTCTCCACCTTGGGCGCGACGCCGGTCTTCGCCGACGTCGACGCCGAAACCCTCACCTTGTCGGCCGAGTCCGCCCGCCGCGCGCTGTCGCCCAAGACCAAGGCCGTCCTGCCCGTCCACCTCTTCGGCCAGCCGGCCGATATGGACGCGCTGCTGGCGCTCTCGCGCGAGCGCGGCCTCAAGGTGGTCGAGGACTGCGCCCAGGCGCACATGGCGCGCTACAAAGGCCGGCCGGCGGGCGCCCTGGGCCACGTCGGGGCCTTCAGCTTCTACCCGTCCAAGAACCTCGGCGCCGCCGGAGACGCGGGCCTGGCCTCGACGACGGACGCCGCGCTCGCCGAGACCTGCCTCGAGCTGCGCAACTGCGGCCGGCCGCTCAAGGGCGCGGCCTATCACCACCCGCGCATCGGCTACAACAGCCGGCTCGACGAGCTGCAGGCGGCGCTGTTGCGCGTCAAACTCAAGAAGCTCTCTTTCTGGACCAAGCGCCGCCAAGAGCTCGCCGCGCTCTACGCCAAGAAGCTCGCCGGCCTGCCGCTGCGGCTGCCGCCTCTCGGAGGAGGCGGCACCGCGCCGGTCTTCCATCTTTTCGTCGTGCGCGCGCCGCGCCGCGACGAGCTGGCGGCGTTTCTCAAGGAGCGCGGCATCGGCACCGGCGTCTATTATCCGATCCCCGTCCACAAGCAGCCCGCCTACGCCGCTCCGTCCGGCGGCGAGGACGGCCGCTTCCCGGTCGCCGAGGAAGCCTCGCGCACCGCGCTGGCGCTGCCGATGTTTCCGGAGCTGACGGCCAAGGAAGTCGAGCGGGTCTGCCGCGCCATCAGGGAATTCTTCGCCAAGAACTAGCCGTGCCCCGGATACTCTTCGTCTCCACCTCGACGACCGTCGGCGGCGCCGAAAAGACGGTCTTCACGCTGGCCACGCTGCTCGAGCCGAATGAATTTCCCGTCGCGGCCGTCGTCAGCCTAAAGCCCGCCGGGGCCTATGCCCAGCGCCTGCGGGCGGCGGGCGTCAAGGTTCGCAGCCTGGACATGACCGGCCGGCCGGGGCTCAAGCAGGTGCGCGAGCTGGCCGCGATCATCGACGAGGAAAAGCCGGACATCGTCCACGCTGTGATGTATCAGGCGATCCAGCTCTGCCGCCTGGCCAAAGGCCGCGCCAAGACGAGGTTCCGCCTGATCAGCTCCCCGCGCGTGAGCTACCGCACGCGCTCGCGCCTGACGCTCTGCATCGACCGGAGGCTGAAGGGCGCCGACGACCTGCTCATCGCCGAGTGCGACTCGAGCCGCCGCTTCTTGACCGGCCGGCAGGGCTACGCCGCGGAAAGGACCCGCGTCATCTACAACGGGGTGGACGTGGCGCACTGGCCGCGCTCCCCGCAGGACCGCAAGCGCCTGCGCGCCGAGATCGGCGCCGCCGACGACGAGGCGCTGATCGGCTCCGTCGGACGGCTCGACGTCCAGAAAGGCCATTCCATCCTCATCGAGGCCGCGGCGCGCCTGCCCAAGGACGCGCGCTTCAAGTGCGTCATCCTCGGGCAGGGCCCGCGCCGTCCCCTGCTCGAAGCCCTGGCGCGCCGCCACCGCCTGGAGGCGCGCGTGCGGCTGCTCGGCGAGCGAGACGACCTGGCGGCCTGGCTGTCGGCCTTCGACGTCTTCGTCCTGCCCTCGCTCTGGGAAGGCCTGCCCAACGCCCTGCTCGAGGCCATGGCCTTCGGCCTGCCCGTCGTGGCCAGCGCCGTCGACGGCGCGGCCGAGGCCGTCCAAGACGGCGCCAACGGGCTGCTCGCCAAGCCCGGCGACCCGTCCGCCCTGGCCCGGCGCATCGGCGAGCTGCTCGCCAAGCCCGACCTGCGCGAGCGCCTGGGCGCGGCCGCCCGCCGGGCCGTGGGCGAGCGCTTCACCCTGGTGCGGATGATGGACGCCTACCAGCAAGCCTACCGCGACGTCGTTTCCCTCGAAAAACCCGCGTAAATATAAGACATTTCGCGCGTGTTTCGCGCGTTCCTTATAGGGTCTTGACGGCCCTAGACCCCCCTGTTACACTCCTGCGCGTCCGCAAAACGCGCCTCGCCGGGGGCGCCAGTGCCAGACAACCTTGGGAATTCTTCGGGCTCGCCGACTCGGCGTCGCGCTCGCGCTATTGGTATGCGCGCGCGCGCGCGCGTTCGGACAGTTCGAGGCGCCCTACGACCCGGATTTCGCCCCCTCGAGCGCGCAAGAGCAGCGGCAAGCCGAGCAGCTGGGGCCGCGCGCCCCGTCGGCCGCGCCCGCCTGCGCCCCCTTCATGGTCATGCCTCCCGGCATGCGCTTTCTGCTGCTCCAGCGCCCCAACCCCGCGCGCATCTTCGAGGTCCCGCCCTCGACGGCGGCGGTCGCGGTCTCCTCGGCGCCGGCCTTCGAGACCTTCGAGGAGACGCTCAACCCGCTCCAGTACACCGCGCGGCGCTACAACCGGATGGTCAAGGACGTCGAGCAGGGCATCGCGCCGGAGGAAGAGCAGCGCGGCGTCGTCCCCTACATCTCGGCCGCGCCCGAGGTGGCGGTCTCCACGACCTCGGCCAAGCCGCCGCCGCCGGAAGTCGAGCTGCCGACCTACGGCACCAGCCTGTCGGTGACCGGCCGCAAGGTCATCGGCGTCAACTATTCCGAGAAGCGCTACACGGCCGACCAGAGCAGCGTCGGCCGCCAGCAGACGACCAACCTCATCGACATCCAGCAGCAGCTGCAGCTGCGCATGCAAGGCAAGGTCGGCCCGAAGATCACCGTCAACGTCGACTACGACGACACCAAGGTCAACCACCAGGACATCTCCGTGGTCTACACGGGCGATCCCAACGAGATCGTGCAGAACGTCTCCTTCGGAGACATCGACCTCTCGCTGCCGCCGACGGAGTTCGTCTCCTACAACAAGCAGCTCTTCGGCATCCGCGCCGACATCAAATACAAGGGCTGGAGCGCCACCGTCATCGGCAGCCGCACCAAAGGCACCACGAAATCGAAGCAGTTTTTCGGCAATTCGCAGTTCGTGGCCGAGGACCTGCTCGACACCTCCTACATCCGCTACACCTACTACGACCTGACGTTCGGCAACCCGGCGCGCCTGCCGATCAAGTCGGGCACCGAGAAAGTCTATCTGTCCACCAACCAGAACGGCGCCGTCAACGCCAACAACATCCTGATCACGGCCTCGGACCTCAACAACAACGAGATCCCCAGCCTGCCCGCCCCGCAGCCGAGCTCGGCCACCTACACCGGCAACTTCATCCAGCTCAACCCGGGCATCGACTATACGATGGACTACGTCAACGGCGTCATCACCTTCCGAAACCCCCTGCAGGCCGGCTACGTGGTCGCCATCGACTTCGTCGACAACAGCGGCAACGAGCTGGCCGTGGAGACCTCCTCGGGCAGCACGACGCCGACGACGCCGGCTTGCGTCGAGCCCGTCGGCGTCGAGCAAGGGGCGCGCTCCGGCCAGCCCTGCCCGATCCTGATCAAGACGCCCTCGGACGTCCCGATCAACATCTCGACCGACGTCGAGGTCGGCTACAATCGCGAGGAAAAGACCTGGTATAACCTCGGCCAGCAGCAGATCGTGCGCGACAACGGCCGCGGCAACTTCATCCTGCAGGTGCTCGACCAGAACCGCAACCTGGTGGGACCGGACCTGACCCCGCCGCAAGCCTACCCGACCAGCTTCTTCGTCAACTTCGAGCAGGGCGTCTTCGAGCTGCTGCAGCCCTTCGGCGTGCTCGTCAGCTCCGGGGTCGGCCAGCCGACCGTCACGGAGCCCGACCCGCAGATCTACGCGCTGACGCCGATCTCCAAGCGCGTCATCCACGCCGAGTTCAGCTACCGCTTCAAGACATTCTTCCTCGAGCCCAATCTCGTGCCCGAATCGGAGGTCGTGCTGCTCGACGGCGTCAAGCTCAACCGCAACGTGGACTATTTCATCGACTACGAAGCGGGCTTTTTGACCTTCTTCAACCCGGACCGCATAGGCTCGAACTCCGAGATCGACATCACCTACGAAGTGGCGCCCTTCGCCGGCATCTCCGACACCTCGCTGCTGGGCACGCGCGTCGGCTACCAGTTCAACAAGCACGTCGACGTGGGCGCGACGATGCTCTACCAGACCGGCACGAAGGACCAGACGACGCCGCAGATCACGGAGCTCGCGCAGAGCCTGCTCGTCTACGACGCCAACAGCAACGTCAAGGACGTACAGCTGGCCAAGAACGTCAAGCTGACCGACCTCAGCGTCGAGGCCGCGCAGAGCCGGGAGGACATGAACCTCAACCAATTCGCCATCATCGACAACATGGAAGGCGTCTCCAACGAGACGACGGCGAGCACCCAATTCACCCAATGGTTCGTGGCGTCGCAGCCCGGAAGCGCGGGCCTCTCCGACGGCCTGCCCGACAACGTCAACGACTACAGCCTGGTCACCGAAAGCATCCAGACGCTGCTGATCAACCCCAACTCGCAGGCGACTCCGCAAGACACCACGCCCGCCCTCGACGTCTCCTACACCCTCCCGCACGTGGGCGACGAGGTGTCCATCGTCTTTCCCTTCTCGCAAACGGGAGACGACTTCTCCCAGTCGACGATCCTCAACGTCGTGATGCTCGGAGACGTTTCGAGCAACGAGCTCAACTTCCGCCTCGGCGGCATCGCCGAGGACGCCGACAACACGGGGGGCATGACGCTCAACTGCGCCGACGGCCGCGTCCTGACGCACGCGCCCAAGACCGAGGACGTCAACTGCAACGGCATCCTGGATCCCGGCGAGGACATCGGCTGGCTCTTCGCCCCGACGCAGTGCGTCGACGGCCCGCCCAACTACGTCACGCCCTGCCCGTCCATGAGCTTCGGCGCCAACAACGGCCGCATCGACACCGAGGACCTCAACGGCAACGGCGTCCTCGACCCCGACGACGGCAACGGCAACAACTTCGGCGCGTTCTCTCCCGGGGACTTCCCCGACCTGACGGGCGCCAACCCCACGAACAACGAGATGTACAGCATCACCAGCGGCGACACCTCGACCTCGATCGACTTCGGCACCTACCCCAACGGCAATCCCGATCCCAACGGCCAGAAGAACGGCTGGCAGACGTTCCAGATCCCGCTCAACATCTCCACCAACAGCATCACGCGCTGGCAGGCCATCAAGGACGTCCGCATCACGATCAAGCGCACGGCCGGCGGCGCCTCGACCGGCATCCTGAAGTTCGCCCACATCGGAGTGCTCGGCAACACCTGGCTCGCCGGCCAGCCCGTCGACCCGTCGATCAACAACAACCCCGTCTCCCCTCCCAGCGGAAATTACCCGAGCGAGAGCCTGCTCATCACGCCGGTCAACAACGTCAACGACTCCTCCTACGTCCCGATCTACAACGCCGGCGGCGACGCCGAGCAGGTCTTCAACGACCTCTACGGGTCGGTGTCGAACCTGCAGAAGCAGTCCAACACCCAGAACATCCAGGAGCAGTCCCTCCAGCTCAAGTTCGACAACATGACGATCCAGCCGAGCCTCTACGGCATCGGCTTGGCCTCGGCGACCGTCACCACCAAGCGGCAGTTCCCGCAGGCCATCGACATCTCGCAGCACCGCTACTTCAACTTCCTGATCTTCGGCAACGCCAATTTCGCCGCCGGGACGCCCTGCGGCGGGTCTGGAGCCGGCGCCGAGCCCAGCGTCGGCGGCTCGCCCAACTGCACGGACCACACATTCTTCCTGCGCGTGGGCGACGACAACGACTTCTACGAAGTGGACGTGCCGATCAACTTCGTGGGTTGGAAGGAGATCTCCGTGCGGCAGGTCGACAGCGCGCACAACAACGTGGCCGATCACTGGGTCGCCGACACGGTGGGCACGGTCGTCGTCAGCTCCGGCGCGCCCAGCCTGCAAAACGTGGGCGAGATCGTCGCCGGAGTCCGCCGCACCGGCACGGCCTCGAACCCCGCGACCACCCCCACCGGCGGCGTGGTATGGCTCGACGAGATCCACATGGCCGTGCCCATGCAGCGCGTGGGCAACGCGGCCAAGATCGGCTTCGATTTCGAGGTGCCCGGCTGGGCCACGTTCGGGGCCAAATACCGCATGGTGGACCGCAACTTCCAGACCCCGACGTCGGTGGTGTCCAACCAGGACAACGAGCAGGATTCGAGCTACATGAACTTCACGCGCTTCAAGTATTTCCCGATGACGTTCAACGTGTCGCGCGTGCTCACCAACACGCCCAGCACCTTCAACACCGGCAACCTGTCGAACAGCGTCAACCTCCTGCAGCAAGGCAAGGTCGACAACTGGACCGGGACGGCCCAGGGCAACTTCACGATGGGCGCGCTGCCGCGCGTCAACCTCAACTACACGCGCAATTACATCAACTATCAGCTGCTCACGCGCACCGACGACAAGAATTCCTACAACGTCACGGTCCAATACGGCGTCCCCGTCGCCAGGAGCTGGCTGCCGCGGACGCTCGATTTCACGGGCGGCTACACCACCTACGACACGAACTACGGCGCCTACAACGTTCTCGAGCAGGCGGGAAACTACGACACCCACGACAAGACGACGAGCGGAGCCCTGAAGCTGGCGTTCGTGCCCTGGCAGGGCGCGTCGTTCAACCCGAACTACTCGCTGACGAAGGTCGACGAGAAGCGCCAAGACTTCACGACCGGCGCCGAGCTCGACAGCGCCTATCCCGTGTCGCGCAGCCAGACCGTGGGCTTCACGTCCAATTTCCGCATCACCAACTGGCTCAATCCGCAGGCCAACTACTCGATCGACACCCTCGAGAACAACATCCTCAACGTCTCGACCTTCGTCGTGGCGAACTCGACCTACGTCTTCAATCCGGGAGACATCAAGACCATCAACCGCTCCGCCAACGGAGCCATCACCGTCCCGCTGACGATGTCCCAGATTTTCCCGAACGTGAGGATGCTGCACTCGATGACCATCGTCTCCGGCTATCAGCTCAACGACGGCGACGTCTGGAACAACGTCGAAAACTCCCTCAACTCGCTGACGCACCTGTGGATCCGCAGCGGGCTCAACCCCAAGAACCCGGCCGCCGTGCTGCAGAACCGCACGGAGCGCGACACCTACAACTCGACGATGCGCTGGTCGCCGCTCGACAGCTTCGACCTGCGGGGCCGCTGGGCGCCGCTCAAGACCCTGTCGATCTCGAACAACTTCATCGAGAGCGTCCAGAACTCCTGGACGACGGGGACCCAGGCCAAGACCGTCGCGCTGACGCTGCCGGACTCGGTGACAAGCATCAGCCAGCTCGAACAGCTCTTCGGCACGCAGAGGTGGATGTCGAACACCCAGGTCAACCTGCGCTACGCGGCCCACCAGACCAGCAACGTGGGGCTGAGCGAGGCGACCGACGACAACATCGGCATGGATTTCCGCAGCATCATCAAGCGCCGGTTCGACAGCTTGTTCAGCTTCAACGTGCGCGACTCGCAGAACACCGACTTGCTCGTCGGCGCCAACACCCAGAGCACGGCGCACCGCGACGCCACGCTGCAGACCACCTTCGACGTCGGGCACTACCGCTTCACGCCGAAGACGGACTACACCTACGACATGACGGAGCTAGGCACCGGCGTCAAGACGCAGGAGGTCACCGTGATCACGCCCAGCGTCCTCATGCGCGCCGACTTGTCCCTGCCGCGGGGGCTGCTCATCCCGGGCACGACCCACGCGATCCTGTTCACCAACCGCATCATCTGGACGACGACGGCCTCCATGGCCTTCCGCAAGTCGCCCGTGACGCAGATCGACAACTTCAAGCTCTTCTCGCTGACGAGCAGCGCCGACTATGAATTGGCCAAGAACCTGCGCATGACGATCAACGCCGCGCTTTCCCGCGAGTGGCACGACTATCTGCCGACGGAGGACTTCATCTCTTATCAATTCGGCTCGACGATGACGTTCCAGTTCTGATGCCCGCGACGACTCGACGGCAGCGGACTCTCCGCGTGAATGGCGCGCCGAGGGAACTTTTTTGGCGGCCGATCCGTATACTTGGCATGGACCGCCTGCCTATCGTCGTCTCATCGATTCGAGAAATCACCGATGAGGAACTGGAAGCCAGGCTGCGCCGCCTGGCCGGGGCTGAACGCAAGGCCATGATCTGGCTCCTCATCCACCTAGCCGAGTTCGACCGGCGACGGCTTTACGCCGACAGGACCTATCCGTCGCTTTTCGCCTACTGCACGAAGGTCCTCGGCTACTCCGAGCAAGGCGCCTGCAAACGGATACAGGCCGCCCGAGCCGCGGCTAGGTTCCCGGTCATTCTGGAGCGCCTTTCCGGCGGCGATCTGAATCTGGCCGCGGTGGTGGTCCTGGCTCCGCATATGACGAGCGAAAACGTCGCTGGCCTGCTGGAGGGGGCGCTCGGCAAGCGCCGGCCCCAACCCGAACAACCGCGCCGGCAGCTCGTCAGCCGTCGCCTCTCATCGAACCGTCGAGCGCCGAACGATTCCTATTCCGATTCTCGGGAGGCAGAGAGCTGGAAGATAAGTTCCGCCGCGCTGCGGCGCTCCTGCGCGGCCGTTCGGGCCGCGTCGCTATGGAAAGAGTCTTCGACCGGGCTCTAGACGCTCTTCTCGATGACATCGACCCGTGCCGGCGGCACGAACGCCGGAAAGGGCGGGCGCGTCGGAGAACGGCCGTCCACGGCCGGGCCATTGCCCTCGCGCTCCGAGATGCCGTCTGGGATCGCGATGGCGGGCGATGCGCCTGGGTCGGAGAGAACAATCGACGCTGCGAGGCTACCCAGTGGCTCGAAATCGACCACATACTTCCCTCGGAGGGAACGCCAATGACTATCCACGTGGATAGCCCGTCCGTCTCAATCCCTCCGCGCCAGGACGACCAGGCGGGGAGAATCCTCGTCGAGCTTCTCGCCGGCGAGGCCGCCCCAGGCTCGCTCCACCCGGAAGCCCGCCGCGCGCAGGGCGCGCGACAGCCGCGCCAGATCGTAGACGCGCACCATCATCGCAACGCGCTTCCAGGCGCGCCCGGGGCGGATGACCGTCCACACGCTCTCGACTCGGGGATCGCGGCCCTCGCGCAGCCGCGACTCCTCCAGAACGACCGATCCGCCGGGGCCGGGATGCCACTCGCGCTGCGAGCAGCGCCGGCCGAGCCGCGCGCCGTTGACGACGTCAACGAGGAAAAGGCCGCCGGGCTTGAGCGCGGCGCGGATGGATCGCAGCGCGCGCCGGTCCTCGCGCGCGGAGGCGAAGTAGCCGAAGCTCGTCCAAAGGTTGATCGCGGCGTCGAACTCGCCGCAAAAATCCAGCCGCCGCATGTCCGCGCGAAGAAAGGAGGGGTTCGCGCGGCGCCCGGCGCGGCGCCTGGCCCGCGCGAGGTATTCCTCCGTGACGTCGACCCCCACGACGCGCACGCCCCGCCGCGCCAGAGGAAAGTCGTGCCGGCCCGTGCCGCAGCAGACGTCGAGGAGCCTCGAGCCGCGGCGCAAGCCCAGGGTCTTGAAGACGAAGCGCGCTTCCGCGGGCGCCTGGGCCGCGGCGGCGGCATCGGCGGGGGTGAAGACGTCGCCGCGAAAAAAGCGCCGCTGCCAGGCCCGGAAGGAAGGGCGGCTCACGCCGCCGGGCGGCTGAAAACGCGGCGCGCCCAGCGCGCGGGAGCGCCCAGCCGGCGCTTGGCGGCGGCCTTGTCGCTTTCCCACTTCTGCGCGATCTGGGCGGCCTCCTCGAAGCCGTGGCGCTGGGCGTAGTCCTTGACGAACTTGCGCGAGAAGACGATCGAGGAGAGGAAGATCGTCCAGGCCCCGACGAAGACCGGAGTCGACAGGTGCATGGCGATGAGCGGCAGCAGCCGGAAGAACCAGTTGATCGTGTACATCAGCTGGTAGGCCACGGCCGCGCGGTTGATGCCCAGCGGCAGCTTCTTGGCGTAGAGGCGATGCGCCTCGCCCATGCGCGAGGCCTGCTGCCAGGCCACCTTGCCCTTGTTGTTGAAGAAGACGTTGAGAAGGTTGGAGGCGTTGTGCTTGAGGCCTTGCAGGGTCGCCGGATTGAAGTAGCCGATGCCGTGGGAGGCGCTCGAAACGGGGTAGGCGAAGAGGACGCTGATGACGGCCGACTTCGCGATCTGGGCGCGCAGGTTGCCGCGATACGTCCAGTTGCGGTAGGTGCTGTTGAAGATGCCGAGCACCAGGCCGAAGCCCATGGTGAACAGGATCGGCAGCATATCCACGCCGTGAGACCAATGCATCAAGACGAGCGCCTTCTCCACGCCGTAGGCCAAGCCCCCCTGGAGGCCGGCCCCGATGACGGGGCCGATGACGAGCACGTCGGTGCGCGACGGACGCTTCCAGGTGGCATGCCAATAGTCCTTCCACCACGCCAAGGAGCCTCGCGCGGGCCGGGCCAGGAACTGCTCGGAGATCGGCTTGTCCGCGCGCTCCCAGACGAGGACGACGTCGCGCCCGGCCTTGCGGTCCACGCGCCCGGTCCCGGCGTCGATGTGCTGCCGGGCCACGAATTGGCGCAGATGAGCGGAGTCCGGCGACACCTTGTCGGCGTCGACGAAGAGCACGGAAAGATCGGTCGGATCGTGCACGACGCGCCTCACGGGCTGCCGGTCCACGGCGTTGAGCTCGGCGCGTCCGGATTCGTCTTCATGACGGATCGCGTTGGTGTCCAGAGCCTCCTGGAAAGCCGCCGCGGACAGCTTACTCCTCATCTCGTCGGCGCGGGCGTCCAGGCCCTCGCGCAGGCGCGCGGCCTGGCCCAGGACGGCGGAACGGACGGCGGGCCAGCGCGCCGCCGCCTCGGGCGCCAGCGCCAGGCCGTCGCCCTTGTCCCAAAGCGCCGCGGCGGCCGCTTCCAGCCGCGCGGGGTCGGAGGCGTCCTGCGGCGGGATGCGGCGCAAGGCCTCATCGAGCTTCCTCAAGCGCGCCGCGGCCTTTTCCCGGCCGCCCGGAAGCGGCATCGCCGGTCCCTTGACGGCGCGCCAGGCGCGAGCCGCGGGGCCCGGCGCCGCCAAAGCGGCCGAGCGGGCCAGCGCGCGCAGCGTCTCGAGCCCTTCCGGGGAAAATCCTTTGAGCGCCTGGGCCGCGGGGCCCTCGGGCAGCCCGGCGGCGCCGTTGGAGAGCCACTTCTCGACCGACAAGGGCGTGGCGCCCGGCGCGGCGAGGGTCAGCAGTTCCGGCAGAGAGGAGAGGACGCGGACGGGAATGCCGGCCGAAGGCGCGCCGGCGGCGGACTGCAGCTCGGCCGCCGCCGCCCGATAGCTATAGGGGCCCGGCGCCGCCAGGACCACGGAAAGCGCCGCGGCCAGGGCCCAAGCGCGTCTCGTCTTCCTCGATGCGATCATCGCCCATATTATCGGCGATGCGGGCGCCGGGCGCAGGGGCCTTTTGGGCCCGAGCGCGGGACCCAAAGAACCTACGGACCCGCCCCTAGAACGGCCGGTTTTGAAGGGCGTCGAGCAGCTGCTGGTTGAGCACGTCGGCCACCTGGTCGGCGACCGCGGCCAGGGCCACGCCCACGAGGTCGCCGGAATAGGAGCCGGCCCAGAGGACGGCGCCCGTCCGGACGTCGACTAGCCGCACGCGCAAGACCAGGCCCGCGCGGCGCGTGGCGACGGCGGGAGCCAGCAGGATGCGCCGGCCGCGGCCGTCGCGCCCGTACTCGGGCGGCGTCCGGTCGACGCGATCGTAAGCGTTGTCCACGCGGCCGACGACGACGGTCTGGGCGCCCAAGGCGCGGGCGAGCAAGGCGGCGTCCGCGAGCTGATTGAACGCCCCCGTCTTATGGAGCGCCGACGCATTGTAGACGTTGAGGGTCTTTCCCTGGTCCGTCACCAGGAAGCCGTCGGAGCGCAGCCGCGCCGCGAACGCCGCGGTCGCGGCCGGAGCCCCGTTGCGCGAGCCGCCGCCGTAGTCGAAGGGAAAGACGACGACGCGGCGGTGCGGCGAGCGCAGGACGGCGCTTCGCATCTGCGGCGTGAGCGCCCCGCCGCACGCCGCCAGCGCGGCCGCCGCCAAGACCCAAAAGCCGCGCATGGTCGGCTATTCGAGAGGCCGGCGCTCGATCTCGAGCTTGTTCCTGAGGCCGCCGTCGTAGAAGCGCAGGCGCACGACGGTCTTCTGTCCGGGATCGACGCGAATGAAGCGCTCCGGCGGCTGCCACTGAGGGTCGAGCATCGTCCAGTCCCCCGTCGAAGGCAGATACCACTCCTCGAAGCGGAAGAGATGGTTGCCCGGCGGCAGGACGGCCTCCCAGGTCTTGTCCTGCGATTTCGCGGCGATCTGAGTCTCGCCCGCCGGCTGGCGGTCGACGTAGACCTTGGCGTAGGAGCCCAGGTCGTCCTCAAGCGAGTCCACCGTCTCCGATACGATCAGCTCGAAGTCGGCCTTCGGCACGGGCTTGGGCGGCGGCGTCGACGGGATCGTCGGCTGGGCCGCGGGAAGCGTCACGGGGCCGGCCTTGGCCACGCGCCAAGGCACGACCTTGGGCGCGCAGGCGCCGGCCAGCAGCGCGGCCGCCAGCCACATCCCCGGCCGCATCAGCGCGCCCGCAGCCGCAGGCTGTACTTGTCGCGGACGTTGTTTTGCGACGGGTCGGCGGCGCTCAGCTTCAGGTAGTAGGTGCCGGCGGCGAGGCTGCGGTCAAAAGTCAAGGAGTCGCCCGGCTTGGCCGCCCGCCAAGTCTGGACTTCCTTGTAATCCTGGTCAAGGAGCGTCGCCACGAACTGCACGTTGGCGATGCCGGCCAGCTCGAAGACGACGTCGCTGTTCTGGTAGACGTTGAACTGGTAGACGTCGACGTCGCCCTTCCAGCCGATGTAGCCGTCCACGCCGGAGCCGACCTTGATCGCATTGGCGGTCGCCGTCGTGTCGTTGAGCTCGTACTCCAGGCCTGGCTCGAAAGGCGTGATCGTCTTGGAGAGGGTGTAGGGATTGCGGTTGTCGGCGCGCCGGCCCGTCTTCTCGGCGACGATTAGGTAATAGTCGCCCTGCGTCACGCCGAGGCCGGTGAGGACCTGCGGCTGGCCGCGGCCGGCGTTGTCGATGGTGAGGATGGGATTGCCCAAGGCGTCGGCGGCGGTCAGCGTCAGCTCCATGTTGTCGACGCCGGTGACGCTGGCGCGCAGGACCTGCTTGCCCGGACCCGAGACGGAGATCTTGTACCAGTCGACGTCGCCCGCCGGGGCGATCGTGCCGGTGATCGAGTCGCCGGTAAACGGGGTGGCGTCCGGGCGCTGGTTGTTGGGCTCGAACTCCGTCTTCCCATTGTAGGGGATGAGCTCGGACAGGATCTCGTAGGCCTGGTCCGGGTTGCCGGTGCCGGTCTTGCTGTAGAGGCGCAGATAGTAGGTCACCGGACCGCGCACGCCGAAGTCCTTGAGGCTTTCCCCCTCGCCGATGCCGCCCTGGTCGATGCGCTCGAGCATGTAGCCGTTGGTGTCGTAGACCTCCATGACGGCGTCGACCATGGAGACGCCGCTCAAATCGATGTTGAGCAGGTAGAGCCCGGTGGAGACGTCGATGCGGAACCAGTCCTGCTCCAGGTAGTCCGTGTCGCCCGCCAGGAGATTGCGCGAGGGCCAATAATGGCCCGTCGTGACGCCCGGCACGTCGAGCGGGCTGGCCGTTTGCATCGTTTCGTTGGGCTCCATCTCGTGACCGGTTGGCTTTTCGAGCTCGACCTCCATCGAGTAGGCCTGCGTCGGGTTGCTCGCGTCTGGATTCTTGTTCGAGACGACGATGTAATAGGATCCGGGGTGCACCCCGACGTCCAGCGCCTCCTCGTCGCCGCCCAGGCCCGTCTCGTCGTAGCGCTTGAGCTCCTGGTGGTCCTTGTCGCGGATCGAGAGCACGAAATCCACGTCGCGGATGCCCCCCAGATGAACGTTGAGGATGGCGTCTTGGCTGACGTCGAGGCGGTAGAAGTCGACGTCGCTCGCGGTCTCGATGTGACCTTCCACCTTGCCGGGGTGGATGAGCGTGGCCGTGCCGTAGTCGTGGTCGGGCTCCTTCTCGCGCTGGACGCAGGCGGACAGGAGAAGGGCGGCCGCCGGCAGCCACAACAGCCGCAGTCGTTTCACGCCGGGATTCTACTCTTTTCTGAGCCGGGCGGCCAAACGCGTCCCGCTACCTGGCGCTGACCGTGCCGCTGCTCGTCACGGTGCCGCTGCTCGTGACGATCACGGGCGGCGACGGGAAGTCCCGCGTCGGCCGGTCTCGGTAGTAGGCCTTGACGAACTCCATCCACGCCGGCGCCGACAGCGCGCCGCCCACCCCGCCCGCGCCCAGCGGTATGCGCATGTCGTCGTGCCCCATCCAGACCGCCGCGGCCAAGTCCGGCGTGACGCCGGCAAACCAGGCGTCTCGGTAGTCGTTGGTCGTGCCCGTCTTGCCGGCCGCCGGGATGTTGAAGCCGGTCTTTTCCACCGCGTAGTGCGCCGTGCCGCCCTCGCGCAGGACGCCCTTCATGACGTCGATGACGAGGGCGCAGGTGCCGGGCTGGAAAACGGGGACGGGCTGCGGCCGGGCGCGGTTGTCCATGAGGATCTTGCCCTCGCGGTCCTCGACGTAACGGATGGCGTAGGGCTCGGCGGAGCGGCCGTCGTCGACAAAGACCGAATAGGCGCGCGCCAAATCCAGCGCCGACAAATCCACGGTGCCCAGCGCCAACGAGAGGTTCCGCGGAAACTGCGCCTGCGGGACGCCGGAGGCGTTGGAGAGCGCCCGGATCACGTCGCCCATGTCGAGCGACTGAAGAATCTGGATGGCCACCGAGTTCATCGAGTCGGCCAGCGCGTAGCGCAGGGTCACCTCGCCGTGATACTTGTTGTGAAAATTGCGCGGCGACCAGGTCCGGCCGCCGGGAAGCTTGAAGTGGAGCGGCTGGTCCAGGATCGTGTCGTCGGGCTTGTAGCGCCCGGACTCGAAGGCCACGCCGTAGATGAACGGCTTGACCGCCGAGCCAATGAGGCGGCGGCTGTCGACGGCTCGGATGAGCTGGTTTTGGAAGTCGAAGCCGCTGCCGCCGACCATGGCCAGGATCGCCCCGTCGGAGGGCCGCAGCGCGATCATGGAGCCTTCGACGGGCGCGGTGCTCTCGCCCACGTTCTGCTCGCGCAGGGCCCGCGACATGATGCTCTGCGCGGCTTTCTGCGCGTCGAGGTCGAAGGTCGTGTGGATCTTGAGCCCGCCCTTGAGGATCTTCTCCTTGCTGAAGCCGGCCAGCAGGAGCCGGCGCAGGTATTCGATCGGGTAAGGCGCCTCGTTGATCTTCATGCGCCAGAAGGACACCTCGCGGTCGCGCGGGCGCGCGTTCCACTGCCGCCAGAAATCGGCGCAGATCTGCGGGATCTCGGAGGCGGGGATGAAGCCGAGCTTGGCCATGCGCGAAAGCACCGTGCGCTGGCGAGCCTGCGCCATCTCCGGATGCGCCAGCGGCCCGTATTTGTTCGGGTTGGGGATGATGCCGACGAGCAGCGCGGCCTCCGGGATCGTCAGCTCGCGGGCGGACTTCCCGAAATAATAGCGGGAGGCTTCCTCGACGCCGAAGCAGCCGTGCCCGAAATAAGCGAAGTTGAGGTACATCAGGAGGATCTGGTCCTTGGTGAACTTCTGCTCAAGCTTGAGCGCGCAGAAGAGCTCGAAGACCTTGCGGCCGAAGGTCTTCTTGCGGGTGGTGAACATCATCTTGGCCAGCTGCTGGGTGATGGTGCTTCCGCCCTGCACGGCGCGCATGTGCCGGATGTCGACGAGAAGGGCCCGGGCCGTGGCGCGCCAATTGAAGCCGTGGTGCCGGTAGAAGGTGCCGTCCTCGGAGGCGACGAGCGCCTTTTTGAGGAACAGGGGAAGGTCGTCGGGACTGCCGACGAAGGCGCCCGGCCTCGTCGAGAACTCGCCCATGAGCCGGTCGTTGATGTCGTAGATCATCGTGGGCTGCGCGGCGACGGCGAGCTTCGAAGCCATGTAGGGGACCTCGAAGACCTCGTCGTCGTCGAGCAGGTAATCCTGGCGCGCGGGGGCGGTCAGCGAAAGGTAGTAGCGGTCCATGCGCTCCACGATGGCCCGCTCGTTTTTGCGATAGGTCCACCAGCCGTGGGCGAAGAACGCGGCCACGAGCAGGGCGAGGGCGCCGCAGCCGGCGGCGCCGGCCAAAAAGACGGCCTTGAAGACGCGCATCATGGGCTCAGCCGTAATCATACCAAGCTTGAACTATCCACGTGGATGGTCGAGGGAACCAAACCGCCCCCTCGTTCGTATTCCCTTTATGGGAATGCGGACGCTGGCCGCCAAGCTGCTCGACGCCGTCTGGCCGCGCGTCTGCGCCCATTGCCGCGAGCCTATAAAAGGGACCGAGCCCCCGCTGTGCCCGCGCTGCCGCGCGGCGCTGCGGCCCGCCCAGCCGCCCTACTGCCTGCGCTGCGCCGATCCCGGCCGGCCGTCTTCGCTCTATTGCTCGCGCTGCTCCAGCGGCAGGCCCGCCTGCCGCCTCATCCGCGCCGCTTTCTGGTATCGCGGCCCGGCCGTCTCGCTGGTCCACGCCTTCAAGTACCGGGGCCGCAAAGAAGCGGCCCGGGCCGCCGGAAGCTGGATGGCGCGGGCCTTCGAGCGCTACCCGGAGCTGGGGCTTCCCGACGCCCTGACGGCCGTGCCGCTGCACGCGCGGCGGCTGCGGCTGCGCGGCTATAACCAGGCCCAGCTCATCGCCGAGGCCCTGGGCCGGGAGCTCCGCGTGCCCGTGCTGCCGCTGCTGCGCCGGGCCCGGGCCACGCGGCCGCAATGGCGCCTCGGTCGCGGCGAGCGGCTGCAAAACCTGCGCGGCGTCATCGCCGCGGCCGAAGGCGCCGGCCGGGCGCGCGGGATGAGGCTGCTGCTCATCGACGACGTCTGCACGTCGGGAGCCTCCTTGGAGGCGTGCGCCGCGGCGCTGCGCGAGGCCGGCGCGGGGCCGGTGGACGGCTTCGTCTTCGCCCGGCAGGGTCGGGCGTCTACCTGACGCCGAGCAGGGCCTTCCACCAAGGACGCTTGGCCGCGGGCTTGCGCGCGGCGGGAGGAGCGCCTTCCTCGCGGCCGGTCCAAACCGGCAGGGTGAACAGGAAGGTCGAGCCCTTCCCGGGCTCGCTTTCCACCCACATCCGGCCGCCTTGCAGGTGCACGAGGGCCTTGGCGATGGCCAAGCCCAGGCCCGTGCCGCCGACATGCATCTCGCCCGAGGCGATCTGGACGAACTTCTCGAAGATCTTCTTCTGGTCTTCCTTGGCGATGCCGCAGCCGGTGTCGGTGACGGCGAACCGCACGAAGCGGTCGCCCGCGGCGAAGACGTTGCCGCCCTTGTCGTTGGTCAGGCGCACCGTGATCCGGCCGCCGACGGGCGTGAACTTGATGGCGTTGGACAGCAGGTTGATGAGGACTTGGACGGTGCGCGGGACGTCGGACAGCACGGGAGGCATCTGCGGCGGCGCGATCAGGGCCAGCTCGATGCGCTTCTTGGAGGCCCAGGCGGCCAGGCTGTCGACGCCCTCGCGGGCGATGCGCTCCGGGTCGGCCTTCTTCGGATAGACCGTCATCTGCCCGGATTCGATCTTCGAAAAATCGAGGATGCTGTTGATGAGCTCGGCCAGGCGGTCGCTGTTCTTGAGGGCCGTGGCGAGCATGCGGCCCTCGTCCTCCTTGATGCGCCCGGCGATCTCGCCTTGGAGGATCTCCAGCGCGGCGCGGATCGACGACAGGGGCGCGCGCAGTTCGTGCGTGACGTGGGCGATGAAGTCGCGCTGCATGCGCTGCAGGTCCTTGTGCTTGGCCGCGTCGGTCAGCTGGGAGACCATGCCGACGACCTTGCCTTCCTGGTTCTGCACGATGGCGCCGGACTGCTTGATGGCGCGGCGCGTCTCCTCCGTGCCGGCCACGGCGATGTCCTTGCTGACCTCGCGGTCGTTGGGCGTGGTGATCTCGGCGGCCAGCGTGATGACGTGCTCCTCGCCCGCCTTCTCGGTCAGGTGCATGCCTGCGGACTGGGCGAGCGTAGTGCCGTAGATCTGCTCGGCGGCCGGGTTCATCATGAGGATCTTGCCGTGCTCGTCGACGACGACGACGCCCTCCACCATGTTCTGCAGCACGCCCGTCGTGCGCTGCTGCTCGTTTTGCAGCGCGGTCTTCTCGCGGCGCAGCGGTTGGATCACTTCCTCGATGCGCCGCTCGATGTCCTCCCTAAGCAGGGCCATGACCTTCTCGAAGACCTCGCCTCTCCGGGCGGCGTCGGGCACGGCCTTGTCGACCAGCGCCATGATCGTGGCGTCCACCGACCGCAGGTCGAGGGCTTGGGCGATCGCCGGATCGATGCCTTCCGAGGCGGCCGCGGCGCCCGCGGCGGACGCGCCCTCGGACTCCTGGCCCTTGTCCATCTTCGCGTAGATCGCCTCGTTGAAGACGATGCAGGAAACCCCGCGCTCGGCCAGATAAGCCTTCGGGTCCTGGGGCGCTCCGGCGCCGGGACGCGCCGCCGCCAGCTCGCAAAGCGCGATGAGATCGGCGTTGCTCAGACCCGCCTTGAAGGAGACGCTGCTGAGCTTGAAGCGGGTGAAGAGCGACTTGAGGGTGTTCGGCAAGGACATCGTCGCGCCGACGATTCGCCCGTTGGCGATCACCTTGTCGCCGTCGATGGAGACGGCGAGCTCCGGGACCTGGCTCAAGGCGGCCTGCAGGTTGTCCTCGGCGAGCTTGAGCGTCGTGGCCACGGCCGGGTGGCCGATCTTGTAGAGCGTCATCTGCCCCAGGGTCTTGCCGAGGGACTTGAGCGCCTCCAGGCACTGACGGTCGAAATCGGTGGCCTGCTCGTCCGCCATCGGGACTAAAGCGTCTCCACGTTGCGGCGGGAAATCCCCGCGGTGGCGTTTCGCGCGTCGAAGACGGCGCGGGCCGCGCGCGCGACGCGGGCATAGTCCACGCCGGCGTGGGCCGTCGTGATCGCCACGCAGTCGGCGCGGCGCAGCGCGGCCGCGGTCAAGGGCCGAGACGAAAAGGCCTTCCCTGCGAGCCGCAGCCGCGGCACAAAAGCGTCGTGATAGGACACCTGCGCTCCCGCCTCGATCAACAGCTGCATGATATCAAGCGCGGGGGACTCGCGGTAGTCCGACGTCCCCGCCTTGTAGGCCACCCCCAACAGGAGCACGCGGCTGCCTCGCAGCGGCTTGCGCAAGCGATTGAGCAGGCCGCCGATGCGCTCGACGACGTAGGCCGGCATGCCGCCGTTGATCGCCGTGGCGAGCTGGATGAAGCGCGGCTCGAAATTGAGGAGCTTGAGCTTCCAGGTCAGCAGCTGCGGGTCCTTCGGTATGCAGTGGCCCCCGATGCCGGGGCCGGGCTGGAACGGCATGAAGCCGAAGGGCTTGGTCGCCGCCGCCGCGAGGATCTCCCAGACGTCGACGCCGAGGCGCCGGCAGGACTGCGCCATCTCGTTGACCAGGGCGATGTTGACGGCGCGAAAGGAGTTCTCGAGGAGCTTGGCCATCTCGGCCGTCCGCGCGCTCGAGACGGGCACGACGCGAGCGACGATGCGCTCGTAGAGCGCCACGGCGCGGCGAGTCGATTCGGCGTCCACTCCGCCGACCACCTTGGGCGTGTTGGAGATGGTGTAGCGCGAGTTGCCCGGGTCGACCCGTTCCGGGGAAAACGCCAGGAAGAAGTCCCGGCCGAGCTTTCGCCCGCCCCGCGACAAGATCGGCAGGACGACCTCCTCCGTGGCGCCGGGGAATACGGTGCTTTCGACCACCACCAAACGGCCGAGCCGGGGCCGCCGCGCAATCGTCTCCATGGCGGCGACGATGCGGCCGAGGTCCGGCTCCTTTGTCTTGCGCAAGGGCGTCTGGACACAGACCAATACCGCGTCGCAGGCCGACAGGCCGCGGTCGTCGGCGGACGCCGTGAAGAGGCCCTTGCGAGCGAAGCCCGCCAGCTCGGAGGACGCCACGTCGGAGACGTAAGAGCGGCCGCGGCGAAGCTGCCGGACCCGGGTTTCGTCGACCTCGAGGCCGAAAACGGGCAGGTTTTTGCGGCAAAATTCCATCGCGAGAGGCAGGCCGACGTAGCCGAGCCCGACGACGCCGATGCGCTTCACATTGGGAGTATAACTTCTAATGCCGGACCATGCAATCGCGTGACGATTTTTTGTAGGATGCCTACGCTTCCATGAAAAACCGTCATAACGTCTGCGTCGTGGGCTCGGGCTACGTCGGCCTGGTGACCGGCACCTGCCTGGCCGAGCTCGGCCACAGCGTCGTCTGCGTCGACAGCGACCGCAAGAAGCTGGCCGCCTTGAAGTCCGGCCGCGTGCCGATCTACGAGCCGGGCCTCGAGGAGCTGTTCAAGAAAAACATCAAGGCCAAGCGCCTGTCCTTCGCCGGCTCCATCAAAGAAGGCATGAACCGGCCCGGCCGGCGCGCCGAGGTCGTCTTCATCGCCGTCGGCACGCCCCCGCGCGACGACGGCTCCGCCGATCTTTCCGCCGTCGAGGCCGTGGCCGAGGACGTGGCCCGCAACCTCTCCGGCTACACCGTCATCGTCGACAAGTCGACCGTGCCGGTGGAGACCGGCGACTGGGTCTCCAAGACCGTGGCGCGCTTCAACAAGCGGGCCGTGCCTTACGACGTCGTCTCCAATCCCGAGTTCCTCAGCGAAGGCTCGGCCGTCGAGGATTTCCTTCATCCCGACCGCGTCGTCCTCGGCGTGACCTCCAAGCGCGCCGAGACGCTGATGCGCGAGCTCTACGCCGGCGTCGACGCCCCGGTGCTCGTCACCGACGTCAAGAGCGCCGAGCTCATCAAGCACGCCTCGAACTCTTTCCTGGCCACGAAGATCTCCTACATCAACGCCGTCTCGGCCCTGTGCGAGAAGGTGGGCGCCGACGTGAGCTTGGTCGCCCAAGGCATGGGCCTCGACAAGCGCATAGGCCCCCTGTTCCTGCGTCCCGGCATCGGCTTCGGAGGCTTTTGCTTCCCAAAGGACCTCGAGGCGTTCTACTGGATCGCCAAGAAGAAGGGCTACGACTTCTCGCTGCTCAAGGCCGTCAAGGACATCAACGAGCACCAGAAGACCTGGGTGATGCGCCGCATCGAGCAGCAGCTTTGGAACCTGGAGGGAAAGACCATCGCCTTGCTCGGCCTCGCCTTCAAGCCCGACACCGACGACATGCGCTTCGCGCCCTCCGTCGACATCGTCCGGATGCTCAGCGAGCGCAAGGTGAAGGTGCGCGTCACCGATCCGGTGGCCATGGAGCGGGCCCGGGCCCTGCCCGAGTTCTCGAAGGCCGTCTTCTGCAAGGACGCCTACGACTGCGTCAAGGGCGCCGACGGGTTGGCCCTCGTCACGGAATGGCCGCAATACAGGAAGCTGGACTTCAAGCGCGTGCTCAAGCTGGTGCGCAATCCGATCGTCTTCGACGGCCGCAACCTCTACGACCCGGAGGCCGTGCGCGCGGCGGGCTTTACCTACTGCAGCGTCGGCCGGCCCGACCGATGAGGATCGTCATCACCGGCGCCGCCGGATTCCTCGGCAGCCACCTCGTCGAGCGCTTCCTCAAAGAGGGTCATTCCGTCGTCGGCATCGACAACTTTAAGACGGGCACCCCGAAGAACCTCGCGCCGTTTCGCTCCAGCCCCCGCTTCAAGTTCATCCGGCAGGACGTCACCGAATACATCCACGTGCCCGGCCGAGTCGACGCCGTGATGCATTTCGCCAGCCCCGCGAGCCCGATCGATTACGCCAAGTATCCCATCCCCACCCTCAAGGTCGGCGCGCTCGGCACCCACAACGCCCTGGGCCTGGCCAAGAAGCGCAAGGCGCGCTTCATGATCGCCTCGACGTCGGAGATCTACGGCGACCCCCTGGTCTCGCCGCAGCGCGAGGACTATTGGGGCAACGTCAATCCCATAGGCCCGCGCGGCGTCTACGACGAGGCCAAGCGCTTCGCCGAGGCCATGACCATGGCCTACCACCGATACCACGGCGTCGACGTGCGCATCCTGCGCATCTTCAACACCTACGGCCCGCGCATGCGCAAGCAGGACGGACGGGCGGTGCCCAATTTCATCAGCCAGGCGCTCAAAAACGCCCCGATCACCGTCTACGGCAAGGGCGGGCAGACGCGCAGCCTCTGCTACGTGACGGATCTCGTCGAGGGCATCGTGCGCCTCCTCATGTCGAAAGTCAACGAGCCCGTCAACATCGGCAATCCGCACGAGATCACGATCCTCGAGCTGGCGCAGACGATCAAGCGCCTGACCGGCTCCAAATCCAAGATCGTCTTCGAGCCGCTGCCCGTCGACGATCCCAAGGTGCGCCGCCCGGACATCACGCGGGCGAGGACGCTGCTTGGCTGGAAGCCCGTGGTGCCGCTCGAAGAGGGCCTGCGCTCGACGATCGCGTATTTCCGCGGCCGCTGAGGCGCGCTTGCTCTCCGTCGTCATCCCCTGCTTCAACGAGCGCGGCAACGTCGAGCGCTTCGCGCGCGAACTTTTCCCGGCGCTCTCGGCCCTCGGCGGCCCCTTCGAGGTCATCGCCGTCGACGACGGCTCAACAGACGGCACCCGCGAGGCTCTCCAGCGCCTCGGGCCGCCCGTCCAAGTCGCCGCGCACCGGCGAAACCGCGGCCTCGGGGCGGCCCTGCGCACGGGATTCGATCTGGCCCAAGGCGACTGGATCGCCACCCTCGACGCCGACCTCACCTTCGCGCCGTCCCAGCTTTCCGACTTGATCAGAGTCCAACGCGAGGCCGGCGCCGATCTCGTCTCCGGCTCGCCCTTCTTGGCCCGCGAAGGGCTGGCCGAAGTGCCCTGGCGCCGGCGGCTGCCGAGCCTGATGGTCAACGCCTTCTACCGCGGGCTGCTGCGTCACGACTTCACGAGCTACACGCCGATGCTGCGGCTCTACCGGGCCTCCCGCCTGAAAGCCTTGGACCTGCGAGCCGAGGGATTCGAGATCAACGCCGAGATCGTCGCCCGGTTCCTGCAGCGCGGCTGGGACGCGGCGGAGATCCCCGCGGTCTTATCCGAGCGCCGGGCCAGCGCGTCCAAGCTCATCGGCTGGCGCGAGCTCGGCCGCCATGCCCGCCTGATCGTCCGGCTCTTGGCCAGCCCCGCGAAGTAGCCCGCCGAAGGGCCGCGGCCGCGCAACAAGGAGGTAAAGCGCGGCCGCGGCCCTTCTCACGGGATTGAGACACCGCCCCTTGCGCAAAAGTTCCCGGGACGATAACATGATAACATGTAGGAACTTCTGTTGCGTATAGGCTTGCGCAAGGAGCGACCCACTCATGAAAATTGGCACCCCCGAAAGACCGCTTTCCGTGGCCATCATCGGCTCAGGACCCTCCGGCTTCTACGCCGCCGAGGCGTTGTTCAAGACTCCGGGACTGACCGTCCGCGTCGACATGTTCGACCGGCTGCCCACCCCCTACGGGCTCGTGCGCGGCGGCGTGGCCCCCGA
>DAIDHI010000044.1 GCA_027452025.1 Elusimicrobiota bacterium | reverse complement strand
TGCGGGCAGGCTGAAGAAGATCTTGAAGCGCAGGGCGCTCATCAGGCGCAAGACGCTTGAGCGGCGCAGGTCGGAGAACCGCGGAGGGACGACGCTAAACCGTCAGTAAGCAAGTGTCCAGTTTAAGCTGGAACGCTACAGTCAAAGTCGATTTCTCGCCTCGCTCTCAGGATTCAATCACAAACTCTTGCGCAGACGAGGAAGGAAGCATTCAACCCAGCTTCGCGACATTCGCATTGATCTTCTCTGTCTTCTCTTTGAGAATCGCACCGGAGGGCCGCGACACGATCTTGTGGCCCGGCTTATGAATTGGGTATCGGGCGACACTTTGGCTTTGACCACCGACGACGTTAAGAAGGCGCGAAAGCGAGCGATGCCGTTCTCCATCAGCGGTGTGTCCCATCCTGACGGCCCCGGCCGTGGGGAACCATATCGCCGACTTTTCTTGACTTAGTTCCCCGACTTCCGTCCTCCCTCCCGCTACAATCCTCCTGTAGTTCGCAAGTGACGACCGAGGGGCGTCAATGAATTTCGGGCCGCTCCCCCTCGGGGCGGCCTTCTTTTTTTCAAGATGATTAGGCACCGTGAACGATTAAGGCGTAGTGGATCCGAAGAATCTTTCTGGGATGGCCGGACCTTTCTTCCGGCCGTTTTGGCCGACGAGATTCGGGTGAGGGAGCATTTTCTAGGTTTTCCACTTGACGATGCGGGGCGGGCCGTGAAGCTCTGGCACTATCGGAGCGGGGTCTTTCGTCCAGACGGGGAAAACGTCGTGCGGGCGTTGGCCGATCAGAAGCTAGGCGAAAGATCAAAGGGCGACCGTTTGACCGACGTTGTCGAAATGGTCAAGGAGCGGTCGAAGGTGAAAGAGGGCGAACTGAACCATCAGGCAGCCAACCTCATTAACGTCAAAAACGGGCTCTTGAACTGGAAAACGGGTGACTTCCTGACCCACTCGCCAGACGACCTTTCGACCTTCCAGCTAAACGCCGCATACCACCCTGACGCCACTAGCGAGGCCGTCGATTCCTTCCTGTCCGAGGTTTTTCCGTCCGACGCCTTGGCACTTGCCGAGGAACTGCTTGGCTACCTCATGCTGCCGACAACGAAGTATCAGAAGGCTTTTATGCTCGTGGGCGAGGGCGCAAATGGCAAAAGCACATTCTTTGAGGCTCTTGAATCGTTCATCGGTAAAGAAAACGTCTCCCACGTCTCGCTTCAGGACCTGACGGCCAATCGTTTTGTGGTCCCGATGCTTCAGGGCAAGCTCGCCAACGTCTACGCGGACATTCCGCAAACGGGCCTTGAGCAGTCAGACATATTCAAGGCGCTTGTCTCGGGCGATACGATTAAGGCCGAGCAAAAATTCGGTCGCCCCTTTGACTTCAAACCCGTTGCCCGGCTGCTGTTCTCGGCAAATGAACTGCCACGTTCGAGGGACCTAACCCCGGCCTACTTCCGGCGATGGGTTATCATCCCATTCCCGAATAGTTTTGATGGCGCGAGAGCCAAGCGTGACCTCTTGCTCTCGCTTACGACCGAGGAGGCACGGAGCGCCTTACTCAATCGGGCCGTGGCGGGGCTTCGTCGCCTTGAAGAGCAGCAGGAGTTTAGCGATTGTCCCAGCGTCAAGGAAGCTGGCCAGGCTTACCGTCGGCAGTGCGACAGTGCCTTCGAGTTCATCTCCGAGCGGCTTGAGGCGGACTTGGTTTCCTGGGTCGGGAAGACTGACGCATACCAGGGATACGCTAAGTGGGCGCAGGAGGCCGGGATAGGTCACGCGGCGAGCCAGAAGGCTTTTAACAAGCGGCTCAAAGAGACCTTGAGGGCTGGCGAGGGCCGCGAGGCTGGCGTGCGTGTTTGGACGGGTATCCGTTGGCGCTCGGAGGCGGGCTCATGACCGGGTTTTACCGGGAAAACCAGGTTCCTCCTACTCTACCGTCTTTTGTGGGCGTGTCTAAGAGCAAAAGAGAAAGAAGTAGAAAAGTCCCGGTTTTCCTGGCAGAGCTGGTAGCGCCTTCGATAGATTTGGGCCATTTTGAGACCAAAAGCCATGCACGCTGAAATCGAAGGTCGCCCGTTTCTCCATGTTTGGAGCCTGAAAAATGAAGGGTTGCTCGAACTGGACTTCCAATCCGGCCCAGTGACCCTATTTATTGCATCCCGAGCAACGAATCGCCGTGAGTGGAAACGATTCACAGGCTTCGAGACTTGTAGCCGTCGTCCGTTCCGTCTTACTGCCCCGAAAGAGCCAATAACAGCAACCCTAGTCAGGGGGGGATGGACACGGACTGACCGATTCGGTCGCACTCGGGTTATCTTTACGTCGTCAGTGAGCCCAAGTTGCCGGACGTTTAAGTTCCACTACGACCAAGAGGGCAGCGCTCGCACTTCCGAGGTTTCCGCTGTGGCAGTATCCCAGAGGATCGGCAGGTATTCCGGCTATCGGTGGTGGTGGTCTTGTCCGACCTGTCACCGTAGGACGATGACGCTTTATTTCGCTAGCTCCCCTATGGGCTGCCCTCGCTGCCACGATCTTGTCTACCGCTCGGAGCGACTATCTCGAAAGCGCCGGGCCATCAATCGTCAGAGCCCGGTAAAGAGCGGCGTCAGGAATTTCCTTTTGAGGCTAAGCGCGTCCGTGGAGCGTTCTAGGTAACATGACGGATCAAGCCCCACGCTATCTAACGACAAAAGAAGCCGCGAATTACTTGCGAGTTTCCGTTTGGAGCCTCTACAAGCTTATAGAGCGGCGGCGTATCCCTTTCATCCCCCTATCCGTTGAGGCAGCGGGAGCGAGAAAGAAAAACATGGTGCGCTTGGACCGTCAGGCCCTGGATCGTTGGATGGATCAGCAAGCCGTTAACCCACCCACCTTGACTTGACAGCACATGTATCGTGTGATACAGTATCGCCCGGGAATGAGGGCAAGCCAGATGCTAGAGAAGTTTCTCGTTCGAAAGAAGATCAGCCAGTCAGAGGCAGCGCGGCGATTGGGCGTTCCGCGAATGACCCTTTGGCGCTGGCTGCACGACGTTGAGCCGAGCCATTTCGCAAAGGACGCGATTAAGGCGAAGCTGGGATTTAGCTGGCCCAGCTAGGGGGCATCATGGCGGTCTATAGAAAAGCGGGCTCGCCGTATTGGTGGTATTCTTTCACGCATAAAGGCCGCAGAGTATTTGCCTCGACGGGCGCGACGGATCACAAGGTGGCGAAACTCGTTTATCTGCGCGAGAGAAATAGAGCTATCGAGCGACGGGCGACGGGAGAACTTGCGCCGATCAAGCTCCGCGACCTCTGCAACCGATTTCTGAACGACTACAGCAAGCCCAATAAGCGGTCCTACAAAGCGGATACTTATATCGTGAATTGCCTTAATGCGTTCTTTGGCGATCGGTTGGCCTCGGACGTTACGGCTCACGGCGTCGAGCAATTCAAGGCGCATCGTCGGCAGACCTTTATTCCCGAAAGCGAGGAAGGCAGGGCGGCTCGTCAGATAAGTGGAGCCCGGATCAACCGAGAACTTTCATTGCTCAAGACGATCTACAATAAAGGCGTGGAGTGGGGATTGGTCGAGTCGAACCCGGTTGATCGAGTTAAGTTTTTTAGTGAGAAAGGCCGCGCCCGGACGCGCTATTTGACCGCCGATGAAAAGAAATCGCTTCTTGAAGTCTGCCCGCCAGCCCTGCGTCGTATCGTCATCGTGGCGCTTAAGACTGGCATGAGGCGGGGAGAAATTTTCGGGCTCAAGTGGTCCGACGTTGATTTCCATGCCGGACAGCTGACGCTTAAGCGGACCAAGAGCGGAGAAACAAGATTCATCCCGATGCATCGTGACGTGAGAGACGTTCTGACGAGCCTTCCGCGCAGCGGAGATTACGTCTTTGAGGGCGACCGTGGCGGCACGTCCTGGCATGGCGCTTTGCGCGTCGAATGGGACAAGGCCGTGCATGCGGCGGCCCTGTTGGATTTCGTCTTTCATGATTTGCGCCACACTTTTGCTTCCGAGCTTGTTATGCGCGGTGTTGACCTCTTGACCGTAAGCAAGCTCCTGGGTCACAGCACGACCCGGATAACTGAGCGATACGCCCATTTGGCCCCTGCCCACAAGGCCGTGGCAATTAACATGCTGGCTTCGGAACCGTCCGCGCCGTTGGCCACTCCCAAGGCCCTTCAAGACCTTAGAAAAGGGGTCTCGGCGTGACACTATCGTGACAATGGTAAATTTGCCTTCTGGCGGGAATGCTGAAAAGCACTTATAATTAAACGATTTGGAGAGGTGGCCGAGCGGTTTAAGGCACGAGTCTTGAAAACTCGCGAGGTGTCAAAGCCTCCGTGGGTTCGAATCCCACCCTCTCCGCCGATTTAGACGCCTTTCTAAACCCAGCCTGAAACGTCACGTCAGGCAGTTCTGGAAGGGCATACAAGCTCGCTGTTATCGTCGCATTCGCCTCGTCGTACGAGACTTGGCGGATGAGAAGATCGGCGAGCTCCTTTCTTTCATTGATCGTGACCGCCGTCATCACGGTCGAAAATTGACTGAGAGTCGACTGGAAGTCCGTGAACGCGGGTAGTGGCGCGGCCTGCGCCTTGGCCTCGCTCTCCAGCTTGGCCTTTTGAGCCAGCAGCTCGTTCTTGCGGCGCTCTATCTCGTCGAGCTTTTGGCGGATGAAGCTGCTGTCCTTGCCGATTATTCCTTCCGCGATGGACTCGGCCAAGCGCTGCCCCTGGCGTTCGACTTTAGTTAACTCGCGGCGGACGCGCTCAAGCTCCGTCTCGAAGCCGCTCAAATTCCCTTCGATTTCCTTTTGAGCCGCCTTGAGGCATTCACGGACGAGAGGCGGATGGTCTCCCAGGAAGTTCATGCGGTCGAGTAAAGCTTGATGGATCCCGGCGGCTGGAACGCGCCGCACCGGGCAAAGGTTCTTGCCGAGAGTGCGGCTCTTGGTGCACTCGTAATAGAAGTATTTGCGGTCGCCCTTTCCCGTCGTCCACGTTGGCGTCATGCTCGACCCGCAGATCGCGCACGTCAGCTTGCCCTTGAGCCAAAGGTCGGAGTTTCCTTGGAGAAGCGAGTCGTGGCGCTCGTTATTGCTCTCAAGGATGCCTTGCGCCTCGTCAAAGACTTCCTTGGGGATGATGCCGGGCTGCTTGCCCTGGTAAATCTTGCCGTCGTAGCGCATCATTCCGATGTAAACCGGGTTTCGGAGATTGTAGTGCAGAGTGCTCTTGGAGTAGAGCCTTCCGCCCTTTACGATGCCTTTTGGGGTCGTCCACTGCTTGGTTCGATATCCTCGGGCGTTCATTTCGCGCACGGTGGCGCTCAAGGATTTTGTCTTGATGTAGATCAGGAATTGATCGAGTGCCTGCTGGGCCTCGCCAGGATTTGAAACCCAACCTTTATTTACGATGTTGTATCCGATCACGGGGGAGCCGGAAACGTGCATGCCCTTCTCGGCCATCGCGGTCAGCTTTTGTTTGACCCTGGCGGCGGCGTCCGTGCGCTGGAACTGGGCGATCTGCATTTTTATTCCCAACAAAAGCTCGCGGTAGGACTCGGACATGCCGTCGTAGTTTTCCGTCACGGAGAAGGTTTTGATTCCCTTGTCGTTCAAGAGTTCTTGAATGATGGGAAAGTCGCGGGTGCTGCGCGATAGCCGGTCGAAGTCGTAGACGATGACCGCATCAAGGCTGCCCAGGTGAATGTCCGCGAGAAGCTTCTGGTAGGCGGGGCGTTCAGTATTTCCGCCGCTGTAGCCCAGGTCATCGTAGCGCATGGGAAGCACGAACAAGTCCGGGCGTTTGGCGGCCCATTGCTCGCAGGCTTGCCGCTGGGACTCGCACGAGGTCATCTTGGAATTGTGCGTCCCTTCCGTGGACTTGCGCGTGTAGATGGCGCAGCGCAGTTGATTTTCAGGCATATTTGGTCCTTCTTGTACCCAGGTAGCAGATCACTTCGCGGGATTCAAGGGATGACCTCCCGTAGTCGCTGGTTCGCCATCTCGACGTATTCGGCATTCAAATCGCACCCCAGAAAGCTGCGGCCAAGCCGTAGCGCGGCCCGGCCCGTCGTTCCCGAGCCCGAGAAGGGATCCAGGACGACGCCACCGGGCGGGCAGGAGGCTAAGATTGGCCTGCGGCACAGCGCCTCGGGATAGGTCGCGAAGTGATTGCCGCGAAAGCCGCTCGTAGAAACGGGCCAGACCGTGCCGGGGTTCTTTCCTAGGATGCCGGTCTTCTCGTAGCGCTTCGCCGTGTTGATCATGATCTGGTAGGGGCTCTGGTGCTTGCGGCTGCCCGAGGCGTCGTTCTTGTGCCGCGCGGGGTCAAACTCAGTCTTGGCCTCAAGGATCCGCTTGATTCTCTTGACCGTCGAGGGCTTGTAGGGCTCCCGGACGGCGTTGAGGTCGAAGTAATAGCGCTGCTGCTTCACGAAGAAAAAAAGGTCTTCGTGCTTGACGCAAAATCGGTCTTGGGCGCTGTGGGGTGCGCCGTTCGGCTTGTGCCAAACCAGGTTGTTGCGAAGAATCCAGCCATCGTCGATTAGGCGCAGCGCCACGCGCCAGGGAATTCCCGCTAGGCACTTCCTTGGCAATGGGGCTCGGCGGCCATTGGAGGTTTCGGCGGCGTAGCCGGATCCCGCGTAGGTATCGCCGAGGTTGAGATAGAACGAGCCGTCGGGCTTGAGGGCACGGCGGGCCTCGCGGAATATTTCCACGAGGCGGTCGATGTACGCCGCCATGTCCTCAAGTCCTATCTGGCCCTGCGCCTTGTAGTCGCGCAGGCCCCAATAGGGCGGGCTCGTCATCACGAGGTCGATGCTGGCGTCCGGTAGAGACCGGCAGAACGCCAGGGCGTCGGCCTGGTGGACCCGATTAAGTTCCGGCAGGGTGCTCATCAGGCCGACGCCTCTCACGTTCCTTCAACAGCCGCACGATGGCCTTGGCCAGGATCGCGGCTATCTTGGCCAGCCGTTCCTCGGGCGTGCTGCGGTGGTAGTAGCGCGGCACGCTGGACTCCTAGAACAGCTTCTCGTCGCCTTCCCTTTTCCAGAAGAAACGCGGGAGTTCGTAGTGCTCCCGGGCCTCGGCGGCTTCGGGGAACGGTGGGTTAGTGAGTGAGGTGCTGTCGATGTACCAGTCGTTGCGGCCCGGCCACTTTTTCGCGGTGAGACTGCCGTTCTCGCACATTTTTCGGATTCGCGAGGCGGGCCAGCCGGTCAACTCCACGACTTCCTTGACGCTCATCCAGGGAGGAAGGCTCATTGGCGGATCTCCTCGGCTTGCATGTCGGGGGTGGCTGGTACCAACGGCCCCGCTTGAATGAGTCGCAGCAACGCTGGTCGGTCGATGATCCAGCGGCGTGGACCGACCTTCCTAGCCAACGGCGGGGTCAGTTTGCTCCACCACTCGCGGCACCAGCGCTGCACGGTCTTGAGGTGAAGACGTAGCAAGGCTGCTGCTTCTCCCGGCGTGATCCATGGCGAGCCATCATCTGGGTCCTGCATAGGTTCTCTCCTTCGCCTCGCCGCTCATGCGGCGATTTGATGGCTCCATTTTGCCAGGGGTGCTAAAATTTCTCAGTAAACCAATGGGCCGATTATGAGCCGGATTAGTTACGGGTTTCGGAGAGGAGCTTTCGGCGAGGAGGAAGGATTACTTCTCGACTTCGAAAGTCTCGGCGGCCAGGCGGAAGTCCTTGTCTACCTCCTTGATAATCGAGGAGATGCCTTCCTTAAGCAGCCCGAGCCCCCACGGGCTTTAAAAAGTCAGGCCGTCCACATGGAGATCGCGGCAAGGAATTTCCAGGCGCTGGGATTTAAGGACGAGGCAGTTGCGAGTGCCAAGCTCGCGGCGAAGTCATTGCGGCTGCGTGCGGCGGGGCGATCGAGTGGCCGTCCTGTCCTGCGGGGCCGCTATTATTGGATCGGCGCTCTCGTGCCGTATATGACGGCGGTCGCAGGTAAGCCGTCTTGGCCCTGGTTGAATGATTGGCTTCGACTGCTTGAGGGGGACCGAGAATTCGATGTTCGCGTGGCAACGGCAAAGGCCACGAAGTTTCTTAAAGTCAATCCGTGGCAGAAGGGCGGCGCTATCGCCGTTCCCAATCAAACGAACCAGCAGCGAGAAGTTTCTGAATCTATGCTGGTCGGGATCGAGGCATGCATGCTCGGCCTTCGCGGGGCCTCGACCACGGACAACGACGATCTTGATATCCGACATTGGCTGCGGAATTGGGGGCGGACTAAGACGGAAAAGAGATTCTATGAGGCGGCGATTGATCGATGGCCGCTGTTAAAGCTAGACATCGATGAGAGGATGAATGGCTGATCCGAACGTCCTGACTCTGGGAAATCTTTTTGCCGAATATCACCGTCTTCGCGGCACGCAGGCGTTCCTGGACGGCATTATTTTGGCGGTCATCAGCATCGGCATCCAGATCCTTCTGCTTTCTATCCTTGCCCCGATTGTCCTCTATGCAATCAATCGAATACGCACGAGGGGGATTCGATTCGAGGCGGACTTTTATCTTTTCCAGATTTTTCATCGTATAACGCGCTTCTTCTTGGATATGGCTGGGATCAAGGACATCATGCCCATGCTCATGGAGGAAATGGACCGGGATCCCAAATTCCGGGTGGGCAGTCATTACGTTTACGGGAATCTGGACAACATTCTTTTTGTTCTTAAGAAGGTGAGTGCAGGCCGGATCGAATACACCAAGGCCATTGAGGCTCGAACGCTGGAAGACTTCCAGCGCTATCACAAGATATGCGAAAGATGCCTCGAAGAGATCGACCGTCTTACCGCTATGTTGGTCATGGTTCCCGATGTGCAGACCGATTTCTTCAGCATGAGGCGGCTTGTTTTTGGCCTTCGGGACCTTATGGAGCGAATCGTCGAGGACATTGATGCTTCAAAGACGGACCCTATCCGTCGGAATCTTCACATGGGCGACGCTCAAGAGCTCACGCGCCAGGTCATCGAGATGATCGACCTCATTTTCGCCACGCGCCGAGGGCTCATCGATTCCACACTGAAATACTTGCAGTGGCTAGGTGTCGGAGTCAGGATCGCCCTCCTGCCCTATGTGATTGCCCGGCATTGGCTGACGCTTTGCGTCTGTCGGCTGCGAGGGAAGCCATATCGACATTTCTTGTATCCATCGTATTCACAGGACCGCCTCAAGGAGTGGAGGGAAGAAGTCGGCTTAAGCCCCGAGGCAGCAGCCACGGCTCTTGGAGTCAAGGTAAGCATCTATCGCCACTACGAGTTAGGATATCGCGAACCAGATCGGAGCCTGTGGGTTACCATTGAACGGCTTCGAAAGAAGGTTGCCGCCAAGAACACGGCCGACCGTCCAAGCCCGCCCGCCGTATAGGCCTCCATCATCCCTTGAGATCACTCGGGGGGTCTGCTACACTGGTGCCGGATCGAAAAAGGGTCCTGACCAATTGATTTTTTGATTGGCCGCTGACCTTCGAGGTCAGCACCAAGTTAGGCTGAACTCTGTAAGCCGCACTTCGGGTGCGGTTGAGCTTCTACCCAAAAGGTCGAGGCACACGCTAGTACGGAGAGTCGGTCGCCGATGTACTCGTGCCTTCGGGCACGGGGAAAGGGCGGCGCGGATTCTTCTGGGTTACTAGCGTGGCTCAGAGTGGCTGTGTCCGCCCGATTCGTTTATGGGCGGGCAAGGAGGGCTCTATGAGCCACGAGTGTCCGTCCTGCAAGAAGAAAGACGTCCTCATTAATCAGCTTCAAGGCCGCATCAGAGGCCTAGGAGCCCGCTACCGTTCCCTCCTAATCGAGCGCTCGATGTACGCAACCTGGGATAAGCGCCTTGATAGTGCAATTGACGAGTTGGAACGAGAACAAGCCCACGAATCTCCGGAGCACATTGACAGGTTAGCTATAGCGAAAAGAGCTGAAAAGTCTCTGAGCGAAGACTTGGGCCTAAAACCGGCCCGACAAGGAAGAAGCCGAAAGGGCACATCTGGCCACTGGGACTGGCGGCGATACTTCCAGGCCGCGCGAACAGCCGCTTAGAGGTCTTTGTGGCACCCTTGGCGGCGCGGCGGGAGCCGCTGCTTTCTAAGTCTCAGTACATGCGCGGGCTTCAATGCCCGAAGGCCCTCTGGCTCTATCGCAATCGAAAAGACCTGATCCCCGGTCTTTCGCCAGCGCTCCAAACCATCTTCGACCAAGGCCACGAGATCGGCCGTCTGGCGAGGGAGCGCTATCCGAGAGCGCGGCTGATCGGGGGGGATCACACGCAGATCGGCACGGCTCTCCGGCTAACGCGCCAGGCGGTCAAGGATAGGGTCAGAATCCTCTTTGAGCCCGCCGCGCTGTCCGATGGCGTTTTTGCCCGCGCCGACATGCTGACCCGTGACTACGGCACTTGGGACCTGACCGAAGTTAAGTCCGCCACTGAGGTTAAGCCGGTTTACGTTCACGACGCAGTGGTCCAACGCTACGTCTTCGAGGGCGCGGGCTTCGACATTCGGCAAGTGAACCTCCTGCTTGTGAACAAGAACTACGTCCGCCAAGGTCCCATCGATCCGCAGAAGCTCTTTCTCCTTCACGACGTGACGAGGGAGACGGATCGCCTGCTGCCCGACGTGAAGACGCACCTGTGGGCCATGCGCGAGGTAATTTCCTCACGTTCTATGCCGAGCGCCGAAGTGGGGGACCGCTGCAATCAGCCTTACGAGTGCGCCTTTAAGGCGTTTTGCTGGAAGGCGGTTCCCGAAGACTCGATCTACGACATACCTCTCTCGACGCTGGAACGGGCAGTACTCAAGGAGCGCGGCATTATCCACGTCCGCGATATTCCCGAGAACTTCAAGCTTCTGCCAATGCAGCGAGCCTGGGTTGAAACCGCTAGAAAGGGAGAGCCGCATATCGACAGGGAAGCCATCGCCGATCTCCTCTGCCAACTGCGCTACCCGCTTTATTTCCTCGACTTCGAGGCGATCAATCCGGCGATCCCGCCCTACGACGGGCTGCGGCCATTTCAATTCCTGCCGTTCCAGGCGTCGCTTCACATTCGGGAGAAGGCGGGCGACGGCCTCGTATTCCATACGGAATTCCTGGGCGACGGGGTGAACGACCCTCGGCCCGGGTTGGTTGACTTCCTTGCTCGAAACATCGGCCCACGCGGTTCTGTGGTCGTCTTCAACAGTAGCTTCGAGGGTCGCTGTCTCCTTGACCTCGCCGTGGCCTTTAAGCGCCAGCGCTCCAAGCTCTTTTCGATCAAGGACAGGCTTTGGGATCTGGCCGCGCCATTCAGGCGCGGCTTTTACGTCCACCCAGAGTTTAAGGGCGGATGGTCGATCAAGAGAGTCCTTCCGGCGCTCGTTCCCGGAATGACGTACGACTCTCTCGCGATCCAGAACGGCACGGAGGCGCAAGGGACGTATCTTGGCCTCATGGAAGGCCGCTTCGGCTCGCCGGAAAGAGAGCGCAAGACTTCCGACCTCAAGGAATACTGCAAGCTGGACACGGGGGCGATGGTGCGCCTGCTGGATCATCTGCAAGATGAGGCGAGTAAGAAATGAAATCGAGATTAAAGGGACTGGTGCTGGCGGTTTCTGCTGCCGTGCTGCTGCTAGATCAGGGTTCTGTGAGGGCGCAGATAGCCGAGATTGATTCGGGCCCAATCCTCGTGGGGTGCCCGGATGGAGCCGAAGCGAAGGACCGGCGCATGTCTCTCGACGCGCCGCCTTCTGAGCAGATCAAAGCCGCCAAAGAAGCGACGCGAGGAATCCAACTTGCAATGAAGGGCTTTACCTATCAGCCGGTCGTTGTAGATCCCAACGATCCTGTGAACGGCCCGAAAGTCTCCGGCACGCGGATCATGGCGATGATCCATAACCACAGCCCATACACGATCGGCTCGATCCGCCTTCTATACACGAAGCTGAATCGCGATGAAAGTCCTGCCGCGTACCTCCACCAAGCGGCAATTCCGAGCAAGACAATGTACCCAGGATGCTCGGGGCTGTTCGTGCAAGTTTTCCCTTATCAGATTTCCCAACGGCGACTAAGGATCAAGGTTGATCTCGTTGGAATCAGTCCTCCCGATCAGCCCAAGGAAACCGAGGAGCAAAAGAGGGTGGGTGAGGAAATGCGTCAGGCGGCAGAGAAGCTTGCGGCGGAGCGGGAGAGGGAGCGGGTGCAGAAAGTCAAAGATGACTGCGCCCAGGCGTATGGAGGGCCTGACGAGCACGAGTACTGGGAGTGTTTAAAGAGTTCGGGGGTGCAAGGTCCATGAAACCCTTATCTGTCGTCGCGGCTCTGACCGTCTTATGCGCTTGCGCTCATCAAAGACCGGCATACGATCCGATGCGTGTCGCAATTCTCGGCTTGGATACGTCCCTCGGAGCCACGGTTAAGCAGGGCGATGAGGAACAGCCGATCATCGACAAGCCCGGAGTCCTCGCTGCGTTTGAGGAAGGCCTGCTCAAGAAGAACATCACTGTCGTGGACAACGCGGAAGCTCAGAGTATCCTCACGCATCTTAACGAGGCTAAAGAGACCGGCGTCCACACCGTAGCGACGACAATCCAAGAGTATCAGCCCGCCGCGACACACGGCGTTTTCATCAAGATTCAGGAGAACATCAGTCTTCTGACTGCGTTATCCTTCGGGCTTTTGCCTCGATCAGTAGATATGACGGCACGAGTCATCGATGTGCGAACGGGAGAAGTTAGTGCCGCCGCGCACAGCTCGGCTTATGGTTCAGTGTATTCCTCCCGGGCGGCATATAAGGCGGCGCGGCGATTGGCCGAAGGCGTTGCAGATGCTTTAGCAGAGATCCAAGAGAACGGCCGCCACCTGCGCCCCAAGGATTGGCCTTCGAACTTCCAACAGGATAGCTCAGATCCTTCTGCTCAAGGCCGCTATCAGCATGCGGGCTATATGGCGATGATGGGCTTCCATGATCAGGCCCTGGAAGCGCTCAGGGAGGCAATTCGCCTCAACCCAAGCTACGCGGAGAAGGCCCGTTCGTCCTGGGAATTTGAATCGTTCCGTGAGGATGATCAGTTCAAGGCTATTGTAAGCAAGTAGCGCCGACGGCCCGGCCTCGTCGGACACCCACCGTCGAACTGATAAAATATGACACTGGAAAGTATATAAATAACGCTGTACGCACCATTTTTACTTGTAGTGCCTTGATAAATGTTGTATAAGCTTGTCGATCCTATGACGCAGTTTAAGGAGTTCCTCACCGTCTCGGAGGCCGCTCAAGTTCTTGGCGTGGACCCGATGACGCTCCGAAGGTGGGACAACGCTAAGAAACTGGTGGCGCAGCGGCACCCCTACAACAACTATAGGCTCTACAAGAAATCGGAGATTGATCAGGTGCTGAAACAGTTGGGAACACCCACCACAAAGCAGGAGGCTGTTGTTCGATGAGAGTTCTCCTGGTTGAACCGGCGTATCGTCGTGTTTCGCTTGAGAAGACACTAACCCCTGGTGATGGGTTGGAGGCCGAGCGAAAAGTTAACGGCAGCGACGATACTCTTTGGTATCCGCCGCTTGGTTTAATGAAGCTCGCCCGCTATCACAAGCAGCGAGGCGATGAAGTCAAATTTGTGATGGGCATTGATCGCTCGGTGATGCCCGATGCAGACACCTTTGCGCCGGATCGCCTGTGGGATCGCGTCTATATCACGACGCTTTTTACGTTTCACTTCGAGAAGGTTGTTGAGACGATCAATTTCTACAGAGAAGCCGTAGGTGGCACGACCGGGAAGATTTTTGTGGGTGGCGTCATGGCATCGATGATGCCGAAGGAAATCTTCGAGTCGACGGGAATCTACCCCGTTTTCGGTTCGCTGACATCCCCCAAGCAGATCGGGCTTGATGGTAATGAGAACATCGATCTGCTCCCTCCCGATTACAGCATCCTAGATCCGAGAATCTATGGCATCAATGACACGTACTACTGGTATGCCTCGAGGGGCTGCGTTCTTAAGTGCGCCTGGTGTGCCGTACCCAAGATTGAGCCGGTATACGAGCCGTATTACGAGATAAAGAATGTGATCAAGGCGCTCCGAACCGAATTCGGGGACAAGCGACATCTGAAACTCATGGATAACAACATCATGGCTTCGGACGATTTGGAGAAAACGGTCGAGGACCTGCTGGAACTGGGCTACGGCCGGGACAATAAGCGTGGCCGCACGATCGACTTTAATCAGGGCCTAGACGCGACTTACTTTACCGATGAGAAGCTGAAGATATTTTCCCAATTGAATATCAGCCCCGTGCGGATCGCTTTTGATCGAGTCGCCGAGCTTCCAAACTACCGGCGCGCCGTCGAGTTGGCGTACAAGCATGGATTCACCGACTTCTCGAACTACATGCTGTACAACTGGAAGGATACGCCGGAAGATCTTTTCCGACGACTGCACATCAACATCGAGCTTAACGAGATGATGCGGGGCGATGGGAACAAGAAGAAAGCGGGAAAAATTTATTGCTATCCAATGCGCTACGCCCCAATTGACGAGAAGCGCGGGAAGGATGCTCACAAGCAGCGCGACTACATGGAGCCCTTGCCAAATGAGCGGGTCGATTGGTTGAAGTCAACGCGGTGGACTAAGCGATTCATTAGAAATATCGAGATCATGAAGGGAGCCGCAAACGGCGCGATATCTCCGACGCCGACTCTTGCCCGGCGGACTGTTGGCAACACCTACGAAGAATTCCTCACCAACCTTTACATGCCAGAGGAACTAATTCGAAACCGCAATAAGCATGAAGCACGGGTCCATAGCGGCGGCCGGGGTGACACGCCAGGCACGGGACATATCGAAGACTTCCGGCAATTTATCCTTGGGCTGCTTCAGAAGCAGGACACGCGTTTTTACGAGTTCCATGATGCGGTAGCGGCCAACTCTGCGAAGGTGGTCAGAGAGGCGCTGAGCAAGACAAAGGACCCGGAGATCAAAAAGTGGCTAGAGCTCTACCTTCGAAAATGAAACCTCCTCGCCCCATAACGCCGTCGATTGGTCGCCAGATATTGGAGATCGTTACGGCGGGGATGTACAGTGATCCCCGTATGGTTTACCGGGAATTCATTCAAAATGCGGCAGACAGTATTGATGTAGCCACTGATGCCGGACTCCTCAAGGAAGGGGAGGGCCGCATTGCCATCACGCTAGATGGGGAAAGGCGCATAATCTCTGTAGAGGACAACGGCACTGGGATCCCCGCGGATGAGGCGGAAGAAAAGCTCGGCAGCCTCGGAAACAGTGCCAAGGAAGGGACGGCGCAGAGGGGCTTTAGGGGGATTGGGCGGCTTGGCGGCCTGGCACACTGTGACCTCCTGACGTTCGAGACGCGCACCGCCGGAAGCTCCGAGGTCGCCATCGTCGAATGGGATGGAAAGGCTCTGAAGGCGACCGTTTTGACCGGTGGCAAGAGAGAGAGTCTTGCTGATGTTGTGAGACGAATCGCACGAGTGAATTACAGGAATGCGACGAAAGACGACCCCGCGCACTTCTTCCGGGCGACGATGCACAATGTGCACCGCTTTCACGCAGACCTGCTCATGAACGCTGAAGCGGTCCGCGAATATCTCGGACAAGAGGCCCCCGTGCCTTTTGATAATTCTGCATTCAAGTTCGGAAAGGAACTTGAAGAATATCTGGCGGCTGTCCCAGGCTTCCGAAGCTATGACGTGCGCCTGAACGGTCTCAAGATTTTCCGGCCTTATGCTGATACATTCGAGATCAACGATACGACGCACGACCGAATAAAGGGCATCGAGAAGTTTGAACTCAAGAACAGCGATGGCACTTTGCTTGGGCGAGGCTGGTATGCGAAGACAAGCCTACTTGCCTCGCTGCCCAGGCGATGCGCGATGCGTGGTATTCGGATAAGGCAAGGCAGTATCTCAGTCGGCGATGAATATTTAATCGAGGATGCCTTTACGGAGCGCCGTTTCGCCACTTGGCATATTGGGTCGATTGAAGTAACGCAATCGCTCAGGCCCAATGCGCGGCGCGATGGTTTTGAGGAAACGCCGACTTACGAGCGGTTCCTTGAGCAAACGGCTCTTTTCGGACGGCACTTGAGCAAGCTCTGTCGAACTGAATCCAAGCGGCGCGTCGCCGAGGCTTCAGTGCAGAAAAAGCTGGCGCAGATCGAAGCGGCGCTAAATATGGACTTTTTCGTGGACGAGGATCACCGCGACCATTCGCTTAAAGGTGCCCGGAAGGTTCTCGCCGACCTAGCGGGCGGGAATACGTGCCCTGTCCCGGAAGAATTTGAGTCACGATTAAAGGGCCTCCATCGGAGGCTTGAAAAGCTTCAGGGTGAGCCGTTGCTGCTTGCCGCACGGTTAGACAACCGTAAGCTTCAGCACGTCAATGGTCAGGATCTATTGCAACGCGTCTGCAAGGTAATCTTGAAGTGTGGTCCTGGTGGCGACCGTATGGTTCGGCAGGTTGTGAAGCCCTTTCTGAAAACAGTCTAAGAAAGCAGCGCCTTAAGCACAGCGGGCTTCTTAAGCTTTAGATCCCCGTCCTGGACCCTGCTTGCATCTCCTTGAACGAAACGCGCAACCCGAGCCTTTTGCTCAATTGAGAAGTCCAGATATTCGTCGATCGTCTCAGGTGCGATTAGAAGGATGATCTCGCACTCTTTAGTTTGTCCGATGCGATGGATCCGGTCCTGCGATTGCAAGTAGTCCACTAAATTGAAAGTCCTGTCGAGATAGATCGCAGTTCGGGCTTCGATCAGGGTAAGTCCCTCTCGGGCGGCTGCCGGGTTCGCAATGAGAAGTTGCGTCTTCGGATCTGTTCTAAACCGCCGCACATGAGACGCTCGCTGCTGGGCTGATATTGCTCCGTGGATCACCACGGGGTTATAGCGGGCATAGCGGCGCTTAAGATCCTCTACGTTCTCGACAAAGGAGGTCCAGAGGATCACCTTGTTTGACGATTCTTCAAGGCGGTCTTTAAGCAGCTTATCGACCACAGCGAACTTGCCCGGAGTTTCGTGATAGCTGTGGTCAACCAGACGTGGGTTTGACGCGATCTCGACCAATCGTAGTAGCTTGGTGAGAATATTGTCCGACTGCCGAGCGACCTCTTTGCTTGAAAGACCGCTAACCCACGTGCGCGTTTTCTTACGCAACCCATCGTACATCGCAGCCTGCATGGGGCTTAAGGGCGCTTTGATTCTGATAACGGATTTCTTCGGGAGTTTAAGATTCTTCTCCTTAGTCCGACGTAATCCAATCGAAGCTAGTTCGCCGCTCAATCGTTCGAGATTCTTGTATCCAATTTCGGAATCGCCGAATTTCTGTCTAAATTCATCGGGCGAGGCACCAGACACAGCACCGTCGTCCAGAAAGTTGAGCTGGCTCCATAGATCGTCTGGCGTATTAGCAACAGGAGTCCCAGACAGGATGTAGCGCCTCGCGGCGTGTTGCTTCAGATCGTGGATCATCTGCGTAACCGCTGCTGATGGGTTCTTGATTCTGTGGCTTTCGTCGAGCACGAGAGCAAAGCGCTTGAATCGCAGCAGCGCTCGGAGAACAACGCCCTCGAGCGGTATAGCCTCGTAGTTCACTACATAGAACATGCCGCGCAGATTCCCCAAGGCTTGCCTACGCGCTGCTTTGCCTGCTCCGAGCACAACTACGCGCGCGTCAGGCGCATGTTTAGCAATCTCGTCTCGCCAGGTAGCCTTGAGTGTATTCGGGCACACTATCACCGCGCCCTGAATGGCTCCCGATGAGACCGATGCCGATACGGCGTCGATTAGCTGCTTGGTTTTCCCTAGTCCTTGTTCATCGAAAAGGGCCCCGGCCTTCCGGGAGGCTAGGAAGTTGCTGCCTTCCTTCTGGTGGGGGAGTGCTTTGGGCGGTTTGTCATTGTTCATGCGATCTTCTCGTTAAGCATGACGTCGGGAACTGGGATTAGATGCACGCGGAGAGCTTCGGCCAAACCAAGCTTAAAGATGACCTTTGAGGCCGAGCCTAGCGCCGACCGGGGAAAGGCTAGAAAGACCTGTGCTCGCCTTCCTCGGCGATCACGAGTACTTAACATCGCCCGGAGTTGCTTAACGGTATGAGGGTTATCGAGATCGGCAGGCGTTTTTGCATCGCAGACGGCAAACTCGCCAGATTTTCTATGGATGGCGATTAGATCCGGGCGTATACCGGCTATTACTGGCGGTCTGTGCGCGGGTGCTAACAGGTCCTTTGAGCTTTCTTCGGTATCGGCGCATATGGGTTGAAACCCGTCACGCCGGAGGCGTCGAGCTGCCCAGACGACGAGCCATCGATGCGCCTGCGAAGGCATAGGCTTTTATCTCGTGTAAGACAAAACCTTGTTGATTCGATCCTTGAGGTCCCGGAGGGTCTGTTGACGGTCATCAGAAGACTTCAGGGCTTCGATCTCATCGAGGCTTAATTCGCCGAGTTGCTCAGTAAGTTCAAAGACACGAGAGTACAGATCGTGCTCTAGCGGATCGGTCTTGGCTAAGTGTGCCTTCGCCGCGCGGAATCCATGCTTTGCGAGAAGCTTCTTAGCTGTGGGTGATGCAAGGATCTTTGGAAGCGCACGAACTTGAACGCCCTTATCGATCAGCCCGTCGCGGACCCATTGAGAAAACTCAGCACGTAGTTCTGGCTCCTCTTGGAGAACCTTCCTGATCTTGCTGTTTTTTTCGAACTCTAGAAAGTAGCTGTACTTTGATCGATGGTTGGGATCCGTTGGGTCGTCGACAATGGGCAAGAATTCCTTCTCCATTATATCGGCTGCTGCAATTTGCTGTTCGACCTGGGCGACCGTCATCCTGTAGCGTTCAGCCACCTCATGGATAAGCAAATCGCTCTCTCTAACAAGAGCACGAATCTGCATAGCCTTTTCGTAGGGGGCCCAACCACGCACGGAGCCAATATGAATTTCGTTAAGAAGATCTTGTATCAGCTCCTCTGGTGTCGATTCTGGGATTCGCCATGCAGGCAACGTGGCGAATCGTTTATCCTTCGGATTTTCATCCTGGGCCATCCGCATTGCTACGACCCTGCGGTTGCCCTCCGCAACCCTTCCATCGTGTCTGACGTAAATCGGTTCTTGAACACCACCGCTCCGAACGATGGAAACTTTAAGCGCCTCAGTTTCTTCTTGTGCGATTAAGACCAAGGAACATGCATCTTCATTGCGCTCTGGCTCGGACAATTGCTCCATAGCGAAACGGATTCTTGGATTAGTCGGGTCGAGTTTGATTTTTTGCGGGTCAACCTCGATGAGCTCCAAGGTAACTGGCTTACCCTGGACATTTCTAGTGTAGGTTGTCGTCGTGCGTTGGGCCTGGCGCAGCGGCCGTCTTGATTCAACCTTTGGCATGGCTATTTCTCCTCTAGCCCGGCAATCGTTCGGAATCTGTTGAGCGCGGCGTTTAAATCCTCGACAATTCTGATCGCCGCCTGGTTGCCGTTACGAATCTCTTGAAGATCGGGAGTTCCAGCATCCCGAAGCTCTATCGTGGCTCTTTGGAGGGCGCGGTATAACGTTGACGTGAGAGCTGGGTTATTCTCCTCCAAGACCCGAAGAGCCGCCAAGTAACCCGCCCGATCGAGCGCCTTTTGCGCCTGCTCATTGGCGATAATTTCAGGTAATTCTCGGACGTGCCTGCCCTCGAGGATCTTTCCAGTGCCCACCCAATCCACAAATCTATCGACCAACCCAGGATCCCGAGACGCGGCCGTGCGAAGCAGCGGGTTCTTGAAAAATTCTTCGAAGTAGCTGAATTTGTGAACTCCCGCGGCTCCTGGATACCGACGCAGGTACTTAACATGCATCGTTTCGAAGGCGCGAATAAGCTGGTTGACCTTCGATTTTGACATCCTGAGACGAGACGCAATTTCATCTTGCGTCATCAGGTGCTCATTGTGGAGCCTGAAGACATGGCCAGCTTTTTCAAAGCTGGCCCATGTGATCTTGCCGGCGACGTGCATCTCGCCCTGTAGGATCGCAATCTCACGTTTTTTAATGGCTGGAGGTAAAACCCAAGCAGGAATTTTTGTCCACGCCATCTCGCTCGGGTCCTGCTCCCGCAGCTTACGATAGACAACCGTCCTGCAATTTCCCTCGATGACCACGTTATCCTCTGTAACCAAGATTCGCTCGGTGAGGCCGCGATTTGCTTGGACTTGTCGAAAGAGGTCTCGGATATTGGGATCAGCCCACAAAGTTTCCGCTAGGAAGGACTGAAGATCCTTTTCAGACGTGGGCTGGGGGCTGCCAAAAAGCGTGTTAACTAGACGCGGATTCTGGGGGTCAAGGCGCACCTTTTGGATCGGGATGTTTGCACCTTTTAGATCGATACTCTTGCCCTCGATCGTGATCCGATCAAAGAGCATTTCGTCGCTTCCGCCTTTGCTCTGAGGAGCCGACTTAACGCTTGGCATCGTCAAGCACCCCCTTAACGACTTTATTCAGGTCTTCGAGAAGCTTTGCACACTTTGCATTGTTCTTGACGTGCTCGACTTCCTTCATATAATCGTCGTTCAGCTTGTCGCTCAGATTCTTAATTTGACGGTATAAGGCAGAGTCGGAGGTCGGGTCGACCTGCTCGATAATGGGATTAGCCGCCTTGATCCCGCCCTGCTCGAAGGCATTCATAGCCTGCTTGCTCTTGAGAATGGCTGGGAGCTTGCGTACTTGAGCACCCTTTTCAAACCGGCCATCGTCTACCATCTTGGCGAACCATTCACGACCCGTCTTTTTGGCCCTAAGGGCCGTAACGGCTTCGTTGGCCGTTTTCTGAAACTCATAAAAGTACGAATACTTACGCACGGCGAGATCGGGGGAATGCTTCTTCCCTTTGCCGAAGGCATGATCTCGCATCATCCGGTAGGACGCGATCATGTCCTCGATCGTCTTTTTGTGCATCCCAGTGGCCTTATGAATATCCTCAGGGGTCATCTTGTGATCTTCGGTCATGCGGAAAAAATGTTCCGCCTTGGCGTAGGCATCCCATTTGTTCTTGCCTTTGATGTGGTAATGCGCCTGGAGTGTCGCAACGTCCTTGGGTGGCATCTGGCTCCGCAGGATGCGGGCGGGGATCTTCTTCCAGCCGTTTGCGCCCTTACTCTTATCGTGAAGCGTCAGGTAACAGGCCGCCCGGGAGTTTCCCTCGATGATCACGCCATCTTTGTTAACCAGGATAGGGTCGTGCAGTCCCTTTTCGTCCTTGATCTCATTGTAGAGCCGCCGAATGTCGTTGTCCTCTAAGAGGAGGTCCCGGATTGCCTCGTTGGTCTTTGGCGAGAGGCCCTTCGTCTCGGCTAGATATCTGATTCGCGGGTTGCTGGGATCGAGCTTGATCTTCTCGATGGGGAGATCTGCCGTTTCGACCTCGAAAGTCTGTCCGGCGACATGCATCTCTTGGATTCCTGATGATCGTTCCATTAGCCCAAGCTCCTCTCAGTTCCGTATAGTATCGTTTTACAGTATCAATACTGTAACTAATACCCATTATAGGGTATACCCGTATTTTTGTCAAGCCGGTGTTTGGCGCAGCGGCGCGGGCTGTTCGGTTTCCGAAGTTTCGGCGCGCTTAAAATGACCTAAAGCGCCTTGTGCGCCTTAAGTGGTCAATAATCCAGACGAAGTTATTGACTTGGCTCCCGTCGAGAAATCGATTGGAGAGGGCTGGTGTTCGGCTGCTAAAGCATCTAAACGGATGCCTAGGCCAAGAGCGAATTCCCAAGTTGAAGATACTTCACCCAGGGAGACTGACAAGGGATGCCCTCAAGATGACTGAGAGATCCATCTGAGCATCGGATTTCAGGGCATCCAAACGTGCGAAGCCACTGCTTAAATACATCCCAGGTCACGATTGACGAGGCAAAGAGCCAAGGCAGGGCGTTCAATTGATTGTACGCGTGGGTAATCAGTTCACGAAAACGAAAGAGACCGAGAGAGGCCGGGGATAAGATCGAGGTCTGAAGCCTCCCATACTCCCTAATCACCTCGTCCATATTAGGCTTATTCATTAGGGCGGCGATTTGGGGATTCCGGCGAAGCTCATGGAACTGTTCTTCTCTCGTTCGAGCCTTGCTCGTCGCCAAGTCACTTAATGCTAGCGTGAAAACCGTTCCCGGCTCCGCAGACAGCAGGCAGAACTGCGAGAGAGCGATGGTCATTTCTCGCGCATCAAAGCGACCGCGTACAGCGGGCTCGACGCACTCATGAAGGCAAATATATTGAGCCTCGCCAGGCTGCCCCAAGAGTCGGTCTACGAAGTCCGTCTTCTGAATGGCCATGAACAAGTAGTGGCGCTGGACTTGTCGGGCTGCATTTTCAAAAAACACCCTATCAACCAAAGGTACGCATGTGCGTGAGCCAGCGTAATCGAATTCTAAGTGCAACACGTTCTTAGTGGGAAATCCCGCCAGCGGTGCTTGATGGAACCGAACGCCCGAGCCAGTGCTGCCGGCGCTAAGTTTTGGGTTTAGAAGAGCGTCGATTTCTATCCGGGTGTCGGCGTATTGTGTGCGACCGCCAAAGGACGTGAAATCGGCCCGATTACTTTTTGAAAGCACGTCGTCGAGATCGATGTGCTGAAGGTCATTTGGGGGATTCTTGTTGTGAAACTTCCAGTGCCCGCCGGTGATGGCAATCCGGGACAACTCAAACAGAAGGCACCGACCGATGGTACTGCTCAGACATTGCAAGTAGTGGATATACTCGTGGACCAATATCGAACGCTCGACCCCATCCGCTCCCAACGTCTTTCGTGGGAAATCGAGTTCGATTGTAAAGTCAAAAGGCTCGAAATGGCCGCCCATCCGAGAACGATTTTAGTATTTGCGCTGCCTCAAATACCTTGCAGCGGAGTGGCGTGGCTGATTGGCTGCGGCATGGCTGTTCCGTGCAAGGCGCGTTTAAGCGCTAGTCTGACGCGCCCGCCGTTCTTATCTAACAGGTAATCGGCGAGGTCCTGGTCCCGAAATAGCCAGCCCTTCCCAATCTTGAGCGCCGGGATAATGCCCTGCGCCGCAAGGCGCGCCGTCGTGACCGGGACTTTTTCTTTGTAGCCCAGGATGGCAGAAGCTTCCTCGGTCGTTCGGTAGGAGGCCAGCGTATCAACTTCGGATTTAAGGAAGACCGTCCGTGTGCCAATCTTTAGCGGGTGCAAATAGCCGGGACGGATCCGAGCAACGTATAGCTGCGTTCTCTTGATCCTGAGGCGTGTGCATGCTTGGTGGACCGAATAATAGAGGTCCTGCGAGGCCTCGGGTTTCATGCCTGCTTGGAACGTGGCATCGATGCCTTCAAGGGTCGCAGTGTCCGGCTCAATACCGACGCTCTTAAGTGCATGGCGGGCGATTTCAAGGCGGACGGGCTGTTGAGGTATGAGCGGGCTGGATTCCGGCTTTGGCGCACTCGTTAGGCCAAAGCGTTTGTCGAGGTCAGCTTCTAGCTCCTTCTGGTTGAAGTGGTAATAACCGAGCGTGGTCGTGACTTCCTTGTGCCGGGCAAGCTTTTGAACGCGCTTCGGGTCCATGCCCGACTCGACCAACTCCGTGATCCGCGTATGTCGGAGGTAGTGCGACGTATAGTTCGGCGAAAGTCCCGCCTCGCGCAAGCGTCTTGGAAAAATCTTGCTCTCATAGATTGCGGTCGATTGGATCGCGTTGCCGTTGCGGGCCAGAAACAAGGCGGTGCCGAGCGGCTTTTCTGACTTCGGGCCCTGAACTTGGCCGGGGGTTGCGCCGGTCTCGCGGAGGAAGTCCGTCCTGACCTGCAAGAAGCGCTTGAGGTAGCCGCGCCCCCACGGGCTCAGATAGGTCGTGTCCTCGTAGCCGGGCGCGCGGCCCTTCGACTCGCGGATAATAATGGGAATGTGGCCGCCGGGCGTCTCTCGCGACCACAGGATATCTTCCTCGCAAAGTCGGATTACTTCGCTGGCCCGGAGTGCGGCGTCCTTGTGAACGGCGATCATCGTAATGTCGCGCAGATAAAGGTAGCGTTCGCGCATGTCCATCTTGGCGAGGCGCTTTTCGTCTATGGCGCACAAGCGTTTTATCTCATCCGCCGGGATCCGCCGGTATTGATCGTCAGCCGTTGGCCGTAGAGATTTAAGGCCCTCTGAAATGTTTGTCGGAGTCATTTCTTGAGTGTGGGCCGCTCTGAAGATTCCCTTAAGGACGACCAAGTGTGAAGCGACGGTAATAGGCTTTATCGCTCGGTTCTCAAGGACGCCCTTGTAGTCTTTGAGGTCCTGCAATTGAAAGTCGCTCAGGTTCTCGATCTTGCGATCTGGCTGTCGCTCGGCCAGGGCGGTATAGAACCAGAGGAGGTTGAACCGCCAGTTTTTCTTCGTGCCATGGCTTAATGGCTCGCCGGTGCTTGGGTGCCGATAGCTGCGGATGACCGTCTCCAATTGCTCGGAGAGAACTTTGGGTAACATAGACGCCTCCCCGAAGTCCTGCGGACAAAAAGAAACCCCGGCACTACCGCTCGACTTTGGTAGCAGCCAGGGTTATAATTTTGCGACCGGAAGGACTTCGCCTTATCTCGATCCCAAATCTGTCAACGAAACAGACTTTGGGTCGGGAAAGGCGTCTAAAAACTTCCGACGATTTAACGTGCCCGAGATCGCCGACTCCGAGAAAGAGCAGTCGCTGGGCGCCTTGCTGTTGGAAGAACCAATAGGCGCGCGATGAAGGCCGCGCTCGCCCTCTTATTCTTGGCGGCTTCGGCGCGGGCCGGGAGCCCAGCCGGCCGTCTTCTTGAGCGAGTGCGCATTGACCCGGGTCTGTCCGCCGAGCAAGCCAGGGCCATCCGCCAAAGCCTTGCGCGGATAGCGGGCACGCGGACTGGAGGCGAACGGGCGCGGCGTTTCGCGGCCGAAGGCGTGGTCGTCGAGATTTCGACCCAGGCGTTCGGCCTCGCATTCATGAACGATGACGGCGTGCTGACGCCGGTGGGCAAAGCGGGGAACACGGACGAAGCCGCCTTTCCACCGGTAGTGACGCTCGATCCCCTAGTCTTATCCTCGACTGTCTCGTCCAGAGTCCTCGACAACGTGCTGGCCCACGAGCTGCTGGGCCATGCCCTGTTTCGCGTCGAGAAGCGCCGGGCTCGAGTCGACGGGATAGCAAACACCTTTGCCGAGGACGAGATACTCGCCAGCCTGGTTGGAGACGTCGTAGAGGGCGAGCTCGGCCATGTTCCCCTAGAGGATCTGGACACCAGGCGCATGCTCAAAAGCACTCAAGCATTCGAGACCAGCCAATGGTTCGACGGGGGGGCGACGGGGCTCTCGATCGACGAGTCCACGGCACCGGCGTCAGCTCTCATGGAGCACCTCGCGGCGATCGACGCCAAGGAGGCATCCGCCCGCGACAAGATCGCCCGGGCGATCGCGTGGGAGAGTGACATCCTGCACCTGGAATCGGTCCACGGGGCCCCTAAATCGCGCTACCGGAAGCAGCTGTCCCAGGTAGACGACTTCGTCGCTCAAGAGAGAGACGAACTGAAATCGTTGGAAGCGGCGCGAGAAGCCGTTCAGGGAAGGCTCCTGCTCTTCGCTTCGCGCGACGGCCTGAAGCTGCGCCGGCAGTTGTCGAGCCGCCGCTATCGACGCTTCGCCTCCGGGCTGGTGGGACAGATCGTCTTGTTGCGCCAGAGGCTGGCCGCGCTCGCGGCGAGCGCGCCGCAAGCCGCTAAGCCGGCTCCCGATCCGAACGCGTCTCCCGTATGGGATGAGATCGACCGGGCCGTCAAGAAAGATCGCAAGGAGCATCCCGGGCATTGGCTTTGACGGCCGCTTTTTTCGGCCGAAGACGAGGCCGTGGGCGGCCGTACCGCTTCTAGCGGGCTCTGTGTAGGTCCGGTTCCGGCGCCCGTCAATTACTCGGAGGACTTGACGAGCCCTGCGTGGACGGAGACAATGCCTTCGATGGCGGAGTTTTCGGATGGAGAGCTGGTAGCGCGGGTCCTGGCCGGCGACGACTCCGCCTACGCGGAGCTTGTCCGGCGCCACCACCCGCGCGTCATCGGCCTCTGCCGCTCGATGCTCTCCACCGAGCAAGCGGCGGAAGACGCGGCGCAGGACGCCTTCCTGAAGGCCTACCGTTCGCTGGCGTCGTTTCGGGCAGACGCTTCGTTCGCGACCTGGCTTTACCGCATCGCGGCCAACCAGTGCCTGGACTGCCGGCGCAAGGAGGCGCGCGGCAAGGAGCAGTCGCTCGACGCCCTGGTCGAGGACCACGGCGACCGCATCCAGGCGCTGTCGGCGACGCCGGGGCCCGAGCGCTCGGCCGAGGACGTCGAGCTCGTGCGGCGCGTCTTGTCGGCCCTGCCTGAGCAATACCGGCTGATCCTGACGCTGCGCGAGGTTCAGGGCCTGGATTACGCCGAGATCGCGCAGACGATGGAGTGCTCCTTGGACTCGGTCAAGGCGAGGCTCAAGCGGGCGCGCCGGACGTTTCTGGACAAGCTGCGACACCTTTCGGGGGCGGGCGGCGTCTAAGCCGCAGGGAGAGACAATGGACCACCGCGAGGCGAGCGAAGCCCTTTGGGAATACCGCGACGGCGAGCTGCCGGCGCGGCGCCGCGGCGAGGTCGAGGAGCACCTCTCGGCCTGCGCCGAGTGCCGCGGCGAGCTGGCCGCCTGGGAGGCCGCGGCGAAGGCCTTTTTCGCCTCCTCGCCGGCCCCGAGCCCCTTCGAGACCGAAGCTTTCGCGGCCCGCGCGATGGCGCGCGTCGGCCGCGGCCGGCGCCTGGCGGCGCTGCGTTGGCTCGTGCCCGTCCTGGGCGCGGGCTTGGCGGTCGCGCTGGCCCTGCCCGGCCTGCGCGCCGTGCCCGATCCGGCCCAGGCCATGATTCTGGGACAGAAAGGAGGCGGCCGCTTCTGGTCGTTTCTCGACCAGGCGCCCCCGTCGACGCGCGAGCAGGCCCTGGCGTTCGTGGAGGGGCAGCGATGAGCGGCAAGGACCGGGCGCTCACGATCGTCCTGTCGTTCTTGCTCGGCGCGGCCGCCACTCTGGGCTTCGCCCGCCTGCCGCGCCGTCGTCGCCGCTACGATCCCGACCGGCTGACCTCGAAGTTCACCCGGGAGCTCTCGCTGTCGGCGGCCCAGCAGGCCCAGGTCCGCGCCGTCCTCGGGGACACCGAAAAACGGCTCGACGCCCTGCACGAGGACGCGCGAGCCAAGCTTTCGGCGATCCGCGCCGACACCCGGGCCGGCATCCGCAAGATTCTTGATCCCGAGCAGCAAAAGCGCTTCGATGAGATGGCCGCGCGCTGGGACGCCCGCCGAAAGATTCGCAAGGAGGGAAAATGAAACGCACCCTGTTCGCACTCTTGTCCGCCGGACTCGCCTTCGCCGCCTCCGCCGCGCCGCTGCGCGCCCAGGAGGAGGATTCCGCCGGCTCCGCGCCGCCCATGATGCAGGGCCAGAGCCGGATGTCGGCCGCCAAGCTCAAGGACAAGCTCGGCCTGACCGACGACCAAGTCTCCAAGCTCGACGCCGCGAGGAAGGCCCACCAGGAAGCCGTCAAGCCGCTGCGCGAGCGCATGAAGGCCGACATCGCCAAGCTGCGGGAGCAGGTCAAGAGCAAGGCTTCGGACGCCGAGATCAAGGCCACCCTCGACGACCTCGACGGGGCCTGGAAAGGCCTGCGCGGCGCCATGGAAAAGCTCAAATCCGACAGCGCCGCCATCCTCACGCCGACCCAGCAGGCGAAAATGACGCTGTGGCACGTGCGCCGCATGAGGCAGGCGTGGCGGCGTCGCCGCAACGCCCGCGGGGGCATGAGGCCGGCCGGCGGCCCGCCGCCGCAGCAGCAGTAAGCGCCCGGCCGTCGAACGGAGACCCTCCCTTGCGGGAGGGTCTCATTTTTTGGAGGATGGCCCCATGACCCCGGAGAAGATCGTCGTCTATCCCGAGGCCGGGCACGGCTTCTTTTGCGATCGCCGAGCCTCCTACGTCGCTTCCGCCGCGGCCGACGCCTGGAAGCGCGCGAGGACGTGGCTGGCGCGCCACGTGGCCGCCTAGCGGCGTCACGCCGGCGCCAAGAAACGATTCCCCCGCGAGCATAACCCCGCGCGGCCGCGCGCCGTACAATTGCGGTAGGAGGGGCCCATGGCATCCTGGCGCGAGGATGGAGCGGGCGTGGAGCAGCGGCTCGTCCGGGCCGTGAAATCCTGCGGCCGGCCGCTGCGGGGCGAAAGCGGCGACTACTCGCGCCTGCTCGAGGCCATCGGCGAGCGGCCGATCGTGCTGCTCGGAGCCGCCACCGAGGGCACCCACGAGTTCTACCGCGAGCGCATGGCGCTGACCCAGCGCCTCGTCGTCCAGAAGGGCTTCAAGACCTTGGCCGTCGAGGCGGGCTGGTCGGACGCCTACCGCGTCAACCGCTACATCCACTCCGTGGGCTTTGACCGCGACGCCGAAGGGGCGATGGCCGACTTCAAGCGCTTCCCCTCCTGGCCCTGGCAAAACTCCGACGTGCTGGACCTGGTCGCCTGGATGAGGCAGTACAACGACTGCGCCTGGCGCGAGGAGGCCAAGCTGAGCTTCCTCGGCCTCGACCTCTACAGCCTGCGCGCGGCTATGGCGGTGGCGGAGCGCTCCCTGGCCCTGCGCGACCCGGAGGTCGCCGAGCGGGCCCGCGGCAGCTTCTGCGGCTTCGACCAGTTCGCTCCGGAGCCTCGGCGTTTCGGCCGGCCGGACGCGCTGCGGCTGCCCCGCGCGCTCGAGCGCGAGGCCCTGCAGGAGCTTTTGGAGCTGCACCGGCGGGGCCTGGTGCGCCACGCCATACTCAACAGCGACGACGGTTTCCTCATCGAGCAGAGCGCCCGGCTCGTCGAGCAGGCGCTGCCGTACTACCGCAGCCTGCTGCGCGGCCGCTCGCAGGCCTGGAACGCCTACGAGGCGCATCTGGCCTCCACGATGGAGGAGCTGCTGGGGAGCCTTCGCAAGCGCGGCGCCGGGAAGATCGTCGTTTGGGCGATGAGCGCTCACACCGGCGACGCCTCGGCGACGTCGCTGTCGCGCCGCGGCCGCCGCAGCCTCGGCCAGCTCCTGCGCGAGCGCCTGGGAGACGCCGTTTTCTCGATCGGGCTGACCACCTACGGCGGCTCCGTCACCGCGGCTCCGGAGTGGGGCCGCTTGCCGGAGCGCATGCGCCTGTCGCCGGCGCAGCCGGGCAGCCTCGAGGACGTGTTCCATCAAAGCGGCCTGGGAGACTTCCTGCTCTTGCCAAGCGAGGCCGGGGCGGCCCAGGAGCTCTTGGCGCGCAAGCGGCTGGAGCGGGCCGTGGGGGTGGTCTACCGGCCCGCGCAGGAGCTCTGCGCCCACTGCTTCGAGGCGCGCCTAGCCGGCCAGTTCGACGCCGTCTTGCATTTCGACCAGACCCGCGCCGTCGAGCCCCTCGAGCGCAAGACCGTCTGGGAGTCGACCGAGGGCTTGGGCGCCGGGCTTTAAGGCTTTTCGAAGAGGACGATGCGGTTGGTGTTGGTCCCCAGGGCGTTGTTGGCCACGCCCCAGATGTTGGCGGTCTTGGTGAAGCGCTGGCGGTTGATGTAGACGCCGAGAGGCCGCAGCCCCGCTTCCCGGCCGAGCGGCAGCACGCTCTCCTCCAGCCGCAGCCGTCCTTTACGGACTTCTCCGACTTCGAAGGCGACGAAGCCGCCGGCGCGGATGACGCGGCCCAGCTCCCGCAAGGCCGCCGCCATGGCGGCCTCCCAGGCTTCCAGCGACCTGGCCGGGGCCAGCCGCCGCGAGAGAGCCTCGGCGTCGAGGCCGTTGAACCAGCCCCGCAGCCAATTGTCCTTGGCGTAGGAGACGACGTCCAAGAAGGGGGGAGACGTCACCGCGAGCGCGACGGCTGCGTCGGGGACGCCAGGCGTGGAGCGCGCGTCGGCGCACCAGAAGCGCGCTCGCGCCGCCGCCTCGGCCAGCCGCTCGCGCTCGACGGCGCCCACGTCGCGCAGGAGAGAGCGCGTTTTCTTGGCGATGAGCGCGCGCACGTCGCGAAACGCGGGCCTCTGGCGCAGCCGCCGGTTGATGCGGCGCTGCTCCTCGGGGCCGGCCGCCTGGTTGGGAGGCAGGGTGTAGACGGAGAAAAAGCCCGCCGAATGTCCGGTCAGCCGGTTGGTCGCGACCATCCGGATCCAGCGGTCCACGGCGTCCTCCCGTCCGTCTTGGCGGCGCCGGGCGAGGTGTTCCTTCAGCGAGACGATGTGTCCGAGCGTGCGCCGCTCGAAGAACATGGACAAGTCCCGGTCCGCCTCGGCTCGCTCGTCGAGCGGCAGCCGCTCCAGGCGCCGATCCACCTCGGATGGCTCCGGCGGCTCCAGGCGGGGCTTGGTCAGCAGCGCGCTCAAGGGGTTGGCGTCGTTGCCGAAAGGCACGCGGCCGAGAAGAGCCGCTTCCACGGCGGTGGTGCCGCGGCCGAGGAATGGGTCGTAGACCACGTCGCCCGGGCGGCTGAAGCGCTCGATGAAGAAGGCCGGAAGCTGCGGCTTGAAGCAGGCGCGGTAGGAGACCTCGTGCAGGGAGCAGGCCTGCCTCTGGCCGGACGTCCAAAGCGGCCCCGAGCGCACGGTCGTCGCGAGCATGGCTCATTCTACTTTTCTTGAGTCGAGAAGTTTTGACCCGCCCGTCACGGGGACCGCACGGCGTAAATCATAGGATTGGCTCTATGAAGGAAATACGACGGCCGCTCGCCCTGGCGCTCGCGGCCCTGTTGTCGGGCTGCGCGATGTTCGCGCCGAAGAAATCCACGCCGCTCAAGGTCAGCGCCGCGCTGCCGAGCACGGACGGCTTCGTCTACACGCGCAAGGCCAGGAACGGCAACTACAGCCTCTCCTTGAGCATCCGCTGCATGCCCAAGCCCCAGCGGCTGACGCCGCCGGCCGAGACCTACGTGGTCTGGACGCGCAACGCAGCCAACGCCAAGGCGCCTTGGGAGAATATGGGGGCGCTGCAGGCGAGCAAGAAAAAGACGGCGACCTTCGCCACCGTCACTCCGCTCGACCAGTTCGAGGTCTGGATTACGACGGAGCCGAGCACCGAGGCGGCCGCGCCGACCGGGCCGCGGCTGCTGTGGGCCGACGTGTCCTCGCGCTGAGCGATTTGGTAATCTCAGGCCGCCATGTGCGGCCGCTACTCCCAGACGCGTTCGGAGCTGGCCAAGCGCTTCGGCTTGGCGCTCTCCGGGGCGGCGCTGCCCGAGGCCCAGGGCGAGCTGCCGCTCGACGGGCCGCGTTAACAACTTCGTAACAGGGCGCTCGTACACTAGTTCTTGGAGCCGGACGCCGCCAACCCCTCAGTCCCCGCCGCCCACGCTCCAGGTGGTGCATTATGAAGGTTCTCTCGCGCTCCATCGCCCTTCGGGGCAAGCCGGCTCTGCCGGCCCTCGAGGCGAATTTCCCGGACTCCATTACGGCCTACCTCGCCGCGATCGCGAAGATTCCTCTGCTCACGCGCGACGAGGAGATTTATCTGACGCGGACGATCCGCGCGCTCAACAAGGAGCTGCGCCTCGTCGTGCTGGGTTCTCCCGTCGCCGCTCGCGCCGTCCTCGATTGGGACGCGCTGCTGCGCGCCCGGGAGATGTCGGCCCAGGAGCTGATGCCCCGCGGGCGCAAGAGCCAGAGGCAGCTGGCGACGATGAAGCGGCGCATCCACGACGCCGCCGCCTACATCTCGCACGCCCTCAAGAAGCTCCCGCCCGGGCCGGCCCGCGAGGAGAAGATCCTGCGCCGCATCGTCGGGCTCAAGCTCAACGACCGGCGCGTGATTCGCTTGGCCAACAGGATCAAGGTGCTCGCCCATGCCGTCGAGAACGCCCACTCCGTCGAGGACCGGGCGCGCGTGCTGCGCAGCCTGCCCATGCCCGCCAAGGCCCTGCTCGCTCTCGACGAGCGCCTGCGCGGCCTCGAGGACGGCGTGTTGGACGCCAAGACCAAGCTCGTGCAGGCGAACCTCCGTCTCGTGGTCTCGATCGCCAAGAGGCACGCGGGCTCGAGCATGGAGCTGGTCGACTTGATCCAGGAAGGCAGCCTCGGGCTCATGAAGGGCGCCGAGAAGTTCGACGTCGGCCGAGGCTTCAAGTTCTCGACCTACGCCACCTGGTGGATCCGGCAGTCCATCAACCGCGCCCTGGCCGACAAGGACCGCACCGTGCGCGTGCCGGCGCACGTGCGCGAGCGCATGGTCAAGATGGCCCGCCTGGGTCAGCGCATGCGGCAGGACCTCGGGCGCGAGCCCACCGTGGCCGAGTACGCCAAGATCCTGAAGCTGTCGCAGCGCAAGGTTCGCATGACCATGGAGGCCATGCAGGAGCCGGTGTCCCTGGCCTCGCCCATGAAGGACGGCGAGGAGGAGGGAACGCTCGGCGACACCATCGTCGACAAAAAGGCGACCGGCCCGCAGCAGGCGCTCAAGCGCGTCCTGTGGCGCAGCGGCCTGGAGCGCGCCTTCTCCGTGCTTTCCGAGCGCGAGGCGGGGGTGCTCAAGATGCGCTTCGGCCTGGAGACCGGCGTCCAGAGCACGCTGGAAGAGTGCGGCAGGACCTTCGGCATCACGCGCGAGCGCGCCCGCCAGATCGAGCATAAGGCGATCCAGAAGCTGCAGCGCTCGCCCGACGTCAAGACTCTCGGCGAATTCGCGGGAGACCTGGCGCAATAATTCCGAAACGCCGCGGCGGTATTCTTTCAAAGAGCCGCGCGGCGGCTCGATCCGAAATCAGTCGAGGACTCGTAGATGAATCTGATGATGCTCGTAGGCTCCACCGCCCAAGGCTTGGGCTCCGGAAGTTCCGCCGTCGGAAACGCGTGCGCCCTGTGCCTCTTTGTCTCCGGCCTGATCTCTTTGGCCATCGCCGGCTACCTGCTCTACAAGGGGCCGACGTTCAACCCCGTCCGGTTCCGGCGCTAGCAGGCCGGCTGGCGGCGCTGCTCGCGCTGGCCGGCTTGTCCGCCTGCGCGTCCTTGCCGGGCTGGCGGGGAGAGTTGGCGCGCGGCGACCGGGGCTTCCACGCCGGCCGCTATGCTCAGGCCAAGGAGCATTACGCCGCCGCCCTGGCGGCCGCGCGCAAGCCTCCCGCCTCCGGCAAAGGCGCCGCCTTGAGCCTCAACAGCCTCGCCGGCGTGTCGCTCCTCGAGGGGCGTCCCGCCGAGGCGGAGGCCGATTACCGCGCCGCGCTGCGCTGGCTCAAGAGATCGGGAGGCTCCCCCGAGGATCGGGCGGCGGCGGCGTTCAACCTGGCGGGGGTGCTCAGCGCCGAGAACAAGACGGCCGAGGCCGGTGTCTACTACTCGATGGCCCTGGCCCTTCTCGACAAGAGCCTTCCGCCCGACAGCCCGAGGCTCGCCGAGACTCTCGAGGCGGCCGCGCAGTTCTATCACGCGCAGGGGCGCTTTCCGCAGGCCGAGGCGCTCTATCGCCGGGTCCTCGCCGTGGACGAGCGCAGGTCGGGCGCCTCCTCGCCGGCCGCGGGGCTGGTGCTTTGCGACCTGGCCTCCGTCCTGGTCTCCGAGGGACGCATCGAGGACGCTCGCGCTTTGTCCGCGCGCATCGACGCCCTCGTCCGGGGACGCGCCGGGCGCGACCCGCGGCTGGCCGCGGCGGCGGGCGGCGTGCGCGCCCTGCTGGGAGCGCAGCGGGGCGCCCCGTGAGGCGGCTGCGCCTTCGCACTCAACTGAGCCTCGTCGTCGTCTTCCTGACGATCTATTCCCTGGCCGTGCTGATCTCCTACCGGATCCAGGCTCGGGCGCAGTCCGACCTCGAGACGGCGTTTCAAAACGATCTGGCGGTGCTGACCCGGCTGCCGCGCCTAGACGACGAGTTGCGGCATTTGGAGCTGCTGACCGACCAGTATCTCCTGACCGGCAACCCCGCCTGGCTCCATGAGCGCCGGAGGGTGGCCGCCGACATCAGCCGCCTCGAGGGCGATCTGACGCGGCTGCTGGCCGGGCACCGGGAATATCCGCTTTGGCTCTCCATGGACGGCGACCTTTCACGCTACTTGGCCCAGCAGGAGCTGTGGATCGGGCGCAAGAGCTCCGGACGCCTCACCGTCGCCAACGCCGTGCACGTCGAGGGGCAGACCCGGCGCTTCGACCACGTCTTGGCGGCGATCGCGCGGATGCGCGACCAAAGCGTCCAGGAGCTGCAGCAGCGCCGCCGGGCGGCTCGCCGGGCTTCCCGCTTGACCTTCGACCTCACGGTGATGACGGGGCTGCTTGTCGGCTGCCTGCTGGCGCTTTTCGTGTCCTGGTACGTCATCGAGCCGATCAACGCGCTGGAACGCTACGCCAGCGAGTGGCAGCTGGGCGCCGATTGGTCGCTGCGCCCGCCTGCTTCGGGCCCGGAGCTCGAGAATCTCTACAAGTGCCTGGCCGAGATGTCTCGGCGGCTCAACAGCCAATACGCCAAGGAGCAGGAGCTGGCGCAGTTCAAGTCGCAGCTGGTCTCCCTGGTCAGCCACGAGTTCAACAACGCGCTGAGCATCATCAACGGCGTGTCGCTGCTTCTCGAGGAGACGGAAGCGGCGGGCGGCGACGACAAGCGGGCTCATTTCTACGCCGTGCTGAAGTCCAACGTCCGCGCCCTGCACGTGGCGGCAAATAACCTCCTGAACATGGGCCGCCTCGAATCGGGCAAATTCGCGATCACCCCTCGGCGCGTGGCGCTCGAGGAGCTGGCTCGCCAGTGCTACCAGCGCTTGGAGATCCTGGCCATCCGCAAGAAACTCGCCGTCGACATCGTCTGCGGGCCGGCCTCGACTTGGGTGCGCGCCGATCCCGACGCCCTGTCGTTGGCGATCACCAACCTCCTGAGCAACGCCATCAAATACACTCCGGAAGGCGGCCGCATCCGCGTCGTCATCGGGCCCGACGAGGCGCAGCCGGGGCGAGCCGTGCTGTCCATAGAGGACTCGGGCATCGGCATCAAGCCCGAGGATCAGGAGCGGGTTTTTTCCGGCTACTATCGCACCGAGAAGGGCAAGGCGACCGCCAAGGGCTTCGGCGTCGGGCTGCCGCTGGCGAGGCGCATCGTGGAGGCCCACGAAAGCCAGATCTGCGTCGAAAGCGAGCCCGGGCGCGGCTCGCGCTTCAGCTTCTCGCTGCCCTTGGAGCCCGCAGCGGCTTCTTGATCAGCGGATCCCGATCTCGCTTTCGAGGTCGGACTCGGGCAGCGTCAGGTGGGAGGAATCGCCCTTGGGCGAGGGCACGTAGACGGCCTCGTCCTCGGACAGCGCCGGCTCCTGGCTCCGGGAGTTGTCGAACGCCCGGTCGAGCGCGTGAGCGCTCGGCGCCTTGGCGCGGGAGGCCAGGGTCATCCGGACGGTCCTAAAGGCGGCCGGAGGCAGCGACACGCGCTCCGGGCGGCCCGGGATGGCGGCGGCCGGCAAGCGCGCCGCAGGGACCTGCGTGATGCGGCCGGGGAGATTGCGGGTCGGCGTCTGGCCGGGGATGATCATGTCGATGCGGCTGGGCAGGTTGGGGATGTGCACGATCATCGGAACGACCGGCACGGTCGGCAAAGACGGGGCATAGACGGTCTCGGCGGCGGCGGCCGTCGCCCAAAGGGCGGCCAGGCCGAGCAGCGGCAAAATCCAGTGGCGTTTCATGGCTTGTCTTCCTCTTTATGCGGCAAGGACATGATAGCGCGCGGCGCCGGCCGGCCAGAATGACACGTGTCAAAGGACGGGGTTGATTTGGATCAATGCCCGATTTTCGACGGGAGAACGGCTATTCCTTGACGATCAGGACGGAGGGAGGGCAGCGGTCGGCCTCCGCCACGGGGGGCGGCGCCAAGGAGGAGGCGAGCGAGGCTCCGGGCCACAGCGGGGCCTTGAGCCGGAAGACGATCTCGGAAAGGGCCTCGGCCGCCCGGGCCGGGGCGCAACGCAAGACGACGGCGCCGGAAGCGAGCGGGAAATCCGATGCCTCCAGCGCTTGGAGGTCGGAGAGCGCGACCGTCTGCCCGGCATGGTCGGCCAAATAGCGGCCGAGGTTCGTGGCCGCGGCCTGCGCGGCGAGAGACTCCTCGAGGCTGAAATAATCGTCGGCGGACAGGCCGGAGCAGGTGCCGTGGCGAAGCCACTCGTGGCGCTCCAGGCAGGATTGCGCGCCCGGCATCAGCGCGGCCAGGCGGGAGCGGGTGGCGTCGGAAAGGTCGGGCGCGGGCAGCGAGCACCAGGAGCGGGGCTTGTCCGGCTCGCGCGCGGCCGCGTCGACGCCGCAATAGCCGTAGGCGTGCTCGGGATCGTTGTCGAGGCTCGGCCACAGGCCGTGGAGCACGGGGTGACTGGCGTCGTAGCGGTCGGGCGTCTCGGAGCGGCACTCCGGCACGGCCGCGTGCGCCGCGCAAAAGACCGGCTCCCAGCTCAAGTCCAGGACGTAATAGTCGAATTGTCCGGCGACGGGGGACTGCGCGGACGCGGGCAGGCAAGCCATCCAGAGCAGCGCCGCGGCCTTGAGCATGGCCAGAGTATAGCCCTAGAGCGCCGCCGTGTCGAGCCAGAGGGTGACCGGCCCGTCGTTGACCGATTCCACGGCCATGTGGGCGCCGAACTCTCCCGTGCGCACGGTCACTCCGAGGGCCTCGAGGGCCGCGCAGAAGCGCTCATAGAGAGGCTTGGCCAGGGCGGGGGCGGCGGCGCCGGTGAAGTCCGGCCGGCGGCCGCCCCGGGCGTCGCCATAGAGCGTGAACTGGGAGACGACCAGGGCCTCGCCCCGGACGTCGAGCAGGCAGCGGTCGAACTTGCCCTGTTCGTTGGCGAAGATGCGCAGGCGGGCAACCTTCTCGGCGAGCTTGAGGGCCGCGGCCTCGGCGTCGCCTTGTCCGACGCCGAGCAGGACCAGCAGCCCGGCGCCCGTGCGCCGCTCCTCGCCGCCCGGCAGGCGCACCGCGGCCCGCTCCACGCGCTGGACCAGGGCTCTCATCGAAGCTGTATTATAGACAACATGCGCCTGTTTTTCGCCGCGATGCTTCCCGAGGACGCCCGGCGCGCCGTCGCCGCGCTCGTCGAAAAGCTCGCCGCCACGGGGCCCGACTGCAAGTGGGTCGAGCCTGACAACCTGCACCTGACGCTGGCCTTCCTCGGCGAGACGCCGCAGAGCCGTCTGCCCGAGTTGACCCGGATGTTAAAGGAAGCCGCCGCCGGCCAGGGCGCGTTCACGGCCGCTTTCGACCGGCTCGGCGCGTTCAGCTCCCTGGAGCATCCCAAGGTGCTGTGGCTGGGCGCGGAGCAGGGCGCCCGTGAGTTGGAACGCCTGGCGCGGCCGCTTCGCGCCGCGTTCGCGCCGGGGCAGCGGCCGTTTCAGGCGCACCTGACTCTCGGACGCCTGCGCTCGGACCGGAACCTCGGTCGGCTGCGCCAAGCGCTCGAGTCGATCCCGGTCGGCCGCATCTCGTGTCGCGTGGAGGCGATCGCCCTCGTCCGCAGCCGCCTTTCCCCTAAAGGGCCGATCTATGAACATCTTCGGTGTCAGACGTTGATTTGTTGACTTGCCGAAAACGGGAACTTTTTCGCGCCCAATCCGTATTCTCAACATGGGGCGCCCGTCACGACATTTCGAACCAGGACTCATTTCCCATGTTATTTCCAGAGGTAACGGCGGCAAAGAAATCTTTCTTGTCGACCAGGATTGGATTAGATTCCTGGATATTCTCAAGCGGGCGAAGGACAGGTGCGGCTTTCGCCTCTTCACCTATTCCCTCATGCCAAATCACTTTCATCTCCTGGTCCAAGCGGGACAGGTGCCGTTATCAACCGTCGTCCAGCGCGTCTTGACGAGCTACGCCTGTTACTTCAATCGTCGCAGCGGCAGTAAGGGACACCTATTCCAAAGCCGCTATAAGGCGCTGCCTTGTCAGTCCGCGCGTTATCTATTTGAGTTGATCCACTATATCAGTCGCAATCCCGTGAAGGCCGGCTTGTGTTCCAATCCTGACGAGTGGGAGTGGTCTGGACATCAAGAGATAATCGAGTCGGCGAGGCGTGGCCTCGTCGATAGGGATTTGGTTTTGGGATTGTTCGAGGGGTCTCTCTTGACGTATCGGGATCTCGTTTCCGCGGCATCCTTGCCGGCGACACCGACAATTCGCGCGGACATGGAGCCGATCACATTGCGGGAACAAGAAGAAGTTCCCGGCGAAGGTCAGATTGAAAGATGGGCCCTGGAGTTGTGTGCCGAGGCGCAAATCGCCGCCGAAGAACTTCGCGATCGCCGTCGGCGGGAACGCCAAATTTCCTTGGTTCGCAAGCGCTTGGTCCGGCGCTGCTGTGACGCGGGCATCGGACTGGCGCAGACAGCGCGCTTCCTAGGCATATCGCGATCGGCGGCGTGTCGCGCGGCCCAAACAAGTCAACAAGTCAACGTCTGACACCCTCAGAAGGCTTCATACTGCGGCTTCCAAAGGCGCGAGAAGTCGATGCTGATTCCCGTCATCGCGCTGTAGCCCCAGACCGGCTGGACCTTGAGAGCGAAGACGTAAAGCTCGATGAAGGGCGCCACGCTCAGATACTTGCGGATCGGGAACTGCAGCTTGAGGTTGGCGTCGGACTCGAAGCGCAAATCCTGGTTGGTGTCGTCGTGGGTCAGGAAATAGTAGTTGGCGAAGAACTCGCCGTTGAAGGTGATCGGCGCCGGCGAGGAGATCGTGTGGGTGAGAATCCAGCGCGTGTGAAAGCCGTACTGGGTATTGGGCGGAGTGCGCGACTGGTCGCGCAGGACGGCCCCGGTGAATTCCACGGACTGGATCCAGCTGCCGTCGTAGAGCTGCACGCCGGGGAAGGCGCTGACGAGATTTTGCCGGGGCAGGCCCGGGTTGGCCTCGAACTGGCTGTCGTATTGCAGGCCCAGCGACGGCCCCCAGGAGCCGGCCAGCCAGGGCTCCCCGGAGACGCTGCCGGCGCGCTTGGTGCCCATGGTCAGGAGGCTGATGCGGTTGGCGGCCAGGTTGGTCACTTCGGGCATGTCGCGCGGACGGACCTGCGCCCGCGCATATTCCATCTCCAGGGTGTTCGACCACTTGAGCGGATCCTGGATGTAGTCGGCGTCGGCCTTGAAGTCGCCGCCGATCAAAAACTGCGAGAACGCCTGCACCTGGGGATTGGGGACGTTGTTGAAGGCGTCGCTGGCGACGACGTCGGTGTTCTGGATGTTGAGCCCCACGTCGCGGAAATTGACGCGCCAGAGGCCGGGGTTTCCGACCGGACGGCCCCGCGCCCAGCGGCCGTAGTCGGGCGCCGGAGAGCCCGCTTGGCGCCGCAGAGCCTGGAGCACCAATTGGTCGATGGTCTTCTTCAGGAACTTGTGCCGGTGGTCCGCAGTGAGGCCGAGGGCGTCGGCCAGCACCTGGGAAGTGGCGACGCGGTAGACTTCATTGTCCTGGATCGGCGCGCCGTGGATCTTCTCGCCGGACTGTATGCCGCCGGCCGTCATGGCCGGATACTGGGACACGCGGCCCGGCGCCGCGTTCTGCTGGGCCTTGACCTCGGCGAGCAAGGGCTTGAGGTCGGAGCCTTTGAGCCAGACGATCATCGCGGGCTCCTCGCTCTCTAGCCAGACGCGCGCCACGCTTTCCTTGATTTGCCCGGCGAGCTCGATAGGCAGCGGGGACACGCGCAGCAGCGCCGCCTCGGAATGCGTGCGGCGGGCCAGGAGGCTGGCCGCCATCGTCCAGAAATCCCGCGCCGTGTAGACCGGGGCCAGGTCGCTGGATTGAGGAAAGGCCTGCCGCGCCGCGGGGATGAGCACGGTGCCCGAGGCGAGGGTGATCCCGTAGGCGGCCGGGTCGAAGCCGGGGTAGCGGTGGGGCTGCGGCACGGAGTCGTCGAGCAGGACGGCGTTTTGGCGCAGCGTCCAGTCGCGCCCGGAGACGCCGGTGGAGACGTCGAGCTCGAAGCCGTTGAAGTCCCCGGCGTAGACGGAGGCGATGTCCAGCGGGGGCGAGTAGGCCGGGCGGTCGTTTTGGGACAGCGTCCGGACGGCTCCCGGCACGCCCGGCGGCAGGTTCACGGTCCTGCCGATGACCAAGTCGACTCCGGGAATCTTGCGCAGGCGGCGCTCGAGGTCGTCGTCGACTTCGGCCAGGACGACGACGGCGTCGACTTTCGCGCGCAGGCGCGGCACGAGAGCGGCGAGGGTCTGCGCGGGGTCGTCGATCTTGGCTCGGGAAAGCCCCGCTTCCCCCAGGTATTTCGAGGCGCCCGGCGGCGTCAGCCCGACGAGCGCCACGCTCAGGGCGCCGGCGCGCGTCAGCGCGTAGCCGGGCAGCAGCGACTGCGCGGGCGCCGTCGAATAGACCAGGTTCGCCGACAAGAACCGCACGCCGTCCGGGTGCTCGGTCTGGTAGGCCAGCACGTCGCTCCAATGGCGCATTTCCGAGTTCGAGACCGCCGAATACTTGAGGCCGAGGCGCGCCAGGGTCTTGGGGAGGTTGCGGCCCGAAAGCTCCGGGATCAGGCTGAACATGATCCCGCCGCGGGAGACTCCGAGCACCCCTTTGGGCTGATTCTCGAGCACGCCGGCCAGCCGGTCGAGGCCGCCGAACACCTTGCCGATGATGAGCACCTGCGCGTCCTGGCCCTGCCAGCGCAGGCGATAAAGCACGCCGGCGGTGTTTTGCCAAAACGCCGCTTCCTCGTCGGGATTGAGCAGGGCCGAGAGGATCGCCTCGCCGTCGGGCCCGGCGACCTGGGACAGCGTCACGGCGCGCGACGACAGACGCACCGTCCAATTTTCCTTGAAGGAATCGGGCGTCTCCGCCAGCCGCTTGAGGCCGTCCACCAGCGAAGGGATGGCCGGATACACCAAGGCGGCTTGGGAGGGCGACTCCAGGACCGCGGCCTGGATCGTCCGCGTCTCGACCGGCTCTTCCTGCTCGACGGCGAAGCGGTAGTCGGAGCCCGCGTAATAGCCGGGGATGACCTGTACGTCGAGCAGGGACGCCGTCTGCGACGAAAGCTTGATGAGCTGCTGGAGAGGATCGTCGAGGGTCACGGAGAGGCGGAAGGGGCTGTCCTCGATGACGGCCAGGCGGCCCGTGGCGGCGGCGGCCGGGCGCGCCAGCCAAAGAAACAGCGCCGCCGCGATCACGGCGCCATTCTAGCAAAGCCGGCGCCAGGCCTAAACCGGCTTGGTTACGCCGCCTTGGACTTGCGGGCCGACTTGAAGACCAGGCCGCCCTTGCTCGTCGAGACCTCGATGGCGTCGCCGTCGCGCACCTCGCCGGTCAGGAGCATCCGGGCCAGGGGGTCGACGAGGAGCTTCTGGATAGCGCGCTTGAGCGGCCGCGCTCCATAAGACGGGTCGTAGCCCTGCTTGGCCAGGTAATCCTTGGCCCCGTCCTCGATGAGCACGGCGATGCGGCGGTCTTTGAGCCGGGCGAGCACGCGCGCGAGCTGGATGTCGACGATCTTGCGCAGGTCTTTCTCGTCGAGCGGATGGAAGATCAGCGTCTCGTCGATCCGGTTGAGGAACTCCGGGCGGAAGCGCGTCTTGAGGTCGGCCGGATCCAGGTTCGACGTCATGAGGACGAGGGTGTTTCGGAAGTTCACCGTGCGGCCCTGCCCATCGGTGAGGCGGCCGTCCTCGAAGATCTGCAGGAGGATGTTGAAGACGTCGGGGTGGGCCTTCTCGATCTCGTCGAGCAGCACCACGCAGTAGGGCTTGCGCCGCACGGCCTCGGTGAGCTGGCCGCCCTCTTCGTAGCCGACGTAGCCCGGGGGCGCGCCGACGAGCCGGCTGACGGCGTGCTTCTCCATGTATTCCGACATGTCGATGCGCGCCATGTTGCGCTCGTCGTCGAAAAGCAGCTCGGCCAAGGCGCGGGCAAGCTCCGTCTTGCCGACGCCCGTCGGGCCCATGAGGAGAAAGACTCCGATGGGACGGTTGGGGTCGGCGAGGCCGGAGCGCGAGCGGCGCACGGCCTCGGCGACGGCCCGGACGGCCTCGTCCTGGCCGACCACCCGCTCGTGCAGGACTTCCTCGAGCTTGAGCAGCTTCTGCGCCTGGCCTTCCAAAAGCTTCTCGATGGGCACCCCCGTCCAGCGCGCGACGACCTGGGCCACGTCCTCCTCGTCGACGTCTTCCTTGAGCAGGCGCTGCTTGGCCTGCAGCTCGGCGAGCTTGCCCTGGAGCTGCTCCGCGCGCTTGGTCAGTTCCGGGACGCGGCCGTAGCGGATCTCGGCGGCCCTCGTCAGGTCCCCGCGGCGCTCCGCGGCCTTTTCCTCCGTCCTGAGCTCGTCCATCTGGGCCTTGGAGCGGCGCAGGTCGGAGATGATCGATTTTTCGCTCTCCCAATGCGCGCGCAGTATTTTGGACTGGTCCTTGAGCCGCTTGAGCTCGCCTTCGATGGCCTTGAGGCGCTCGGCGCTGCCGGGGTCCTTTTCCTTGCGCAGGGCCGTGGCCTCGATTTCCAGCTGTCGGATGCGCCGCTCCGTCTCGTCGAGTTCCAGGGGCATGGAGTCGATCTCCATGCGCAGGCGGCTGCAGGCCTCGTCGATGAGGTCGATGGCCTTGTCCGGCAGGAAACGGTCGGAAATGTAGCGGTCGGAGAGCGTGGACGCGGCGATGAGCGCCGAGTCCTTGATGCGCACGCCGTGGTGGACCTCGTAGCGCTCCTTGAGGCCGCGCAGGATCGCGATGGTGTCCTCGACGGAGGGGGGGCTCACGACGACGGGCTGGAAGCGGCGCTCGAGAGCCGCGTCCTTCTCGATGTGCTTCTTGTACTCGTCCAGGGTCGTGGCGCCGACGCAGCGCAGCTCGCCGCGAGCGAGCATGGGCTTTAGCATGTTGGCCGCGTCGATGGCTCCTTCCGCGGAGCCCGCGCCCACCAGCGTGTGCAGCTCGTCGATGAAGAGGATGATCTGGCCTTCCTGAGCGGAGACTTCCTTCAAGACCGCCTTGAGGCGCTCCTCGAACTCTCCGCGAAACTTCGCCCCGGCGATGAGGGCGCCGAGATCGAGCGCGACGACGCGCTTGTCCTTGAGCCCTTCCGGCACGTCGCCGGCGACGATGCGCTGCGCCAAGCCCTCGACGATGGCGGTCTTGCCGACGCCGGGCTCGCCGATCAAGACGGGGTTGTTCTTCGTGCGGCGCGAGAGCACCTGGATGACGCGCCGGATTTCCGAGTCTCGGCCGATGACGGGGTCGAGCTTGCCGCGGCGCGCCAGGGCCGTCAGGTCGCGCCCGTACTTCTCGAGGGCCTGGAAGGTCCCTTCCGGCTCGGCGGAAGTGACTCGCTGGGCGCCGCGGATCGAAGTCAGCGCCGAGAGGACTTTGTCGGGCGTCAGGCCGAACTTGGCCAGGACCCGCGCCGCGCCGCCGGCGTTGTCGAGGATGCCGAGAAGGAGGTGCTCGACGGACAAGAATTCGTCCTTCATGGCCTTCATGCGGTCCTCGGCCAGGCGCAGGGCGCGGGTCAGGCCCTGGGACGGATAGCGCTCGCCGCCGCTGACCTGCGGGCGCTTGGAGAGTTCCTGGTCGATCGCGGCGCGCGCGGCGGCCGGGTCGACCCCGGCCTTGCGCAGAGCCTCCGGGACCACGCCCTCGGGCTGCGAAAGCAGGGCGTCGAGCAGATGCTCCTCGGCGATCTCCTGGTGGCCCCGTTCCTCGGCGGCGCGCTGGGCGCGCGCCACCGCTTCCTGCGACTTAGTCGTCCATTGCTCCGGATTCACTGCCGCACCTCTGTCCTCGCCCTGGTCGCCGCAACGAGGCGGCCAGCGTCACTCGGGCGTTTGTTTCGAGCTGACCGGCCTGACGGTTCCCGCCGTGGCCGTGCCGCTGGGAGGCGCGATCATGTCGGCGAGGATGTGGGCCGTCTCCTCGAGCACGAAATCGGGGGGCGGAGGCGCCTTCTTGTAGTCGGAGCCCGAATCCGCTTGGTCGTCGTCGTCGTGCGGCATCATCACCGCGGCCGTGGACACCGCCGGCGGCGCGGTGCCGTCGAGGGACTCGAGCGTGATCTCCCGGGCGACCAGAGGCTTCTCATGCATGGCCAGCCGCTCCTTCTTGCGTTCCGTCTCCCGCGCCTCGTCGGCCTTCTTGTCGGCCAGGCGCTTGGCCAGGTTCAACGAGATCGTCTTGTCCTGCTTCTGCTTCTTGTAGCGGGCGATGTCCTCGCGCACCCATTGGAATTCGCGCGAGGCGTCGACGCGCTGGGCCGACAGGCGCGCCAGGTCCTTGAGCTGCGGCGTGGTGAAGTAATCCACGCGAGCGTACTGCGCGGGCTCGACTTCGTCGTAAGGCATGGCGTTGGGCAGCGCCTTCTCGGCGATGTCGAGGTAGTCGTCGATCGAGGGAAGCTGGACGTCGGGGATGACGCCGCGGTTCTGGGTCGAGCCTCCGGAGATGCGGTAGAACTTCTGGATCGTGAGCTTGACCGCCCCGGGGTCGAAGTCCTTGAGCGCCGCCGGCAGGTACTGGGACAGGTCGATGATCGACTGCACCGTGCCCTTGCCGAAGGTGCTCTTTTCGCCCACGACCAGGGCCCGGCCGTAGTCCTGGAGGGCGCCGGAGAAGATCTCCGACGCGGAGGCCGAGGCATGGCTGGTCAGCACGATCATCGGGCCGCCGTAGAGCTCCCCGGCGTCGGTGTCGCGCAGGACCTTGATGAGCCCGTGGGCGTCTTTGACCTGCACGACGGGCCCCTCCGGAATGAACAGCCCGGTCAGGGCCACCGCCTCGGAGAGCGAGCCGCCGCCGTTGCGGCGGATGTCCATGATGAGGCCGTCTATGCCGCGCTTCTTGAGCCCGACGATGAGCTTCTCGACGTCGCGCGTCGTGCTCTTGGGATCGATGACGGTCTTCATGTCGGCGTAGAACGACGGCAGGTCGATGACGCCGATCTTGAAGTCGCGGCCGTTGGCCGGCAGGTTGATGATCTCGGCCTTGGCTTCCTGGTCGGTGAGCTTGATCTCGTCGCGCACGAGCGGGATGATGACCCGCGTGGACGGATCGATGGCGTCGTTGGGGATGACCTTGAGGCGCACGACGGTGCCTTTCTCGCCCCGAATGAGCTCCACGAGCCGGTCGAGCTTCATGCCCACGGCGTCTACCCAAGGCCCGTCGCCTTGAGCCACGGCCTCGATCTTGTCGTTGGGCTTGAGCCGCTTGTCCTTGTCGGCCGGGCCGCCCGGCACCAGCGAGACGATGCGGGCGTAGCCGTCCCCCTCGCGCAGGACGGCGCCGATGCCGACGAGCGACAGGCGCATGCTGATGTCGAAATTCTCCTTTTGGGCCGCCGCCATGTAGTCGGAGTGCGGGTCGAAGGTGTGGGTCAGCGACGTCAGGTAGGCCTGCATGATGTCGCTGGAGTCGAACTCCTGATAGCTCTGCAGCAGGCGCTTGTAGCGCGAGTCGACGTTCTTGGCTTGGTCGGCGGGCTTGGTGCCGTTGAGCTTTTCCTGCAGGATCTCGTATTTGACCCTCTGGCGCCACAGCTCCTGCGCCTCCTTCTCGTTGGCCGGCCAGGGCAGATCGTGGCGGTCGATGACCATGCTCTCGTTGGCGCCGAAATCGAAGGTGGACGAAGTGAGCTTCTCGACCCAGGCCTCGCGCTGCTGCAGCCGGGTCATGAAGCGGCCGAAGATGTCGAAGGCGGGCGAGACGTCTCCTTCCTTTAGACGGTCGCACAGCGTCTTGCCGTAGCGCGCCCCGAACTCGTCGATATCGGCTTTCGTGAAGAACATCCGGTTGTAATCGAAGGTGTCGAGGTAGGTCTTGAGGAAATTTTCAGACGTCTTTTCGTCGAGGGGATGGTGGGCGTAGTGGTCGACTTCGAGGATATGGGCCACCATCTGGCCGACGATCGGCGCCGCCGGGCTTGGCTGAATCGGAGCGGAGGCGAGGCACGGCGCGCAGGAGACCCACATCAAAACCGCTGCCGCAGCCACGGGGGTGTTGCGCAGGCGAGTGGCGATCATGGGTTCACCTTGGTTGGGGACGGGATGTTTGGCAAGCGCGTTAATTATAACAGTATTCCCATGAAGGACGAGTAGCGGCCGGGCAACGAGTTCATGCCCCTTCGGGCGTTTGCGCCGCGATCTTCGCGGCGCAATCCTGCTCGTAAAGCAGCGCCACCTCGTCGGTCGGCCCCAGGGCGACTTGGCGGCCGTCGCGCAAATAGAGGCAGCGTCCGCAGATCTCGCGGATGGCGCCCATCTCGTGGCTGACCAGCACGATGGTCTTCTTTTGGGCGAGGTATTCCTCGAACTTGCGCATGCACTTCTCCTTGAATTGCATGTCGCCGGCCGCCATGCTCTCGTCGATGATCAGGAAATCGGAGTCGGTGTGGAACGCCGTCGCAAACGCCACGCGCATCTGATAGCCGGAGGACAGCTCGCTGAGCTTGGCATGGCGGTAGGGCTCCAGCCCTCCGAAAGCGAGGATCTTCTCCAGGCGCTCGTCGCAGTCCTTGCGCGACAGGCCGAGCAGGGCCGAGCAGAGCCGGATGTTGTCCTCGAGGCCGAGTTCGGGCTGCATGCCGGCGCCAAGGCCCAGAAAAGGAGTGCGGACCTCCTTTTCGCGCTCGACGGTCCCTTCGGTAGGGTCCATGATGCCGGCCATGATCGAGAGCAGCGTGCTCTTGCCGGCTCCATTGGCGCCGATGACGCCCAGGACCTCTCCTTCCGCCACGTCCAGGTTGACACCGCGCAGGGCCCAGAGTTCCCGCTGGCCTTCCTGGCCCGTGAGGTGGCGCATGAACGTCTTGAACACCGTCCTTTCGGAGCGCGTCGTCAGGTAGAAGCGCTTGCCTACGTCCTTGAGGCGGAGGATCGTCCGGTCCATGATCAGAGGTGGTCCACGATGGTCCCCTCATGAGCCCGAAACCACAGCAGGCCGCCGTACATCAGGCCGCCGCCTCCGACGACCAGCAGGGCCACGATCCAGTCGGGCGGAGTCTGGTTGCGCAGGAGGCACGCGCGCATGCCGTCCATGATGTGGACCAGGGGGTTGAGCTCCAGCCAGAAGCGCTTGCTCTTGGCGATGATCTTTAGAGGATAGAAAACGGGCGTGACGAAAAAGCCGGCCTGCATCAGGATCGACCAGATGCGGTCGAGGTCCCGGAACTCCACCGCCCAGCGCGCCAGGAAAAGAGATATTCCCGCCGTCCACAGCACCTCGATGGCGATGAGCAGAGGCACATAGATCCAGGTCCACGACAGCGTGTGGGTGAACAGGAGCAGGAACGCCAGCACGATCGAGAGCTCGAGCAGGTGCGACCAGAGGATGGTCCCGATCGTGGAAAGGACGATGATCTCGCGAGGGAACTTGAAGCCCTGGGCGATGCCCTGCTTGGCGCGCAGGCTCATCAGGGCCATGCACGTCCCGTTGGCGAAAAATCCCCATTGCAAAAGGCCGATGATCAGATAAAGAGCGTAGTTGGGGACCTGCGAGCCCATCCATTTGGTGAAGAGCTCGTACATCACGGCGAACTGGATCGCCGGATTGAGCAAGGTCCAGAAGAAGCCCAAGGCGGTCCCTTGGTCGCGCAGCTTGAACTCGCAGCGCGTCATCTCGTAGAGGAGATTCCAGTAGGGAAACGCTTTCGGCGGGTCTTTCCGCGCGGTGGCGGGGGCCAGGACTTCGCCGCTCATCTGTCGTCGTGGGCCATGGGTTTTTTTATTTTATCGAATTTCGCGGGCGGCCAGGGGTGCCCTCCCTCATTTCCCGACGCGAGGGGTCCAAAAGGGGTCTTCGAGCGCTTGGATGGGCTGGGCGCCCGCCAGCGAGTCCAGGAACACGCGGCACCACTTGTCGACAAAAAGTCGGCGGTTGGCCGCGGTGAGGCGCCCATGACCTTTAAGCGACGTCAGCGACCCGTGCCAGTGGTGGTGGACGTACGCGTCCTCGGCCAGGACGACGCGATAGCCGGCCTGCCGCAGCCGCAGGCAGTAATCGTAGTCCTCGAAGGTTCCCATGCGAAAGCGTTCGTCCAGAAGGCCCACCTGCTCCGCGGCCCGCCGCTTGAGCAGCAGGCAGAAGCCTGTGAGCCAGGGCACGACCCGCGAGCGTCGATTTTTCTTCATCGCGAGGAGGGCCGCGATCTGCTCCGGAGTCGAGCGCGGACGGCTTGGAGGCAGCCCGTCCGAATTGACGTGGGGGCCGACCGCTCCCGTCGACGAAGAGCGCTCGGCGCAGTCGCTGAGGCGCTCGAGCCAGCCCGTGGTGACGACGGCGTCGTTGTTGAGCCAGACGAGGTAGGCGCCGGCGGCCGCCCGCATGCCTTGGTTGATCGCGGGGCCGAACCCCAGATTGCGGCGATTGGCAAGGACCCGCGCGCCGGTTTCGCGGCTGAGCGCCTTGAGGTAGGCCCCGGTGCCGTCGGTCGAGCCGTTGTCGACGAAAATCAGCTCAAAGGGCGCTTGGGTCTTCTCGAGAATGCTCGCCGCGCAGCGGCGGGTATGCTCTAGATTGTTCCAGCACGGGACGATGATGCTCGCCAGGCGCCGCGCTCGGGGGGCCATCGGCCGGGATTGTAGCTTATTGCCCGGGCCGGGGGCGGAAGCTCGGAGGCATCTCGGCTTGCGTGGCGAGGGGCAGGCTTAAATTATTATCATTTCCCTTCCGTGGCGTTTCAGTTCCTCGGAGGTATCTCGTGCCCGGCGATAACGCGCGGCTGACCCTGATTCAGCCGCCTTCCTACGACTGGATCACGCCGTCCAACGGCCTGGCTTTGCTTCAGGCGCACTCGAAAAAAGCCGGCTTCCCGCCCGTGATCGTCGATTCGAGCACGCGCGTGCGCAAGGCCCTTTCCGCGGCCCTCAAACGAACCTTTTGCGCTCATGACGAGTATCACGAGGCGCTCAAGGCCAATCCCCGCCTCGTGGAGACCTTCTTGGAGCGGGAGGCGGATAAGATCCTTGAGTCCGAGCCCGACGTGGCGGCGTTCTGCGTCTTGAGCTACACGCGAAAATGGAGCCTCGCCCTGGCCGGCGAGATCAAGCGGCGAAAGCCCGGGTGCTTCGTGGTCTTCGGCGGCCCGGACTGCCTGAGGCAGTGCCGCGCCGGAGAATACATCCGCGAGCCCAGCGTCGATGCCGTCGTGTCCGGCGAGGCCGACGATTCCTTTCCCAGGCTGATGCGCGCCCGCTCCGAGCTTCGGGGCCGCGATATGCCTTTGATCCCCGGAGTGATCTTGAAGCGCGGCAGCCGCGTTCTGGACGGAGGCGAGGCCGCGTGGGATGAGCCCATCGACTCCCTGCCCTTCCTGGATTTTGGCGGCTTCCCGATGGAGGATTACGAGGGCGATCGCATCTACCTCAATACCGTCAGGAGCTGCTTCCGGCGCTGCCGATTTTGCACCCATTTTTTGCAGCAGAAGCGCTTTGCGGCCATGAGCCCGGAAAGGAGCCTGCTGGAAGTCCAGAACGCGCTGCGCAATTTCCCGGAGCGGCGCTTCATCGATTTCAGCGACTCTTTGGTCAACGGGAACATCGCGCGGCTGGCCAAGCTGGCCGATTTGCTGGCCTCCTGGCGTTTGGAGCGGCTGGCCAAGCTCGGAGAGAAGGGCGCCTTCTTCTGGTCCGGCATGGCCATTCTGCACCCGACCATGACGCCGGCGGTGCTGAAAAAACTGAGGGCGTCCGGATGCGTCAGGCTGTCCTATGGGTTGGAAAGCGCGAGCCAAAAGGTCGTGGATGCGATGGCCAAGAGATTCTCGATCCAGGATGCCGAGGCCGTCATTCGGAACACTCGAAAAGCCGGGATCGGGACGCAGCTTTATCTCCAGTTCGGCTTCCCCGGCGAGACCGAAAAGGACGTCCAGAAAACGTTCGACTTCCTTCGTCGAAACGCCGAGCACGTCACCCGGGTCAGCATCTCCTTCTCCGAAATGGCGCTGGGCAGCGACCTGGATGTGCGCCCGCGCGCCTACGGCATAGCGGCGCCCGTGGCGGACAGGACCCGCTGGGCCCTTCCCGACGGTTCGAACACCCACGAGATCCGAGTCGATCGCTGCCGCCGCGCGGCCAAGCTCGCCAAAAGCCTGGGCCTGGCCTGCGATCTATACGAGAGCAAGCTCGACTATTGAGGCTTCTCGCCGCTTTCTTTCAGAGCGGCTTCGATCTCGTTGCGGTAGCGGCAATAGTAGAGCGCCAAGTCCAGGTAGAATTCGCGCTGCCTGGGGCTTGCGACGCAGTCCCGGCCCCAAGGCGTCGGCGTCTTCCAATGCCAGGGTCCCGGCACATCCGTGATCTGCTCGGGGTGGTGACGGCGCACGGCCAGGATTCGATCGGCGTGGCCGAACGCCCGCGGGCCCCGCGCCAGGGCCAGCCTGCAGACGAAATCCATGTCCATCCCGATCCACTTATAGGCCGGATCGAAGAGGCCTATCTCCGAGAAGATCGACCGGCGAGCCATGCTCATCGACATCAGGCAGTGGATGTTGCAGCCGGTCAGCTTCAAAAGCAGCGGATCGTGACGGGGCAGGCGCGTTCCGCGGGCGTCGACGGCGCCGATGACGCGCCGGCCCTCGATGATGCGGCAGCCGGAGGAGACCCATTGCACCGCGCCGGCGCGGAACTCCCGGAGCATGGACTCCAAATAATCGGGCAGCCAGTAATCGTCCGCCTCCAGAAAAGCGACGAACCGTCCGCCGGCGGCTCGGAGGCCCGCGTTCATCAAGGCGACCGGGCCGGGGTTTGCCTCCAGCCTGATGAGCCTCTCGCCGGAGTGCAGGTTTTGGTCCAGCCAGCGCAGAGAGTCGTCGGCCGATCCTCCGTCCAGGACGATCGTTTCCAGGTCGCGGAAGGTCTGGCGGCGCACGCTCCGAAGCGCGGTTTTCAGGAAGGCCAGGCGGTTATAGGTCGTCAGGAGGACGCTGACCAACGGCGAGGAAGGCATGAGGGACGGGCCGTTGCGGCGCTTCAGCCGGGAATAGAGGTGGCCATCAAGCCCTTTTGCGACATGGCCAGCAGGCTGCCCGCGATCACTAAGGTCGGAGCGACATAGCGGCGCTTTTTGCCGTCTTTGCGCGGGCCTTCGGGCTTTTCTGGTTTAGTCATGGACTAACCGTTGATAGGATAATACACTACGTCTCGTTGTGCAAACCGGTCCCCGCGTCGTCTTAGTGCAAGCCCCCGCCTTCGTCGGCCGCGGCCCTTCGAACGCCATCGCCCTCTTGAGCGCCCATTTGAAGGCGGCGGGATTCGCCCCGGCCGTCTGCGACGCCAGCCTGGGCGCCCGGCTGGCCTTGGCGCGGCGCCTCGGCCGCGAGCGGCCGCTGCACTTCGATTATCCGGAGGACTTCATGGGCGCCCTTCTGCGTCCGAGGCGGTTTTTCGGGCGGGTGATGGACGCGCAGGCGGCCGAAATCTTGTCTCACGCCCCCGATATCGTGGGCTTCTCCGTCCTGCAGGCCACCGAGGAGAGCAGCTTGGCGCTGGCCGAGCGGGTCAAAAAGCGCGCGCCCAAGACCTTCGTGGTGTTAGGCGGTCCGCAGTGCCTGCGGGAGACCATGGCCGGCGAACTCTTGGGGCATGAGACCGTCGATGCCGTCGCCTTGGGCGAGGCGGACAAAAGCATCGTCGAGCTGGCGCGGAAGTTCGATCGCCGGGCGGGGCGCCCGCGCGGTCCGATCAAGGGTCTGCTGCTCAAGGAAGCGGGCCGCATCGTGGACGGGGGAGAGCCGGAGGAGATCCGGGATCTCGACACGCTGCCCTTCATGGATTTTAGCGGCTTCGACTTGAGCCAGTACGACCTCGAGCGGCTGTTTCTCAACGGCAGCCGGGGCTGCGTCAGAGCCTGCGCCTTCTGCACGCACATCCTGCAGCAGAAGGTCTATCGGCGTATGAGCCCGGAGCGCATTGCGGCGGAAATCAGGCACCAGCTCGGCCTTTATCCGGAGAGATACTATATCGAATTCGGAGATTCGCTCGTCAACGGGGACGTCCGCCGGCTGTCCAGGCTCTCCCGTCTCCTGGCCCCGATCCGCTTGGAGCGGGCCTCGGCGCGCCGGCGGCATGATTTTGGATGGGGCGGCATGGCCATTCTTCATCCGACGATGACGCCGGCCTTGCTGCGCGAGCTGCGCTGGGGCGGCTGCCAGATGCTGGCCTACGGCATGGAAAGCGCCAGCCAGCGCGTCATCGACCTGATAGGCAAGAACTTCAAGGTCTCGGACGCCGAGCGCGTCATTCGGGACACGGAGGCCGCGGGCATCAGGGTCAAGCTGTTCCTGATGGTCGGCTTTCCCGGCGAGACCGAGGAGGATTTTCGTCTGACGCTCGAGTTTCTGCGGCGTCACAGCGGGCTCGTCGACAAGGTCGCGATCTCCTGCTGCGAGATCACGAAGGGGTCCTTTTTGGACGCGCATCGCCGGGAGTTCGGCGTCGCGCAACCCCTGACGGACCGCCGGCGCTGGTCCACGCGCGACGGTTTCAACACCTATGAGGTCCGGCGCGGGCGCTACCAGGCCCTTCATGCCTGCGCGATGCGCCACGGCATCGACGTCGAGCGCAAGCCGCGGCAGATCCAGTTCGAGCCCTCCGGATTCGCCGTCGCATGAGCGCTTCGGACTCCCGGGCCGTTTCGCTGACGGTCGTCACGCATAACGCCTTGCCTTCCCTGAGGCGGTGCCTGGAGTCCATCGAACGCCACACGCGCGGCGTCGCTTATCGGCTGATCGTGGTCAATAACGGTTCTCGGGACGGGACGGAAGGCTTTCTGCGCCGATACGCTCGCCGCCGCCGCCTCCACTTCCTGAACCATTCGAGCAACAAAGGCAAGGCCGCCGCCCTCAACGAGGCCGTCGCCCGGTTTCCCGCCGCCTGGCACGCCTTCCTCGATGACGACGCCGCGGCGTCTCCGGGATGGCTGGCGCGCCTTTTGGGCGCGGCCCTGGAGGCCGGCCCGACGACCGACATCGTGGGCTGCCGAAGCGTCTATCCGGATGGGAGAATCTGCGGCGCCGAGATGTTTCTGTGGAGGGCCCAGCACGGCCGCGAAGAACCGGACCTGGGTCAGAGAAATTACGTCCGCTACTGCGACGGAGTCGCGGGAACCTGCATGCTCGTGCGCGGAGAGCTCTTCCAGAGAACAAATTTCAGGGAGAGCCTGCGCCAGCAATACGAGGACGCCGACTTCTGCCTGACGGCCCGGAAGCGGGGATCGCGCATCCTGTATCGCGGCGACATCGCCGTCCGGCATGAAAAGCTCCTGCGCGCCGACGAGTCCGCGTTGAGCCGCAACTATGCCCGCATGAGCCGCGTCTGGGGCTCTCCGGTCTTTCCGGACTCCCTGGCGCTGGACCGGCATTACGCCCTGGCGTGGGATGACCTATGGCACCAGCGGTGGGAGAAGTTGGCACGCGGATGCCGCCTCCTGCTGGCTGTCGATCCGGCGCCTACCTATGCCTATTGGTGGCGAGCCATCGCCTTGTCGCGCGCGGGGCGCCATCGGCAGGCGCTGGGGGTCTATGACCGGGCCCTGGCCGTCGGCTATCTCCCGCGCGCTTTGAGGACCCGCCTGGAATTGGCGCGCGAGCTCGAACTGAGGCTTATTCGGCGGGCTTGACTTTGCCCTCGCGGGCGATGAGCGGCTGCATAGCCTTGAGGAAATCGCGGGCCTTGGGCAGGTCCTTATAAGGAATGCGCACGCCTTTCTTGGACCAGCCCTTGTAGGTCACGTCCTCGACCCACTCGCGCAGGTCGACGCCGGTGGCGTCCTTGAAGATGGTGATGCGCACGACGAGCTCGCTGCCCATCTTCTTGGGAAAGCGCGCCAACTCCCGCTCGCCGAGATCGGTCGGCTCCGAGGGAAGCTTTCCCAGGGCGTCGAGGATGCCCTCGAGGATGGAGGGGTTGAAGGTGATGCCGGACTTGGTCGGACCCGAGTAGGACTCGCCTTTGACGAAGGTGCGGATCGAGCCGTACTTGTAGCCCTTGTATTCGTCAACGTAGAACTTCAGGTCGCTGGTGTCCGAGAGCGGCAGTTGGCCGATCTCCTTGAGCGGCTTGAACGCCGGCTGGGCTTGATCCATAAGGGGTTCCCCTATAATAGCACACTTGGCGCAATAATTATATAGTCGTCGGCATGCCCGCCCTGCTTCTGGTGGTCCTCCTGCTCATCGGGCTCAACGCGCTCTTCGTCTTGATGGAATATTCCCTCGTGCGGGTGCGCGCCTCCCGCATCGAGATGCTGGCGCGCCGCGGCAACGTCCGCGCCCTGCGCGTGCAGGAGGTCCAGGCCCGTCTCGACGATTACCTGGCCGCGATCCAGCTGGGCATGACCTTCATCGCCCTGGCGATCGGCTGGATCGGGGAGCCCGCGGTGGCGGGCTGGCTGCGCTCGGGCATGGGCGGCTGGTCGCCGCTTTTGTCGCCGAGGGCCCTCTTCGGGCTGTCGTACGCGCTGGGCCTGCTGCTGTTGTCTTGGCTGCAAAGCCTCTTTGGCGAGCTGCTGCCGCGCGGCGTGGGACTTCAGAAAGCCGAGATGATCGCGTTGTGGGGCGCCTACCCCCTGCAGCTCTTCGCCCTGACTTTCCGGCTGCCCGTGCGTTTCATGTCCTGGTGCACCGTCTCGCTGCTGCGCCTCATGGGCCTGGGTCCCGCGGCTCAGAGCGAGTCGGCGCTCTCCGAGGAGGAAATGCGCATCCTGCTTGGCGAGACGCAGGAGCGCGGCACCCTGCCACTCGAGCGCCTGCTGCTGCTCGAAAACCTCTTCGACTTCGGCAAGGCCAGGGTCTCGGAGGCGATGACGCCCCGCGACAAGATCGCTTACTTGTCTCTGGGCAAGAGCTGGGCCGAGAACCGGGAGATCATCCGCGGCCGGCGCTACTCGCGCTATCCCCTGTGCGAGGACGGGCTCGACCGGGTCGTCGGCATGGTGCACGTCAAGGACCTGCTGCTCAAGTCCCAGGACGGCAAGGTGCCCGAGCTCAAGCACGCCCGCCGCGACGTCGCCGAGGTCCTCGAGTCGGATCCGCTGGAGAAGCTCCTGAAATACTTCCCGGACAAGGGCATCCACATGGCCATCGTGCGCAACGGCCTAGGACAGGTGGTGGGCCTGCTGACGCTTGAAGACATCATCGAGGAGCTCATCGGCGAGGTCCACGACGAGTTCGACTTGCCGCAAGCCTGGTCGTTCATGGACGTGCTCGTGCCCTCGGCCGCGCTGGTCAACCTCCAGGCCGCCGACCGGCGCTCCGCGATCACCCAGCTGCTCGGAAAGCTCGCCGCCGCGCATCCCGCGCTCAAGGAAGCGGAGGCTCTTCAGGTCGTCTGGGAGCGCGAGATGAAGTTCTCCAGCGCCGTGGGCCGGGGCGTAGCCGTGCCCCACGGCCGCCTGCTCAATCTCGACCGGCCGCTGGTGGCCGTCGGGCGCTTCGCCAAGCCCGTGCCTTTCCCCGCGCCCGACAGCGCGCCCGTGCGCCTCGTCTTCCTGATCCTGACTCCGGCCGCTTCTCCGGTCATCCAGCTCAAGGTGCTGGGGCGCATCGCTTCGCTGGTCACCAACGAGAACCTGCGCCGAAAGCTCCTGCGCGCCAAGACGGCCGATTCCCTGCTCGAGATCCTGCGCACCGCCGACACCTTGCTGGCCGTCTAAGGCGGCGGCTCGGCTCAGTCGGCGCAGAGCCGCCCGAAGCGCCTTTCCGGGCTGCCGCCGACGGCCGCGACGCGGTAGCCTTTCCCGCCGGGATCGCGGGCGACGGCGATGCCGAAGGAGCCCGGCTTGAGACCGAGCTTCCGGGCGCTGCGCGCGGCGGCCGTCCACACGGATGAGCCGCCGAGATCGTCCACGCGCTCGGCTGCGGCGAATCGGACGTTCCCCTTGAGACGCATGATGTGGATGTGGAGCTGGTCTTGCGAACGCTCGGCCGGCGGATTGACGGCCAGCAGTCTTTGCCTTTCGTCGGGGATGAAGCCGGCGGCCGCGTCCCAAGCGTCGGACCAAATGCGCGTCAGGCTCAAAGCCTTCGGGTCCTCGTCTCCAGTGATCCGCGAAAAGGGGATCGCCAGGAGGTGGACGTAGGGATAGTCGACGAGGTCGCCGGCGGCCGGGGCGGCCGGCGTCCCGTTTTCCCGGCAGCCGGATTTCCCGTCGTAAGGATACATCTTCAAGTCTTCGAGGACGAAATCCTCCTCGCCGGCGGCGACGACCGTGGCGTGGAGGCATCCGGGGATCAGCAGCGGGCTTCGGGGCGCCGCCGAGCGCAGCGTCTGGCGCCTCAGCCGCCCGAGGCACTCGGCGATGCGCGACAGGGCGCGGCGCTGCGAGGCGGGCGTCCGGGAAGCGGCCGCGAAGACGGGCGAGCGGGCCAAGATCAGCGCGGCCGCCGCCGCGATCCAATGGCGCATCCGGATATTTTAGCCTGAAGAGGCGCTAGCGGGACAACCAGGAGGCCCGTCCTTTTGATAAAATTCGGTGTTCATGTCCTTGCCAGAAAGACGCTTCCTGCGGGCCTGTCGCCGCCAGTCCGTCGACAGGACCCCGGTCTGGTTCATGCGACAGGCCGGGCGTTACATGGAGGAGTATCGCGCGCTGCGCAAGCGCTACTCGATTCTCCAACTGGCCAAGACGCCGGAGCTCGCCTGCGAGGTCACGCTGCAGCCGGCGCGCGCCATGCCCGTGGACGCCGGGATCTTGTTCGCGGACATCCTGCTGCCTTTGGAGCCGATGGGCGCGCGGCTGCGCTTCGCGCCCGCGCCGGTCATCGACAACCCCGTGCGCCGCGCCGCCGACGTGCGGCGTCTCAAAGACTTCGACGTCGAGGAAGGCCTCGGCTGCGTCTTCTCCGCCGCGCGCTTGGCGAGCCGGGCGCTCGCGCCCCGGCCGCTCATCGGCTTTGCCGGCGCTCCCTTCACGCTCGCCAGCTACCTCATCGAGGGGGGCCCCTCCAAGGACTTCGCCAGGACCAAGACCTTCATGCACGAGCAGCCCGCCGCCTGGGATTTGCTCATGCGAAAGCTGCGCCGCGTCACCGCGGACTACTTGGCCGGGCAAGTCCGCGCCGGGGCGCAGGCCGTGCAGCTCTTCGACAGCTGGATCGGGGCGCTGTCGCCCTCGCAATACCGCCGCTTCGTCCTGCCGCACTCCCGCTTCGTCCTGACGGCGGCGCGCAAGACCGGCGTGCCCGTCATCCACTTCGGCACCGGGACGGCCGGGTTCCTGGAGGATTTCGCCTCGGCCGGCGGCGACGTGATCGGCGTCGACTGGCGTGTCGAGCTTTCGCAGGCTTGGCGGCGCGTGGGCGCGCGCGGCATCCAGGGAAACCTCGATCCGGCGCTGTTGCTGGCTCCCCGGCGGGAGCTCAAGAAAGCCGTCCAAGACGTGCTGCGGCAGGCCGCCGGACGCCGCGGCTTCATCTTCAATCTGGGACACGGCCTGCTGCCGCAGACGCCCGTCAGCAGCGTCAAGGCCGTCGTCGAATGGGTGCATGAATACAGCCGCTGAATCCCGCTTCGTCGTGCTCGGGGCCGGCATCACCGGCCTGACGGCCGCCTACGAGCTGCACAAGAAGGCCCAGGCCGAGCGCCGCAACATCTCCGTCGTGGTGCTTGAGTCTTCCTCGCGCGTCGGCGGCAAGATCGTGACGGAGTCTCGCGACGGGGCCGTCATCGAGGGCGGTCCCGACTCCTTCATCACCTATAAGCCGCAGGCGCTCGAGCTCGTCCGCGAGCTCGGCCTTTCCTTGGACCTCGTCGGCACGGAAGGCGACCCGAAGGTCTCGGTGCTCTGGGAGGGGCGGCTCAAGGCGATTCCGCAGCGGCGGCTGCTGTCCTTTCTGCTCTGCGATCTTTTCACCTGGAAGGGCAAGGCCCGCATGGCGCTGGAATACTTCCTGAAGCCGGGGCCCGAGACGCTCGACGAGTCTCTGGCGGCGTTCGCGCGCCGGCGCCTGGGCCCGGAGGCCTACGAGCGCCTCATCGGCCCCATGCTGTCCGGCATCTACGCGGGCGACCCGCAGCAGATGAGCCTGGCGGCGACCTTCCCTCAGCTGCGCGAGATGGAGCGGCAGGGGGGGCTGGCGCGCGCGATGCTCAAGCGCAAGGCCCGCAAGGCCGACCCGGAGCTGACGACCTTCATGACGCTGCGGGGCGGCCTCGGACGCCTGGTGGAGGCCTTGACCCTCAAGCTGCCCCCCCAGACGGTGCGCACCGGCGCGCCCGTTTCTTCCCTGCGCCGGCGGGGCGGGCAGTGGCATATCCAGGCGGGGGAGACGGTCCTCTCGGCCGACGCCGTGATCTGCGCCCTTCCGGCCAACGCGCTGGCGCAGGTCGTCGGCGACTACGATTTCGAGCTCTCTCACGTGCTGCGCGAGATCCCCTTCGCCTCGACGGCCACCGTTTCGATGCTCTTCGAGCCGGGCGCGCTCAAGAGCGAGCCTTCGGGCTTCGGCTTCATCGTGCCCCGCTCCCAAGGCAAGGCCACCGTCGCGGCGACTTACACCTCCTCGAAGTTTCCCAACAGGGCTCCCGCCGGCCACGCGCTCATCCGCTCCTTCCTCGGGGGCGCGGGCCGCGACGCCTGCGTCGACGCCGACGACTCGCAGATCGCCCGCCAGGCGCGCGGCGAGCTCAAGGAGATCCTGGGCATCGGCGAGGCGCACCCGCGTCTGACCCGGGTGTTTCGCTGGGTGCGGGCCAACCCGCAGTACACCGTCGGCCACCAGCTGCGCCTCAAGCGGCTGGACTCCTGCGTGCAGGGCCATCCGGGCCTGGTGCTCGCGGGCTGCTCCTATTTCGGCGTGGGAATCCCGGACTGCATCCGCTCGGGGCGCGAGGCCGCCGCCAAGGCCTTGCGCGCCGCGGCGGCGCGGGCGCCGGCCGGGGTCTGCTAGGAGGCGCGATGGGATTTCTGACACACCTTCATCCGGACGTCCTCAAGGTCTTCGCCGCCGTCGTCATGGGCGGCACCATCGGCCTCGAGCGCGAAGTCAGCAACAAGGTCGCCGGCCTGCGCACCAACATCCTCATCTGCGTGGGCGCGGCCCTGTTCACGATCGTCTCGCTCAAGGCCTTCGACGTGCGCGACGCGCACGTCCCGGCGCAGATCATCGCCGGCATCGGCTTTCTCGGCGCCGGCGCGATCCTGCGAGACGGCGAGCACGTCGTCGGCCTGACGACGGCGGCCACCATCTGGACCGTAGCCGCCGTCGGCATGGGCCTGGGCTTCGGCGACTATTTCCTATGCTCGGTGGCCACCGTGACCGTCTTGTTCGTCCAGCTCGCCTTCACTCCGCTCGACACGATCATCGACGAGTGGCAGGAGCGCCACCATTACCGCATCATCTGCAAGTTCGACCCCGAGGCCATCACCTCCATCGAGCGCATCTTCCAGGAGTCCAACCTCCACGTCATCCGCCGCAAGGTCATGAAGCGGGGCGGCGTCTATTACAGCGAGTGGTTCACTTCCGGGGGCCGCCGCGTCCAGGAGCGCGTCATGAAGAGGCTCATGGAGCACCCCGACGTGATGGAGGCGACGTACTGAGGTGAACCTGTCGCGCGTCGCCGCGGCGCTTGCGGGCGCCGGGGCGCCCTCCTACCGTCTCGACCAGATCCGCCGCGCCGCTTTCTCGGAGGCCGCGTCCTCCTTCGAGGACATCGCCGTGCTGCCGGCCGACCTGCGCAAGAGCCTTTCCGCCGGCGTGGCCTTCATGAGCCACGCCCTCGAGCGCCTGCGCGTCTCGGACGACGGCCGCGCGCGCAAGGCGCTGCTCAAGCTTTCCGACGGCAAGGTCGTGGAGACGGTGCTGCTGCGGCCAAGCGTTAGCCGCTGGACGACCTGCATTTCCAGCCAAGTCGGCTGCGCCATCGGCTGCACTTTCTGCGCCACGGGCCTGATGGGGCTGTCTCGAAACCTCACCCCGGAGGAGATCACCGACCAGGTCCTGTTCTGGCGCCAATACATGCGGCGCGAGAGTCTTCCGGGGCGCCTGGACAACGTCGTCTACATGGGCATGGGCGAGCCCTTCGCCTGCTACGACGAGGTGGCCGAGAGCCTGCGCTCGCTGATGGACCAGAAGTCGTTCGGCATCGGGGCGCGGCACATCTCCGTCTCCACGTCGGGCCTGGTCCCGGGCATCGAGCGCTTCGCCGACGACTTCCCGCAAGTCAATCTGGCGCTTTCCCTGCACTCCGCCGACGACGCGCTGCGGACCAAGCTCGTGCCCGTCAACAAGGCCTATCCGCTGGCCAGGCTCTCGAAGGCCCTGCGCGATTTCGTCGCCAAGACCAACCGGAAGGTCTTCCTGGAATACGTGCTGCTGCGCGGGGAGAACGACTGCGCTTCCGACGCCGAGAAGCTCGTCGACTTCGTCAAGGCCAGCGGCCCGGTTGAACTGCTGCACGTCAATTTGATCATCTTTAACCAGACGGACACGCCGCATCAAGCCACCCCGGAAGAGAACGCGAGGCAATTCCAGAGCCGGCTGCTTTCGGCCGGCATTCACGCCACCGTGCGGCAGAATCTGGGCCGCGACATCCAGGGAGCCTGCGGACAATTGATCGCCCATGGCTGAAGAGCTAGACGAGATTTCCAAGCGCATCGAGGAGATGCAGAAGCTCAAGCAGCGCCCCTCGCGGGCGCGCTATGACCGCGTCCATAAGACCCTGGAGGGCAAGTGGCGCCGGCGGCAGCTGACGACGGACCGCATGATGCGCGACGTCATCGAGGCGCTCTGGGACAACTTCGGCGGCAGCCCCTACTCCTGGTGCGGCTTCTATTTGCTGGCGCCCAACGGCGCGGAGCTGTCCCTGGGCCCGCACCGCGACAAGCCCGCCTGCAACCCGCTGTCCCTGCACGGCGTCTGCGGCAAGGTCCTCAAGAGCGGCCTGCCCCTGGTCGTTTCCGACGTCAAGGCGCTGGGCCCCGAGCACATCGCCTGCGACGCGAAGGTCGTCTCGGAGATCGCCGTGCCGGTCTTCGACTTCGCCGGCAAGGTCTTCGGCGTCCTCGACGTCGACAGCTACGAGCCGGCCGCCTTCGACGAGATGGACCAGCGCTGGCTCGAGCGGCTGGTGCGCCCCTTCCAGGACGTCGGCAAGCCCCTCTGAAAAAACCGTCCCCGGCCGGAGAGAGGGAGCCGGGGACGTTTTGCGATCGAGTTGAGTCTCTGTTGTCGAGCTAGGGTGTCGTGCTGTTGTGTGCGCCGATGCCATAGTCTAGACGGGGCCGGTTAAGGATTTATTACAGGGTCAAAGCGCCTTCGCATTTTTGGTAGGATTCCGACATGCGCCGCTCCTGGCTCGTGGCCGCCGCCTTGCCGCTTCTCGCCGCCTGCGCGAGCGTGCCGGGCAACCAGGCGTCCTCATCGGCGTCGTCGGCCTCGTCGGTGGCCGTCTCGACGGAGCCGATCAAGACCGATCCGGAGATCACCAACACGCTGATGAACCTGGTCGACCACATCGACCAGGAAAAGGTGGATCTGACCAGCGCGCAGGGCACTCCGGTCTACGACATCGTCGGCCTGGGCTCGCCCATCGGCTACAACCTGCGCAACCGCTACCTCAATATCGGCGTGCCGCTGGCCGAGGCCTTCTCCCGCGACAGCGACCCCGATTTCCGCGCCCAGCTCGTCCAGCTGGCGCGCTGGTCGAGCAACGCCGAGACGCGCGCCGCGGCGCTCTTGACCCTGGCCCGGCAGCAGAACATCGCCGACCTCCCTGTCCTCGACGAGGCTCTCGTCTACATCGATCCGGCCGTGCGCTTCGGGGCGCTCGAGGCCTTGCAGGTCTGGGGGCATCCTCAGCAGTCCTTGTCGCTGCTCTCCCAGGCGGCCGACAAGGAGCCTTTCCCCGTGCTCCAGGTCTACGCGGCCGCGGGCTTGGCGCGGTTGGGAGATCCCGCCGGCCTGCTTCGCCTGCGCACGTTCCTCGACAATCCGAGCTGGCTCGTGCGCGCGATGGCGGCCCGCTATCTGGGCGAGAACGGCACCGCCGAGGACTACGATCGGCTGGTCAGCCACATCGGCCGCGAGACCAACTACGACTTCAACGTCGCCGAGCTCTGCATCGGCGCGCTCAAACTCTACCCCAAGAAGCGCGCCGCCGTCAAGCAGGCCGCGGCCAATGCCGACGTGCGCAACAAGCCCACGGAGGCTCCCGGCCCGGCGGATCAAGGCAACATCCCGGACCCCGTCAATACGGTCTATGAGCTGGAGCCTCTCGTCATCAAAGCGCCGCGCACGCACATCACGGCCGACATGCCCATCGATCCGCAGATCAACGCCAATCTCCTGCGGCTGCTGCAGGGAAGCATGAGCGCGCGTCCCGACGACGTGGCCGCCTCCGATCCCGGCATGGCCGAGCTCACGCAGCTTTCCACCGTCGACGGCTACAACCTGCAGATGCGCTATAGCGAGCTCGGGTTTTTGCTGACCGAGGGCCTGGCCGGCACGACGGACTTCGACCTCCAGACGGCCCTTCAGAGCGCCGCCGGCTCCGCCAGCAACGTGCAGATCCGGGCCGCCGCGCTGGTCGCGCTCGCCTACACCAAGGATACGCAGTATCTCCCGCTCTTCCAGCAGGCGCTCAGCCAGACCAACAACATCACCGTGCGCTTCGCCGGCCTCGAGTCTCTCCTCATCGAGGGCGATCAGAGCGCCGAGATCCAGGTCTCCAACGCCGCGCACACCGATCCCTCGCCGGCCATCCAGCTCTACGCCGCCGCCGGCATGTGGAAGATGGGCGACATCTTCGGCCAGCAGCTGCTGCAGAACAACTATCAGAGCCAGGACTGGTTCACGCGCGCCATGTCCGCGCATTATATGGGAGTGTTTGGAAGCGGCTACGAGTACCGCGAGCTGCTTCAGCAGCTTTCGACCGAGACCAACCCGCAGGTGCAAGCCGAGCTGTGCTCGGCGCTGCTGCGCCTCCAGAGGTTCAAGAACGACTAAATGAACATCTCCTTTCTCCGGGCCCTGGCCTTGACCGGCGGCGATTGGGTGATCTGGGCGCTGCTCGGCTGCTCCGTCGTCGCTTTGGGCGCCATCATCGAGCGCGGCATCCTGCTGTGGAAGGAGGAAAAGCTCTATCGGGCCCTGCGCGGATCCTTGATGGCGGAGCTGGGCAAGGACCTGCCGACCATCGAAAAAACGGTCAAGCGCCACGACGGCGCCGCCGGACGCATCCTCAAGACCGCGCTCGCGCAATCGCGCGGCGGCGCGGCGGGCATCGAGGACCTGCTCGTGGCCGCCAGCCTCGACGAGAAGCAGTGGCTGGAGCGGCGCCTGCTGATCCTGGGCACCCTCGGCAGCAACGCCCCCTTCATCGGCCTCTTCGGCACCGTGCTCGGCGTCATCAAGGCCTTCCACGACCTCTCGGCCAGCGCCGCCGGGCCGGAGGTCGTCATGCAGGGCCTCTCCGAGGCTCTCATCGCCACGGCCGTCGGCCTGTTCGTGGCGATCCCCTGCGTGGTCAGCTACAACTACTTCCAGAACAAGGTCAAGGAGCTCCTCTCGGGGACCGAGGCGCTGGGGCGCTTCATCCTGGCGCAGGCCCGCGCGGACCGCTAACGCCATGGCTTCGGCGGTCTCTTCCAACGAAGGGCCGATCACGGCGATCAACGTCACGCCGCTCGTCGACATCCTGCTCGTCGTGCTGATCATCTTCATGGCTACGGCGCCCCTCATCGGCCGGCGCGCCATGAACGTGGACGTGCCCCGCGCCGCCCATCACGAGCGCGCGGCGACAGAGGCCTTCCAGATCGTGGAGGACGCCCAAAAGCGCCTCATGGTCGGCGGCAAGGTTCTGACGCTCGACGAGCTGTCGCGCGACCTGGCCGGGACGGTCAAGATGCAGCCCGACGTGCACGTGATCTTCTCGGCGGACCGGCACCTCGGCTACGGCGACGTCATCGGCACCATCGACGCCATCCGCGGCGCGGGGGTGCGCAAGATCGGTCTCGAAGTCGTCAATAAATGAGCTTTTGGGGCTGGTGGTCCGCCGACAACGAGCGGCTCTTCCGCAACTGTCTCGCCGCCTCGCTGCTGCTCCACGTCCTGATCCTCGCTGTCGGCCCGTATCTGCGCCTTCCGGATTTCACGCCCCACCCCGTCGAGATCGACCTGACGATGACGAGCCCTCTGCCGGGCACGGGGCCGGCCAAGCTGGGCGCCCCCAAGAGGTTCGTGCCCAACGCGCCGAGGGTCCAGGCGCTGCCCGACCACGGCCAAAAGCCGGCGCAGGTGGCGCCGCCGGCCTCGGCCAAGGACTGGGTGCTGCCCCGCCCCGGCCTCAAGAAGGTGGCGCCGCGGCCCGCGCCGGAGGCGCCCGTCATCCCCAACGCGCCGCAGACCAACAAGACCGTGGCCAACCCGGCGACTCCCGGGGGAGCGGTCAACGGCACGGGCACCTCCGCCCTGGTCGGCGGGCACGGCGCCGGGGCCGACATCGGCACGCCCAACGGCACGGGCGACGGAGGCTCGCCCGTCCTGGTCATGCCGCGGCTGCTCAACGGCGCCGAGCTCCTGAGGATCCTGCGCCGCTTCTATCCCGAGGCCGAACGGCGCGCCAACCGCGAGGGCCACGTCCTGCTCGACATCCATATCGACGCCGACGGCAACGTCACCGGCTCGGAGGTCGCGCGCTCCTCCGGCGCTGCGGACTTCGACGCGGCGGCCCAGAAGGCGGCGCGGCTGATGAAGTTCTCTCCGGCGCGCGGCGCCAGCGGCCCCATCCCGGTCAAGGTCGGGGCGCCGATCGACTTCGAGCTCGACAACTGATGAAGCGCTGCCCCTGGGCCACGGCGGGCGACGAACTCTACGAGCGCTACCACGACGAGGAATGGGGCGTGCCCGTGCACGACGACCGCAAGATCTACGAGTTCCTCGTGCTCGAGACCTTCCAAGCGGGGCTGTCCTGGCGCACGATTCTCCACAAGCGCGAGAATTTCCGCAAGGCCTTCGCCGGTTTCGACTTTCGCAAGGTGGCGCGCTTCAGCCGGCGCGACCGGGAGCGCCTGGCGCGCGACGCCGGCATCGTCCGCAACCGAGCCAAGATTCTGGCCGCGATCAACAACGCCAAGCGCTACCTGGAAGTGCGGCGGGAGTTCGGCTCCTTCGACAAATACATGTGGTCGTGGGTGGGCGGCAAGACGATCACCGGCCGACGGCGGCGTCTTTGCGACCTGCCGGCCGCCACTCCCGAAGCGCAGGCGTGGGCCAAGGACCTCAAGAAGAGGGGCTTTTCCTTCCTCGGGCCGACCGTCGTCTATGCCCATATGCAGGCCGTGGGCATGGTCAACGATCATCTAAAAGGCTGTTTCCGCAGCGCCGACCTGGCGTAGGTGCCTGGCTTTAACCTTTTTAACTTGTTCTTCGAACAAGTTAAAAAGGTTAAAGCCAGGCACCTCAAGCGAGGCGCCTCAAGCGTCTTCGGAGAGAAGCTTCTTCAGGCTCGCTTCGTAGCGAGAGCGCTTGAGCTGGCTCAGCGGCAAGAAGGGATCTCCGCCCTGGACGGCCAGGCGCGCGATCTCCTTCAGGGCGTCGCTGGATAGCACCACCACCGGCTCGACGCCCTCGGCGGCGGACTGCTCCTTGCGCCACTGCCGCAGGCGCTCGAAGAGGCGGTGCTCGCGCATGTCCCGGCGCTCGCGCTTTTGCCTGGGCGGCTCCGTCAGAGGCTGGGCTTCCTGGCCGCGCCGCACGGCGTTGAGCAGGCCGTGCCCGTATTTTTGCAATAGGTAGGGGGTGATGCCGCGCACTTCCTTGAGGCTCGCCATGTCGGTCGGCATGGCCTGGGCGACGCGCACCATCAGGTCGTCGGGCATGACGCGGAAGTGGGCCTTGTTGCGGCTGGCGGCCTGCTCCTCGCGGTAAAGGTATATCTCCTTGAGACAGGCGACCTGGACGCCCGACAACTCGTGGCGCGCGGCCAGTTTCCAGTAGCCGTCGGGATCGAAGGACCTGATGACGGGCTCTATTTGGCTCAGCTCATGGAAGGCTTCCCGGGCGTCCTCGAGGCGGTCCTTCTCGCGCAGCAGCTCCTTCTGGATATCGGCCAGGCGCATGAGGTAGTGGGTGTCGAGCTGGGCGTAGCGCAGATGCTCGGGCGTCAGCGGCCGGCGGCCCCAGTCGGCGCGCTGGAGCTTCTTGGAGAGCTTGACGCCGAAGTGGCGCTCGATCGCGGCCGCGAGCCCCAGCTCCTTGAATCCCAGGATGCGGCTGGCGATCATCGTGTCGAAGAGGTTGGTGAAGCTGAAGCCGTAGTCGCGCTTGAGGCAGAGGACGTCGTATTCTCCGGCGTGGAATATCTTCTCTATGGCGGGGTCGGCCAGCGGCTCGGCCAGGCAAGAGAGATCGCTGACGGCGATCGGGTCGACGATGAAATCCTCGACGGGAGAGGAGATCTGAAGGAGGCAGACGCGCTCGCGATAGGCGTAGAAGCCGTTGGACTCGATGTCCAAGGCCAGGCGCGAGGCCTTGCGCAGCTCCGCGACGACCTCCTCGAGGTGCTCCCTCGCCGTGATGAGGGTGGGCTCGGGGATGCGTTCGGCGACCTTCTCGTCCATGCTAGTCGGCGTAGAGACGGGACAGCTCCTGCGACCGCTGGGTGGCGGTCACGACGGCGTCGATGAGCACGCTGCGCAGGCCCTTGGCCTCGAGCGTGTGGATGGCGTTGATGGCGGTGCCGCCGGGCGTGGTGACCTCGTCTTTGAGGATGGCCGGGTGCTTGCCCGTCTCGATGACGAGCTTGGCGGCGCCGAAAACGGTCTGAGCGGCCAGCTTGGCGGCGACGGCGCGGGGGATGCCCATCTTGACCCCGCCGTCGATCATCGCCTCGATGACCATATAAAGGTAGACCGGCCCGCTGCCGGAAAGGCCGGTTACGGCGTCCATGGCGGACTCGGGCAGGGTGACGACCAGGCCCACGGACTTGAAGATCGCCTCGGCCAGGGCCAGGTCCCGCTCGCCGGCGTAACGGCCGGCGCAGATCGCCGTCGCTCCGGCGTCGACGAGGCAGGGAGTGTTGGGCATGGCGCGCACGACGGGGCAGGCCTTCTTGAGCTTGCGGGCGATCGTCTCCGTGGTGATGCCCGCCATGACGCTGACGATGAGCTGCTTTTTGGAGACGCGCGACGAGAGCTCGGAAAGCACGGCGCCCGACATCTGCGGCTTGACGGCCAGGATCACGATGTCGGCGCCCGCCACGGCCTTGCGGTTGTCGGCCACGGCGTGGACGCCGAAAAGGCGGCGCAGCTCGGATAAGGCCTCCTCGCTGCGTCGCGAGGCGGTGATATTCTTGGGCGCGGTGAGCTTGGCGCGCACCATCCCGCCGATGAGCGCGCGGCCCATGTGTCCGGCGCCGACCACGGCGATCTTCTTGTCTTCGAGCATAAAATAAAAAAGCCCGGAACCCCGTTCGGCGGTTCGGGCGCTGGGCTACTATAACAGGACGCTTCGGACCTGTCAAGGCCGCGTTTATTTCTGGTATGATCGCGCCCATGACCAAAAGCCATCTTTTTTGTCGCGCGTTCGTCGTTCCGGCCCTGCTTCTGTGCTCGACCTTCGCCGCCGCCGACGTGACCGTGCAGGAGACGCTCAAAAGCGGCGGCCTGCGCGGCATCGGCGCCTATCAGGCGACCGAGACCCGGCAGGTCTCGGGCCTCAAGGCCCGCGAGGACCAGGCGAAGCGCTTCACGGGCGCGGTTCTGAAGTTTTTCTCCGGCAAGAAAGGCAAGGAGGCCGTGACCATCGAGCGCGTCGACCTCGACAAGCGCTGGACCCTCGATCCCAAGCACAAGACCTATCGCGAGACGCCCATCTCCATGCCCCCGGCCAAAGGCGAGCCCCGGCAGGCGCGCTCGCAGCCCGGCTCTTCTGGCGGCGGGTCCTCGCGCTCGACGACCGTCATCAAGAAGACGGAGTTCTCCGTCAAGGACACGGGCCAGACCAAGACCTTCGGCGACTTCACGGCGCGCAAATATGCCATCACCTACCGCCTGGAGACCGAGGACACCCGGTCCGGCCAGACCTCCGATTACCGCATGCTCGCCGACTACTGGACGACGCCCTGGACGTCCGACCTGCGCAAGGCCGACGCCGAGCAGGAGTCCTTCGCCAAGGCCTACGCCGCCAAGGAAGGCTTCGGCGTCGTCGGCGACCCGCGCACCTTCGGCCTGTCCATGCTCGCCATGATGACGGCGGCGGGCCACAAGGACGTGGCCAAGGCCCAGACCGACTTCCGCGACAAGATCGCGACGATCAAGGGCTTCCCCGTCGTCGTCGACACGCGCTGGTATGCTTCCAGCTCCAACTCCGGCTCCCAGGCCTCGCAGGCCTCTTCCTCCGGCGACGACTTGTCGGCCGGCAATGCGCAGGAGGCCGTGGCGGGTTTCCTCGGCGGCCTGGCCAGGAAGGCCATCGCGCACAAGATGGATTCCGGCTCGGGCCCCGACGGACTGGGCAAGCCGGTCTTCTCGGCGCGCGTCGAGGTGACTTCCGTCAGCGTCGCCGGCGTCCCCACCGGGCGCTTCGAGATTCCGGCCGGCTACAAGAAGAAGGGCTAAGGCCCTAGCGCGACGCCGCCAGCGGCGACTTGACCTGCGCGATCTGATCGCGCACGTCCTCGAGGAAGGCCCGCGTCGGCGCGTCGATGCGCCGGCTGGCCAGGGCCCGCCGCGCGTCGGCCTGGATGCGGTCCAGGTCGCGCAGCGCGGCGTCCTTCTCGTCGCCGTCCTGCTTGAGGTAGATCTGCGACAGGATCTGCAGCTGCATGCGCTCCAGGTCCCGGCGGTCCGAGGAGATCGACGTCGGCACCGGCCGCTCGACCTCGCTCCAGATCGAGTGCCGCAGCTCGCCCATCACTTGGTAGAGGCCGATCGAGTCGCCGGGCTTGGCGATCTCCCGACGGGTGTCTAGGCGGACCAGGGTGGGCGTGGCGTAGAGATTCTGTAGGGCGTCCATGCGCAGGTTGTCCACCTGGGCCTGCAGGTCGACCGGCGAGTTGAAGCCGGCCAGCCCGCTGCCGTTCTCCTCGCCGAGCTTGCGCATCACCGACGGGGCGATCTTGAAGTTCTTGTCCGAGAAGATCTGGTCTTCGAAGAACTTGAGCGCGGCCTGCTGCTCCGTCGCCGGCACCGGCGTGTAGGAGTCCCGGCCGATCGCGGGAGTGCCGTTGGTGGCCCTCACGCCGCCGATGACCGGGGCGAGGTTGGCCACGGCTTGATGATACTCCGAAAATCCGACGATCAGCCGCCGCCGCAGGGACACTCCATCGTCCGGCCGCGCCTGGTCGACGGCCTGCGGCAGGCTCTGCCACAGCTTCTGCGCGATCTCGGCGTGGCGCTCGGCGTTGGAGAGCGCTCCCTTGCCGATGTCCCAGACCTGCACGTCCGGATCGGTGCCGCGGTTCTCGTCGGTGCCGTAGGCCAGCGCCGGGTCGGTCGCCGTCTGCGCCAGCGCGGCCTCGCGCTGGGCGTGGGTGCCGTAGCCGGCGGCGATGGCCGCCATGTCGTAGGGGCCGACTTTGGTCTGGAAGAAGGTCTCTTTCGGATCGGTGGCGGCCTTCATGTTCGGCGCCACGTAGTCCATCACGCTCGCCGTCTCGTAGCCGTTTTGGCCGACCTGGGCGGGCGTCAGCCATTCGCTTCCTTTGAAATTGTGGCGCAGGCCGAGGTTGTGGCCCATCTCATGAGAAGCCATCCAGGTGAGGAATTCATTGACGAAGCGGGTCTTTTCCGCCGCGCTCGCGCCCTGGGCCTGGAGCTGCGTGATGCCGGCCGCCAGTTGAAGCTGGGCTTCCTTCGTAAAGTCCACGCAAAGGTCGGCGGCTCCCTTGGCGCCCGAGGCCGGGGCCTTGGCGCTGGTGGATTGGTCGAGCTGCTGCTGGGTCAGCGCGCGCAGCAGGCCGTCGGAGACGCGGATGCTGCCGTTGAAAATCTGGCCGGTCGAGGGGTTTGAGCGCGTCTGGGACTCGGCGAAGGCCGGTCCGCCGGGCGTGAAGAACCAGCGCACGACGTTGTAGCTGGCGTCGGAAGGGTTGTAGGCCTTCCTCTGCGCCGCCGTCATGTCCTTGTCCACGTCCTTGACGATGATGGCGTTGCGCAGCCCGATCGCATCGAAGGCCTGGTTCCAGGCCAGGATTCCGGCCGTGATCGCCGGCCGGTAGGCCTTGGGCACGCTCGAATCGATCCAGTAGATGATGGGGTTCTTGACGTCGGAGACCGCGGCCTTGGGATCCTTCTTCTGAAGGTTCCAGCGCTCGATGACGGTCTCGACGGGCAAGCCGCGCTCCTGGAGGTCGCGGTTGGTGTAGTCGACGTGGGTCTGCGTGAAGTAGCCGATGCGGGAGTCGTTCATCCGCTTCTTGTAATCGGCGTCGCCGCGGACGTCGGAAAGGCTGTAGTGCACCTGGATGGCGTAGGCGCGCGGGTCGGGGGTCAGCGCCGTCTGCGTGCCGGCGCCGCGCGTGAAAATCAGGCGCACCTGGGCCTCGACGTTGGTCGGGTAGGCGGCCAGGGAGACGATGCGGCTGTCGCCGCCGTCGATTGAGCCCAGCGCCGACGTCGCGCCCGACTGCTCGATGAGCCCCGTCAGGTTGGCGAGATCGTGCATGAAGAGGCTCTTGGCCTTGAAGCGGATGGTCTGCGTCTTGGCGTCGACTTCGACCGGGATCTCGGCCAGGATCGAGTCGGGCAGGGAATCCTTGAGGGCCTTGGCCTCGGGCGTGCCGGCCTTGGCCTGGTAGGTCATGCTGTGGCGGTCGACTTCGAGCTTCTTGCCGTTCCAATGAAAGGCGATGACGAAGGTTCCCAGGTCCGTCGCGGGCAGCAGGCCCTCGGAGTTGCCCTCGTCGATCTCGGCGCTGAGCAGGTAGGGCTTTTCCAACTGCTGGGCCTTCAGCTCGATGTAGGTATCGCCCGTCGTCGAGTCCTTGGAGATCGAAAACAGCTGCTGGGCGCTGGCCTGGCCGGAGAGGTCCCGGTGGACCTTCTTGAGCTCTTTCGTGATGCCGCTCGTCGAGGAGCCGCTTTGCCGGGCGAGGTCCTCGAGGGCGGAATTAGCCGAGGCGGCGACGGGCATCGTCAGGGCGAGCGCGAAAGAGATTAAGCGTTTCATGATGCTAGGATAGGCGGGATACTAAGGAAGGAGCAGGGCCCTTGGGCCTAGCGGGGCAATGCTAAGAGTCCTACGCCGAGCCCAGGACGCTTGAACGGCTACGCCGGTTCCAAGCTCTCCGAGTGCTGGCTGAGGTCTAACCCGGTCTCTTCCTCTTGGTCCGACACGCGCAGCGGAATGATCACGTCCGTCAGGGCGTAGAGCGCGTAGGACCCGCCGAAGACGTAGCCGATCACGATCGACAGCGCCAGCAGGTGCGTCAGCAGCAGCTTGGGCGAGCCGTAGATGAGGCCAGCGTTGTCGGCAAAGACGGCCGTGGCGATCATGCCGACGATGCCGCCCACGCCGTGGCAGGGAAAGACATCCAAAGTGTCGTCCAAAGTCGACTGCTGCTTCCAGTGCGCCGCGGCGTTGATGAGGACCCCTGCGAGCAGCCCGATCGCCAGGCTGTGGCCGACCTCCACGTAGCCCGCGGCGGGCGTGATCGCCACCAAGCCTCCGACGGCGCCGACGGCCGCTCCCACCGCCGAAGGCTTTCGCCCGCGCAGCCAGTCGAAGGCGAGCCACGCGAGCATCGCCGCCGCCGAGGCCGTGTTGGTGTTGACGAAGGCCCGCACCGCCACGGCGTTGGCCGCGCCGGCCGAGCCGCAATTAAAGCCGAACCACCCGAACCACAGCATCCCGGCGCCCAGCAGCACGAAGGGGATGTTCGACGGAGCCGTCGGCGCGTTTCGCTCGTGGACTTTGCGCCGGCCGATGTATAAGGCGCCCGCCAGAGCCGCCACTCCCGCCGAGACGTGCACAACCGTGCCTCCGGCGAAGTCCAAGACGCCCCACTTGTGCAGGAAGCCGTCCGGGCTCCACGTCCAGTGCGCCAGCGGACAGTAGATGAACAGGGAGAACAGCGTGATGAACAGGACGTAGCTCGAAAACCTCACGCGCTCGGCGAAGGACCCCGTGATGAGCGCCGGGGTGATGACGGCGAACTTGAGCTGGAACATCGCGAAGAGCGCCAGCGGGATCGTCGCCGCAAGCCTCGCGTCGGGAGCGGCTCCCACGTGGCGGAAAAAGGCGTAGGCGGCCGGGTTGCCGATGAGGCCGTGGACGCTCGGGCCGAAGGCGAGGCTAAAGCCCACCACGACCCAGGCCACGCTCAGAACGCCGAGGCAAATGAAGCTCTGCAGCATCGTCGAGATCACGTTCTTCTTGCTGACCATCCCGCCGTAGAAAAAGGAGAGGCCGGGCGTCATGAGGAAGACCAGGCACGTCGCCGTCAGCATCCAGGCCGTGTCGCCGGAGTTGATCACGCGAGACATTGTCGCAGGCCGCGGCCGCTCCGGTCCACGCCGGTGGCGTGACGCTCAGGAAAGAAGCGGTTGAAGCAGAAAGCCCTCGCGCTCGGCGGCCAGGACGATGTTCGCGCAGGCCAGGGCGTCCGAGAGGGCGTCGTGGTGCTTGAGCTTGAGGCCCAGGTGGTCGCAGACGTTGTGGAGCTTCGTCGGGCGCAGGTTCCACGCCCGGCGCGCGAGCTTGACGGTGCAAAGAAACGGCGCGGGCGGCATGTCGTGGCCGGCCTTGGCGCAGCAGGTTTCGAGGACGCGGCGATCGAAGGAGGCGTTGTGGGCGGCGAGAAAATCGGTCCCGGCAAAGAGGGGCGAAAGCTCCGGCCAAAGCTGCGCGAACGTCTTTTCCTTCGCGACGCGCTCCCAGGTGATGCCGTGGATGTAGGTGAAGAGGAAGGTCTGGCGCGGCGGGCGGATGTAGCGGTTCTCCTGGGCGACGATCCTGCCGTCCTCGACGCGAACGACGCCGAGCTGGCAGGCGGAGTCGGCGCCCGAGTCGGCCGTCTCGAAGTCGAGGGCGGCGAAGTTCATCTGCGGCCCAGGCCGTAGGCCTTGTGCAGCGCCCGCAGGGCGGATTCGCCGTGCTTGGCGTCGACGACGACGGAGATGCGCAGGTCGGAGGCCGCGATCATGTGGATGTTGACCTTGTGCTCGGCCAGCGTGTCGAACATGGTGGAGGCGATCTCGGGGTGGTGGCGAAAGCCCGTGCCGACGGCGGAGACCTTGGCGACGTGCTCGTGCAGGTCGACGCGCGCGCCCAGGCGCTTGGCGACGCCGGAAAGCGCCTGCTGGGCCTTGTGGCCGAGGCCGCGAGGCGTCATGAAGGAGATGTTGTTCTTGCCGCCCGCGGGCGCGGACTGGATGATCATGTCCACGGCGATGCCGGCGTTGGACAGGGTGGAGAGGACCTGCGCGGCCACGCCTGGACGGTCGGGGACGTCCACGATCGAGAGGCGGACCTCGCTTTTGTCGAGGGCGAGGGCCGACACTTGGGCTTTTTCCAGCACGGAGTCCTCCTTGGGCACGATCCAGGTTCCGGCCTGCGGATGGAAGGCGGAGCGCACCTGGATGCGCACGCCGAAGCGCTCGGCGACTTCGATGGAGCGCGCCTGCATGACCTGCGCGCCGGCGCCGGCCAGCTCCAGCATCTCCTCGAAGGAGATTTCCTTGAGCTTGCGAGCCTCGAAGACGATGCGCGGGTCGGCGGTGTAGATGCCTTTGACGTCGCTGAAGATCTCGCAGACGCCGGTCTTGAGCGCCGAGGCCAGCGCCACGGCGGTCAGGTCCGAGCCGCCGCGGCCAAGCGTAGCGACGTCGCCGTTCGGCGTCAGGCCCTGGAAGCCGGCCACGGCGACGATCTTGCCGGCGGACAGCTCCGAGAGCAGCCGCTTGGTCTTGATGCGCTCGACCTGGGCGTGGGTGGGGCGGCCGGAAGCGTGGATGCCGGCCTGCGGGCCGGTCAGCGAGACGGCGGCGGCGCCGCGGGCCTGGCAGGCCAGCGCGAAGAGCGAGATGCCCACCTGCTCGCCGGTCGAAACCAGCTGATCGAGCTCGCGCGGGTCCTTCTTGCCGGGCACGACGCGGTCGGCCAAGGTGAGCAGCTCGTCCGTCATCTCGCCCGGGGCGGAGACCACGACCACGACGGCGCGGCCGCGGTGCTTCTCGGCCACGGCGCGCTCGGCGGCGCGCTGGATCTTCTCCGGGTCGGCGACGGAGGTGCCGCCGAACTTCATGACGGCGATCCTCAAGCCGGGCGGACCTCCACGCCCTTGGCCTCGACGGACAGGTGGAGGAGGCGGCTCTTGACGCCGGCGGCCTGGAAGGCGCGGCGCATGGCCTCGCCGATTTTGGGCAGCTCGGGCTCGTCCTTGCGCGCGAGCGCGATCACGCTCGGGCCGGCGCCGGAGAGCGCGCAGCCGCAGGGGCCGGCTTGGCGGGCGGCCTTGATCACCTCGAGCAGGCCGGGGATGAGCGCCGCGCGGTGGACCTGGTGCAGGCGGTCTTCCATGGCCAGGCCGAGCTCGTCCCAGCGGCCTTCGGAGAGCGCCGAGGCCAGGAGCATGGCCCGGCCGACGTTGTCGACGGCGTTCTCCAAAAGGACGGTGCGCGGTACGGCCGCGCGCGCCTTTTGGGTGGCGAGTTGAAAATCGGGCACGCAGACGACGGCGGCCAGGTCCCAGTGCACCTTGAGCTTGTGAAAGGTGTAGCGGTCGCGCTCCTTGACCGAGAGGACGGCTCCGCCGAGCACGGCCGGGGCGGCGTTGTCGGGATGGCCCTCGAGGGCGGCGGCGTATTGCAGCAGGTCCTCGTCGCTGAGCTTGGCGCCGAGCAGGGCCCGGCCGGCGAAGAGACCGGCCACGGCGGCGGCGGCGCTGGAGCCCAGGCCGCGCGCCAGAGGGATGCGGTTGACGGCGGAGAAGACCAGGCGGCCCGGATAGTCGCCCAGCGTCCGCGCGGCCTTGATCATGAGGTTGGCGGCGTCCTTGGGAAGCGAGGCTTCGCCCTCGCCGGAGGCCTCGATCAGCGGCTCGCCCTTCTCCTCGCGCAGTTCCGCGACGAGCTCGTTGCGCAGCGACAGCGCCAGCCCCGCGCAGTCGAAGGCGGGGCCGAGATTGCTCGTCGTGGCCGGGACGCTGACGCGGACCTTCTTCATAACCTGACCGCGCCCGCGGCCTTGACGCGCTGCGGCTTGAACTTGAATGTGAGCGGGGTCTGCGGGTCCTTGAGGCCGTGGCCGGTGAGGATGCAGACGACGACGCCGCGGGGCTGCTTGCGGGCCCGGCACAGGGAGATCAAGCCGGCCACTCCGGCCGCGCTCGAGGGCTCGCAAAAGACTCCTTCCTCGCGCGCGAGGAAGCGGTAGGCCGACAGGATCTGGGCGTCGGCGACCTTGCCGATGGCGCCGCCGGACTCGTCGCGGGCGCGCAGGGCGCCCTCGCGCGAGACGGGGTTGCCGATGCGGATGGCCGTGGCGACCGTCTTGGGCTTGGCGACGACGCGCCCGAGCACCAGGGGCGCCGCGCCGGCGGCCTGGAAGCCCATCATGCGCGGCAAGACGCCGCCGAGCTCGCGGTAGCCGCGCCAGTAGGCCGTGATGTTGCCGGCGTTGCCGACGGGCATGAACTGGTGGTCGGGGGCGCGGCCGAGCTCCTCGGCGATTTCGAAGGCCGCCGTCTTCTGGCCCTCGAGGCGGTCGGGGTTGGAGGAGTTGACCACGGTCCAGCCGCGCTCCTTGGCGGTGCGAAGCGCGAGCGCGAGGGCGTCGTCGAAGCTGCCGGCCACCTGGATGACGCGGGCGCCGTGCATGAGCGCCTGAGCGAGCTTGCCGAGCGCGACGTGCCCCTCGGGCAAAAAGACGGCGCAGGGCAGGCCGGCGCGGGCGGCGTAGGCGGCGGCGGAGGCGGCCGTGTTGCCCGTGGAGGCGCACAGCACTCCCTTGGCGCCGCAAGACAGCGCCTTGGAGATCGCCAGGGTCATGCCGCGGTCCTTGAAGGAGCCCGTGGGGTTGGCGCCCTCGCACTTGAGGTGGACGGAGCCCTCCTCCAGGCCGCAGGCGCGCGCCAGGCGGTCGGCGCGCACCAAGGGCGTGGCGCCCTCGCCGAGGCTGACGATCGAAAGGCCCGCGGGAAGGCTCAGGCGCTGCCTGAAGCGCTCGAGCAGCGGCCTACGCATCGAGCATCCTCAAGACGGCGTGGCGCGGCGAGATGGAAGGGATCCGCAGGATGTCCGCCAGGGCGTCGTCGAAGCGGCCCTGGGCCGCCGGATGCGTGGTCAGGACGACCTGCGCCCAGAGCGCGCGGCCGCCGGACTGGGGCTGGTGGATCGAGGCGATCGAGATGCCGCGGCGGCCCAGCGCCTGGGCCACGCGCGCGAGCACGCCGGGACGGTCCATGGCGCGCAAGCGCAGGTAGAAGGGCGAGACCGAGTCCTCGGCCGGCGCAAGCTCGGCCGGCGCGGCGGCCGGGCTCTCGGGCGAAGCGGCGCCCAGCAGCTCGCGGGCGAGCAGGAAGACGTCGCCGACGACGGCGCTGGCCGTGGGGCCGGCCCCGGCGCCCGGGCCCTCGAAGAGCAGGTCGCCGGCCGGGTCGGCGCGCACGAGCACGGCGTTGCGCTGCCGGCGCACGGCGGCCAGCGGATGGGACAGCGGCACCAGCGTTGGAAAGACGTGGGCCTCGACGCGCGGGTCGCCGGACCAGTCCAGGCGCAGGGCGCCGAGCAGCCGCGGCGCGCGGCCCAGCTCCTCGCGGGCGAAGGCCACGTCCTCGGCGCCCAGGCCCTCGATGCCCCGGCAGGGGATGCGCCGCGGGTCGAGCCAGGCGCCGGTGAGGACTGCGGCGAGCACGCTCACCTTCTGGGCGGTGTCCTGTCCCGACAGGTCCAGGCGCGGGTCTTTCTCGGCAAAGCCCAGCGCCTGCGCCTCGGAAAGCGCCGCCTCGGGAGTCAGGCCCTCCTCGACGCGCGTCAGGATGTAGTTGGTCGTGCCGTTCAAGATGCCGTAGACGGCTTCGACGCGGTCGGCGCAGAGGCTCTCGCCGAGAGACTGGACGATGGGAATGGCGCCGCCCACGGCGGCCTCGAAGCGGAGGCGCGCGCCGTGCCTGCGCGCGGCCTGGAGGGCGGGCCAGCGGCGCGACAAGAGGAGCTTGTTGGCCGTGACCACGTGGCGGCCGCCGGCCAGCGCGCCGACGACGAGCCGGCGCGCGTCCTCGAGGCCGCCCAGGACCTCGACGATCACGTCGAGGCCGGGGCGCGAGAGGAGGGCCTGCGGGTCGCGGGTCTTGAAGACGCAGCCGGGCAGCTTCAAGGCGCGGGCCTCGCGCGCGACCTGCCGGTCGCAGACGGCGTCGAGGGTCAGCTCCGCGCCCAATCGCCGCGACAAGCGGGGCGCGCGCTCTTGCAGCAGCCGCACGGTCTCTCGGCCGACGACGCCGAGGCCCGCCACGGCCACGCGGATATTGCGCTGCGGCACGACGCTAGTTTACTTGTTTGCGGGCCACAGGGCTAGGACGGTGCGCCCGCCGACGACGCGGTCGCCGGGCTTGACCTGCACGCGCGCCGAAGAGGGCAGGTGCAGGGCGACTTGCGAGCCGAAGAAGATCATGCCCGTGCGCTGGCCCTGAGCGACCGCGTCGCCCGGGTCCACCCAGGAGGCGATGCGGCGGGCGATGAAGCCGGTCAGCTGGTCGACGACGGCCCAGCGCCCGCCCTCGCCCTCGATGCGCGTGGAGTTGCGTTCGTTCTTGCCCGCGGCTTCGGGAGCCGAAGCGACGGCGAACTTGCCTTCGCGGTATTCCATGTTCGTCACTTTCCCGGCGAAGGGCGCGCGCTGGACGTGGACGTTCAAGGCGGAGAGAAAGATCCGGATCGTGACCTGGCCGGGAGCCTCGCTCTTGACGCTGAGGACGCGGCCGTCGGCCGGAGAGGCGACGGCGTCTTGCGGCAGGACGGCTTTGCGCTGCGGATCGCGGAAGAAATAGGCGGAAAACCCCGTCAGTCCCACGCCGGCGGCCTGCAGGACGTGCCCGAGGACGCGCGCCGCCGTCCAAGGCGCCCAGGACAACAAGGAGCCGAAGGCGGCCACGCGAAGGGCCGCGGCCGTGTACCACACGCCCGGCCCGGCCAGGCGCAGGGCCGGCCACGGGCGCGAGAACTCGGTGACGTAGCGCCACTTCGTGATCGCGCGCGGCGGCGACGGCGGACCCTTCTTGCGCAGATGGCGCCACAGGTCGACGGCTTCCTGGCGCATGGACATCGTGCGGAGCAGCGGCCGGTCGGTGGCCGTGTCCTTGAGGCGGATGCGCGAGACGCCCATGAAGAGCCCGGCGGCGACCGGCACGGCGTCGAGGGCCGCCCACGGCCCGCTCAGGGCATGCCAGGGAATGGCGGCGGCCACGGCTGTGTAGAGGCCCATGCCGCGCAGGAAGGCTGAAGTGGCCATGCCCTTGGGGCCCTTGGGGCCGCCGGAGTTGTCGAAGGCGGCGTCGAGCGAGGCCTTCCGGGCTTCGGGCGAGGTCCGCGCCGTCCGGGCCGGAGCGGCCTTCTTGGGCTGGCTCGCCGCGGCCGCGGGCTGCGCGACGGCGGCGGCAGGCAGCGTGGGAACGGCAGGCGCGGCCGCCGTCGCCGGCAGGGCCGGCGCGGCGAACGCCGCCAGCCCGGCGGCGGTCGCGGGCTCTTCCAGCGGCTCGGGCGCGCGCGGCACCTCGGGCACGCCCGAGAGCTCGGCGGCGGCGCAGGACGTCGCCAGCCAAAGCGAGGCCAGCCCGGCGAGAGTCTTCCGGAACATTGAGGCCATCCTATCAAGGAAAAAAAACCGCAGGGACGGTCTTAAGGCCCCGGTTCGGCCGGCCGTTGGGCCCGGGCGAGCCTAGGCCTTGCGGTCGTCGTCGGCCCAAAGACGCGACAGCAGGACGTAGATTCCGGCGCAGACGAGCAGGCTGCACAGGCCGGCGAAGGCCGCCGGCAGGCGCGAGGCCGTGGGATAGGAGGGGGCCAGGTCCACGGCGGGCTTGAACCCCGCCCCGGCCATGGACTGGCGCCGCCGGACCAGGGCCTCGGCGTAGAAGTGAGACAAAGACGGGTCGAAGTCGGCGGCCTGCCGCAGGTCCTCGAGAGCGGCGTCTCCCGGTCCCAAGACCTTCTCCCGCGCCAAGCCGCGCTCGACGAGGGCCAGCGGGTTGCGCGGTTCGGCGGCCGCGGCGGCTTCGGCGTCTTGGAGGGCGCGCCGGGGCTGGGCTTGGAGGAGCTGCGCGAAGATCTGGATCTGGGCCTCGGGCCCATCGGCGGACTTCATCGCCTAATTATAGCGCTGACGGGATCGTCAAAGGACCGAAATTGACCGCGGCGGCGCTCGGCGCTAGCATGAGGCCATGGCGCCGCTGCTGGCATTTCTCCTGCTCGCCGCCCCCGCGCGAGCCGTCAGCGTCGATCGAGGGGCGCTCAAGGCCGAGATCGACAAGGCCCTCGCGCTCGGCCGCGACTTCTCCTTCGAGACCAACGTGGCCGGCCACCTGGGCTTCGACAAGAGCCTGGCCGCGAAGGAGCTCGTCGCGCCCGCGCAAAAAGCCGAGGACGGCATGACCCACTCCTTCTTCGTCGTCCTGCGCGACGGCAAGCCCTTTCGGGTCGTGTTCTGGGCCAAGCGCAAGGTCGACGACAACGAGGTCTCGCACGCCTTCGCCGCGCAGACCGATGGCCGCCTGCGGCGGGCCGTCACGCAGGACGACTGCTTCGACGAGACAGGCCGCTTCGTCAAAGGCACCATCGCCGACCTCAAGATCCACTCGGACAAGGTCGCCGACGCCTACCAGCACGAGCTGGATTTCTGGCTGCGAGGCATGTATCGCCGCTAGCGCCGGCTGGCCGCGGCGCCTGGAGGAGCTTTTCGCAAGCCCGCTCGCCCTCGTGGGCTGGACGTTCCTGGTCTTCGGCGCCTCGCTGTCCTTCCTGTTCGTGCCCCAGGTCGATCTCACGTCCTGGTATTGGTACCAAGGCCCGATCCAGACCACCCGGGCGCGCGTCGACGCCTGCTGGGACACCGGCGAGAGCGTGGGCGGGGGCGCGGGCACCCGCGGCCGGCCGATCTATGCCAACGAGTTCTCCTTCGTCACCTACGACCTCAATTACCGGGGTCTGAGCTACTCCGTGGGCCGCTGCGGCGCGGACGCGCGGGCGGCGCGCGCGGAGTTCCCGCGCGGGCGGCCGGACCTGGCGCGTCTATTGGGCTGCCGGCGAAAGCCCTTCGGGTTATGGGCGCTGCTGGTGCTGGTGCTGCCGCTGGCGGGCGCCGCTCTCGTCGTCCGGGCCTTCGCCTCCGGAGCGGGCCGCTTGAAGCGCGAGGAGCCGCGGGAAGAGCCGCCGGCCGCGCAGGCGGTGGCGCTGCTGGCGCTGCCGCTGCTGGCGCTTTTTGTCAGCGCCTGCCTGTTCCTGAGGACGATGCTGCGCTACTGATCCTTGTCCCAGGAGGCGATGTACCAGCGCCCGTCGCGCTGGACCAGCGTGTCGGTCTCCACGCCGGCGAGATTGCCCTTGCCGTCGGGCGTCTCGATGGAATACTTGAAGGTGACGACGGGCCGGGCGAAGGAGAGCTTGTCGAAGCTGAAGGAAAGGATGCGAAGATTAGCGCGGCCGTGCTTGGCGAAGAACGCCGTCGCCCAGTCGCGGATCTGCCCCTGGGTCATCGGATGGGTGATCGAGGGCGAGAAGAGGTCCACGACCTCCTGGGGATTGCCGGCGGCGAAGGCCGCCTGCATCTCCGTGTAGAGCCCTCGCACCTGCTGCTCGAGGGCGACCTCGTTGGGCGACAGCGGCCGGCTGAAGTCGAGGCCCACGTAGCTACAACCCGCCGCGAGCGTCGCGGCGGCTAGGGGAAGCCAACGCATGGCCCGATTCTAGCAAAGCGCCGCTAGGGGTGGCTTTCCAGACCGTTCGGGTTGGAAGCCGGCGCGGTGGCGGGCGCAGCCGCCGGCGCGGCCGGCAGGGTCAGCTGGTAGGCCGAGGCGCCCGGAGCGCTCATCTGATAAGCCGAGCTGGCCGGCGCCGCCGGCGCCGCGGGCGAAAAGGCCGGCCCGGTGTAGAGGCCGGCCTGCGCCAGGTCCTTGCGAAAGTCGTTGGAGAGCGCGGCGGCCAGGGGCGCCATGAGCGAGCGCCAATGCGACTCGAGGAGCTGGCCGTTGGGCTTGAGGGTCTCGAAGGAGCCCTTAAATCCTGCGTCCGGCAGGTTCTCCTCCTGGGACCACAGGAGTTTGTTGCCGGCGGCGGAATACAGGCGCGCTTGGCAGGACAAGAAGGGCGTCTCGTTGCCGTCGGCGTCGGCCTTCAGGCCCCAGGCGAGGTTGCTCTCGAGGATCAAGGAGTCGGAGATTCCGGGGACCTCGGCGTAATTGCGCGGCGTTGTCGGCGGGATGGGGCCGATCCCGTAATAGCGCGTGCGCCAGTCCGCGACGTTGTCGGCCTCGTTCCAGCCCGACAGGCGCGCCGGGATGATCTCGCTGTCGGCCGCGGCGACCCAGCGGCCGGGATAGCCGCTGCCTTGCAGCGCCGTCATGAGCTGGGCCGCGAACTCCTGGCCCGGGTGCCAGCCGGGCAGGGCCTGGGCGAGGTCCTGGGAGAGCTCGACGCTGTGGTCGTCCTTGACCGACTGCACGGCCATGCCCAGGCCCGGGATGATCTCGGCGGCCGTCGCCACGTTGGAGTTGTCGGAGCGCATCAACGGCGTGGGGGCGGCGAAGACCAGCACGATGGTGCGCTGGCCGGGCGCGATCTCTCCCTTGGACAGCGCCGGGCCGTTGACGGAGACGCAGCCGCTGAGGAAGGCGAGAAGAGCCAGCGAGAGCCGGCCGAGAGTTCTCATGTCACCGCTCTCTCCAGCCGCGGCCGGGGCGCAGCCGCAGGATCATGCCCGGGCGCAGCCGGCGGGAGCTGCGCAGCTTGTTGAGCTGCATGACGGCGCGCACGGTGGTGCGGTAGCGCCGCGCGATGCGGCCGAGGTAATCGCCCCGGCGCACGCGGTAGCGCACCAGCATAGGCCCGGGATCCCAGTCCTTCACCTGGGCGAGATTGGCGAGGAAGGCGGCCTTGGCCGCCTCGGGCAGGCGCAGCAGAAAGCCCGGCCGGCCCTTGGGCGTGCACCAGGCCCGCAGCTCGGGATTAAGCGCGCGCAGGACGGCGACGGTGGTTTGGGCGCACTTGGCGGCGATGCCCAGGTCCAGGTCGCGCGCCAGAGGCACCGCGGCGATGGGCGCGGGGGTCTCGTATCGAGGGTGCAGGCCGTACTTCGCCGGGTCCTTGCCGATCAGGGCGCAGGCCATGAACTTGGGCACGTAGAAGCGCGTCTCGTTGGGCACGGCGCCGCGGCCGGAGAGCGCGCCGAAGTCCGTCGAGCGCGAGAAGCGCAGGTCGCGCCCGATGCCGCCCTCGCCGCGGTTGTAGGCGGCCAGCGCGAGGTTCCAGTCGCCGAACCATTGATACAGGTCGGCCAGGTAATGGACGGCGGCGCGAGTGGACTTGACGGGGTCGAAGCGCTCGTCGACCCAGTAGGAAACCTCCAGGCCGTACTTGCGCGCCGTGCCCGGCATGAGCTGCCACAGCCCCGCCGCGCCCGCATGCGAGACGGCGTCGTATTTGTATTCGCTCTCGGCCATCACCAGGTAGAAGAGGTCGGGCGGCAGGCCGCGCTTCTTGAGCTCGGCCATGATCATGTCCTTATAGAGGCCCGATCGCGCGAGCGCCTCCTCAACGGTCTGGGGGCGGCGCTGGGCGTAGGTGTCGATGAACTTCTGGACCACGGGATTGCTCGGCTCGAGGACGATGCCCTGCATGCGCACGGGCGCCGTGCCGATCGAGACGTCCAGGCCCGTCGCCGACTCGCCCGCGGCCTGGGCGTCGGGCCAGTCGTGGACGCGCTCCACCATGTCGTAGAAATCGCCGCGCAGCGAATCGGCGAGTTCGTCGTCGTCGACGCCGTCGGCCATGGAGTCGAAGGCGGCCTTGAGCTTGGCGCGGCCGCCTTCGGCGTCGCCGTCCTGCATCCGCCGCACGGCTTCGTCGAAGGCGGCTTCGGGATCGACGGCGGGGGCGGAGGAGACGGCCACGGACGAGGACGAGACGGACGCGGCGGGGGCGGAGGAGACGGATACGGCGGCGGCCGGCGCGACCGCGAAGAGCAGGAGGGCGGCGAAAATCACGCCCGGATGATACCAATTCTCGGCGGGCGCAATGGCGTCCGCCGCTCCTCTTGATTTTTCCGGGGGCGGTTGTTAAACTGAATTGTAGTCGCCTTCCGACGGGCCTTCGTGCCTTGCGCCTGTTGCGGCGTCAGCCGGCTTGAAAGAGACGCCAGCCGTTCGATGGGACCGAAATGCTAGACTTCATCAAGGGGGAATCATGTCCAAAGCCAAGGACATCGACATCCAGATCCACATCGAGTATCCGATCGAGCGCGTCTTCGAGGCCTGGCTCAAGCCGGACCTGCTGGAGCGCTGGCTGACCCGGGAAGCTCACGTCGAGCCCTCGGTCGGAGGCGCGTACGAGTTATACTGGGATCCCGAAAACCCCGAGAAGAACAGCACGAAGGGCTGCCGCATCACCGACCTCGTGCCCAACTCGGAGCTCAGCTTCAATTGGAAGGGACCGGAGCAATATCAGGACGTGATGGGAGACGCGACGCAGGTGTTCGTCAGGCTTGAGCCCCGCGACGGCGGGACGCTCCTGCGCTTCATCCACACCGGATGGGGCGCCGGGCAGGAATGGGAAGAGGCGCGCCAGTGGCAGGCCGAGGCCTGGAAAGAGGCCATTGAGAACCTCAAGAACATGCTCGAAAACACCGAAAAGTTCCTCCAAAACGTCTCGATGAACTAGGAACGTCGGGTTTTTCGCGCATGATCATCAAGGACCTCTTTTACCGAATCATCGGCACGCCCAGCGAGCGCACGCTCAAGACGTATCGCCCCACCCTCGACCTCATCAACGCCGCCGAGGAGGGCGCCAAGGCGCTTTCGGACGCGGACTTCCCGGCCAAGACCGCCGAGTTCAAGGAGCGGGTGGCCAAGGCCGTGGAAGCGGCCGAGCCCGCCGAGTGGCCGTCGGACGAGAAGACCAAGGACGATCTCCAGAAAAAGATCTGGAAGGACGCCTTGGAGGAGGTCCTTCCCGAGGCCTTCGCGCTCGTGCGCGAGGCCGCGCGCCGCACGATCGGCCTGCGGCACTACGACGTGCAGATGCTGGGCGGCATCGTCCTCAACAACGGCGCCATCGCCGAGATGCGCACCGGCGAGGGCAAGACCCTCGTCGCCACCGCCCCGGCCTATCTCAACGCCCTGCTCGGGCGCGGCGTGCACATCGTCACCGTCAACGACTATCTGGCCAAGCGCGACGCCGAATGGATGGGCCCGGTCTATAAGTTCCTGGGCCTGACCGTGGGCTTTGTCCAGCACGACCTGCCCAACGAGGAGCGCCGCGAGTCCTATCTGTGCGACATCCCCTACGTCACCAACAACGAAGTCGGCTTCGACTACCTGCGCGACAACATGGTCGTGCGCGCCGAGGACCGCGTCATGCGGCCGATGCACTACGCCATCATCGACGAGGTGGACTCGATCCTCATCGACGAGGCCCGCACGCCGCTGATCATCTCCGGCGCGGCCGAGAAGTCCACCGACCGCTACGCCATCATCAACCGCATCATTCCGCTCTTCAAGACGCGCAAGATCACCGAGGAAGAGGAGATCCAGTCCAAATACACGGGCGAGGACCTCGGCAAGGGCTACGACGCCATCGTCGACGAGAAGAACCACACGGCCATCCTGACCGAGGAAGGCATCGAGAAGGCCGAGAAGCTCCTGGGCATCCCGAACCTCTACGACGACCTGGAAGGCGAATGGGTCCACCACATCACCCAGGCCCTGCGCGCCCACCACCTCTACCAGCGCGACGTCGACTACGTCGTCAAGGACGGCGAGGTCGTCATCGTCGACGAGTTCACCGGGCGCCTGATGCCGGGCCGGCGCTGGTCGGACGGCCTGCACCAGGCCGTCGAGGCCAAGGAGCAGCTGGCTCCCAGGGAAGAGAACCAGACGCTGGCCACGATCACGTTCCAGAACTTCTTCAAGATTTACAGGAAGATGGCCGGCATGACGGGCACGGCGATGACGGAGGAAGACGAGTTCCTGGAGATCTACCAGGTCCCCGTCTACGAGATTCCGACCCACCACCCCGTCGCGCGCAAGGATTTTTCCGACTTCATCTACCGCACCGAGCGCGAGAAATACAACGCCATCGTAGCCGAGATCAAGGACCACTGGATCAAGGGCCGGCCCGTCCTCGTCGGCACGCGCTCCATCGAAAAGAGCGAGAAGCTGGCCGCGATGCTGCGCGCCGCCGGCATCCCGCACCAGGTGCTCAACGCCAAGTATCACGAGATGGAGGCGCAGATCATCGCCCAGGCCGGCCGCAAGGGCGCGGTGACGATCGCCACCAACATGGCCGGCCGCGGCACCGATATTTTGCTCGGCGGCAACCCTCAGGATCCGAAGGAGTACGAGCTGGTCAAGAGCCTGGGCGGCCTGCACGTCCTGGGCACGGAGCGCCACGACGCGCGGCGCATCGACAACCAGCTGCGCGGCCGCTGCGGCCGCCAGGGAGACCCCGGCTCCACGCGCTTCTATCTCGCCCTTGACGACGAGCTCATGCGCCTCTTCGGCTCCGACCGGCTCTCCGGCATCATGGAGCGCCTCGGCATGACGGAGGGCGAGGTCATCGAGTCGGCCCTCGTCAGCCACCAGATCGCCAACGCCCAGCGCCGCGTCGAGACCCACAATTTCGACATCCGCAAGCAGCTGCTCGACTACGACAACGTGATGAACAAGCAGCGCGAGGTCATCTACCGCCTGCGCAACGACATCCTGGACCACGAGACGGTGTCCGAGCAGGTCCAGGCCATGCTCGACGAGGACCTGCAGGAGAAGATCGGCCAGATCGCTCCCGGCGACACGCACCCCGAGTCCTGGGACATCCCGGTGCTCAAGACTTATCTCGAGCGCACCTTCGGCCTGGACTGGAACGTGCCGCAGGAGGAACTCATCAAGCTCGACAAGGCCGCGCTCAAGCAGGAGCTCCTGACGCAGGCCAAGGAGATCTACTCCCATCGCGAGCAGGAGTTCGCCGGCAGCGGCTACAGCTTCCGCGAGATCGAGAAGATGATCCTGCTGCAGATGATCGACAAGTCGTGGAAGGGCCACCTCTACGACCTCGACCACCTCAAGAAGTCGATCGGCCTGCGCGCCTACGCGCAGCTCGATCCCAAGATCGAGTATCAGAAGGAATCCTTCAACCTCTTCGAGGCCATGCTCGCCAAAATCCGCGAGCAGGCCGTGGAGTACGTCTTCCGAGTCCAAGCGCCGCGCGTGCCGCCTCCGCCGCCCGTGCCCGTCGCCCCGGCCAAGGAAGAGGAGGCGCCCTCCGCCCCAGTCAACGGCCACGGCGCGGCGCCGGCGCAGTCGCGCGGCTCCATCCTCCAGAAGGCCGCCGTTCCCGCGACCATCAACAAGATCGGCCGCAACGATCCCTGCTACTGCGGCTCGGGCAAGAAATACAAGAAGTGCCACGGCCAGGGCGCCTAGCCGCCGAGCTTTCGCTTTCGGTCGTCAGCGGAGCGGCCCTCGCGCTTTGCCTGCCCAAGCCCGGCCTGTGCTTTCTCGGCTGGTTCGCGCTCGTCCCGCTGCTCGTCCTCCTCTATCGCGCCGCGCCTAAGCGGGCGGCGGGCCTGGGACTGGCCGCCGGCGCGGGCTTTAACGGGTTGGCTTTCTACTGGATCTACAGCACCTGCCGCTTCGCTTCGGTGCCGGTGCCGGTGGCTCTCTTGGCGTGGGGCGCGCTGACCGCCTTTCTCGCACTCAGTTGGGGGATGATCGGCTGGCTGGGCGCGAAGCTCGCCAACAGGCTGCCCGCGGCCGCGCGGGCTTTCGGCTGGGCCCTGGTCTGGACGGCCGTCACGGTGGCTTGGGAGCGCTGGACGCCCCGGCCCTGCGCCGATCTGCTGGAGTACACGCAGTGGAAGCACTTGAGCCTCATCCAGATTGCGTCGGTCCTCGGCCCGCACGGCCTCGGTTTGCTGATCGCGTGGGTCAACGCCTCCCTCGCGCAAGCGTGGCTCGAGAGCAAGCCGCTGCGGCCGGCGCTTCCCGTCGCGCTCGTGCTCGCGGCCTGGGGCTTCGGCCGACACGAGCTCGCTTCGCGGCCGGCCTCCGAGAAGACCGTCCCTGTCGAGATCCTGCAGCCCGATGTCGACGAATACGCCAAATGGGACCCGGGCTCCGCGGCGCGCATCGACGACGATTTCTCGGGGCTGCTGGGACGGCCGCGGAGCCAGGATCCCGCGATCGTCGTCTGGCCGGAGGCGTCGGTGCCGCGCATCCTTCCCGACGGCGCGACCGTCCCCGAGGCCGAGGGCTGGAGCCGCAAGCTCAAGGCCTTCCAGATCGTCGGCGCCGTGACGCAGAGCGGGACGGAGCTGTTCAATTCGGCCGTGCTGCTCGACGCCGCCGGGGCCTTCCGCGGCGTCTATCACAAGCGCGAGCTCGTGCCCTTCGGCGAATACGTCCCCTTCGCCTTCCTGCGCCGGTTCATCGGCATCCTCGACGAGCTGGGCGGCATCGCCGCGGGGGCGGCCGACCAGCCGCTGCTGCGCACGCCTGCCGGCCCGGCCGCCGCGACCATCTGCTACGAGGCGGTCTTTCCCCGCTGGACCAGGCGAGACGCCGCGCGCGGCGCCGGCGTGATCTTCAATTTGACCAACGACGGCTGGTATAAGGACACGTGGGGCCCCTACCAGCACTTCGAGACCAACGTCTTTCGCGCCGTCGAAAACCGGGTTTCCGTGGTGCGCGCGGGCAACTCCGGCATCTCGGCCGTCATCGACCCGTGGGGCGTGGTGACCGCCCGCCTGGGCCTGGACCGCAGGGGCCGCCTCGACGCCGCCTTGCCCGCGCAAGATCCCTTTCCGGCGCGCTCCTTCTACGCGCGGCACGGCGACTGGTTCGGGACGCTGTGCCTGCTGGCCTTGGCGCTCTTGGCCGCAAACGGTCTGCTGCTTTCCCGCCGCGCGTGAGGCCGCTGCTGGTCTTTTCGCCGCGTTACTCCGTCGCGATCGGCGACCATGTCTTTCCGACGCGCAAGTTCGCGCTGACGGCCGAGCTGTTAAAGGACGCGGGCGACTTCATCGCGCCCGAAGAGCCCTCGCGCGAGGAGCTGCTCCTGGCCCATGCGCCGGGCTGGGTCGACAGGGTGCTCTCGGGCCGGCTCTCCCTCGATGAGGAGATGCGCCTGGAGCTGCCGTTCTCGCCGGAGGTCTCCCTGGCGCACCGGCTGGCGGTCTCGGGCACCATCTTGGCTTGCCGGCACGCGCTTTCGCGCGGCGTCGGGCTGCACGTCGGAGGCGGCTCTCACCATGCCTTCCCCGATCACGGCGAGGGCTTCTGCGTCCTCAACGACATCGCCTGCGCCGTCCGCGCCTGCGCCGTCCGGGCCGCCGTCATCGACTTGGACGCGCACCAAGGCAACGGCACGGCGGCGATCTTTTCCGGCGACCCGGAAGTCTTCACCTTCTCCATGCATCAGGCCGATCTCTATCCCGAGCGCAAGGAGGGCGGCTCGCTCGACGTGGAGCTGGCGGCCGGCACGGGCGACGAGGAATATCTGCGCAGGCTTAAGGAGTGTCTGCCCCGCGTCTTCGCCTTCAAGCCGCGCCTCGTCGTCTACCAGGCGGGCGTCGATTGCGCCGAGGGAGATTTGCTGGGCGGCCTGCGGCTGACCGCCGGGGGCCTGCGCCGGCGCGACGAGTCGGTGAGGGACGCCTGCCGAAAGGCCGGTGTCCCGGCGGCCGTCACGCTCGGCGGAGGCTATTCGGCCGACCTCGGCCGCACGGCGAGCCTGCACGCGCAGACCCTGCGGGTTTTCGCTCAGGGAAGCGACTGCGAGAACAGCCAGCGCGCCCAGTCCTCGTCGGCGTAGGCCGTGTCCCAGGCGTCGTGGCCGACGCCGGGATACTCCGTGTAGCGGTCGTAGGGGTGCGCGGCCTTGAGCAGCGCGGCCATGCGGCGCGAGCCGTCCACGGACAGGATCGGATCCTGGGCGCCGTGGAAGATCCACACCGGCGTGGCGCCCACGGCCGCGGCGACGGCGGCGTAGGGATCCTGCCCGGGCGGGACGTCGACGACGGCGGGCAAGGAGAGCGCCGGCACGGCCTCGATGCCTCCGGAGACGACCGTGATCGCGGCGAAAAGCCCCGGATGCCGGTCGGCCGCGGCCCAGGCGCCGTAGCCGCCCATCGACAGGCCGGTCAGATAAAGCCGCTTGCGATCTCCGTGGAATTCCTTGATCGCGGCCGCGAGGGCGTCCATGGCCTCCTTCATCGCGTCCGGGTTGGTCCAATACTCGCCGGCGGGGCATTGGGGAAAGACGACGACGGCCGGGAAGCGATCGGAATGCAGGCGGATCGCCGAGCCCAGGCCCACCTGCGTCTGGCGCAGGCCGTCGGAGCCGCGCTCGCCGACCCCGTGGAGAAACAGGATCACCGGCCAGCGCCGGTGCCGCGTCCAGGCGGATGGGACGTACACCTGATAGCGGCGAGCGCCTCCGGGCGCGGGGACGGTGCGGTCCAAAAAGCCCGTCGGGCGGGCGAAGACGCAAGCGGAGAGCAGGGCCAGCAGGCGCAAGATGGACATGCCGCGATTATCGCATTTTGGCGCCGCGGCCGGACGCCGTCAGCCGTAGAGCTGAGCGATCGCCACGAAGACCTTTCCCGCGGGCGCAAGCAGAGGCTGGACCTGGCAGCGCGTGATCAGGCGCAGCCGCCGCAGGGCGAGCTGGTCCTCGGGGCGGGCCATGGCCACCGTCAGCCGTTCGCCGTCGAGCGAGAGCGGCACGAGCGTGTGGCGCACGGCGAAGGCCTTGGGCACGAGCGTCCGAAGGTCGGCGGGCGCGTCGGTCCAATCCAGGTTCTTCGGGGCCAGCGGCGCGCCCATCGGCGCGGCGGCCTTGACGACCAGAGCTTTCTCGGGCGGGCACATCGTACCGAAGTATGGCCCGATATCGTAAAATTATCAAGGTGTTCAAAGAGACCTCCGACAAGATCGCCGAGATCCGCGAAGCCCTCGCCAAGATCGGCAGGCTCATGGACTTGGCCAAGGTGCGCAAGGACGTCGAGGTGCGCGAGGCCGAGGCCGGGCAGCCCTCGTTTTGGGCCGACTCCCAGGCCGCCAAGAAGAAGTCCAAGGAGCTCAACGATCTCAAGAAGCGCCTGACGGAATACGAGAACGCTTCGCGCGCGCTCGACGACCTCAAGGCCCACCTGGAGCTCGCGCAGGAGGCCGACGACGAGGGCGAGCTCCAGGAGATCGATAGGGGGCTGCAGGACGTCTCGCGACGGCTTGCCGCCATGGACGCGCGGCTCAAGCTCTCCGGTGAGTTCGACTCCAACGACGCCATCGTCAGCCTGCACGCCGGCGCCGGCGGCACCGAGGCCTGCGACTGGAACGACATGCTCGTGCGCATGTACACGCGCTGGGCCCAGCAGCACGGCTTCGAGTTCTCGGTCACCGACGTCCTCAAGGGCGAGGAAGCCGGCATCAAGAGCTTGACGGCCTTCGTGCGCGGCCCCAACGCCTACGGCTTCCTGAAGGGCGAGCTCGGCGTCCATCGCCTGGTGCGCATCTCTCCTTTCGATTCCAACAAGCGGCGGCACACTTCTTTCGCCTCGATGGACGTCCTGCCCGACATCGAGGAAGACATCAACATCGAGGTCTCCGACGCCGACGTGACGCTCGAGACCTTCCGCTCCGGCGGCGCCGGCGGCCAGAACGTCAACAAAGTCGAGACGGCCGTGCGCCTGATCCACAAGGCCACCGGCATCGTCGTGGCCTGCCAGACCGAGCGCAGCCAGATGCAAAATCGCGTCAACGCCATGAAGATGCTCAAGGCCAAGCTCTATCAGCTCGAGCTGGACAAGAAGCGCTCCTCGATGGAAAGGCACTACGGCGAGCAGGGCGACATCGCCTGGGGCCATCAGATCCGTTCCTACGTCTTCATGCCCTACCAGCTGGTCAAGGACCTGCGCACCGGCCACCAAACCTCCCAAATCCAGGCCGTGATGGACGGCGAACTGGATCCTTTTATAGAGGCCTACCTGTCGTGGCTGGCCGCCGGCTCCCCGTCGCGGCGCGTGGAAGTCGGCGAAGAGTAAAAATCCGGCAATCCCGCCGTCTTCCCTTGACAAAACAAGGGTTGCGCCTTAAACTTGTTTCCGAGCCTAACCCCTAGAGTCTCGGAGGTTCCATGACCGCCCTCAGTCTCCTCCTATCCGTCGCGACGCTGTTTCCCGGCGTCGTTCGCGCCGACCCGGGCGCCGCTTGCGCCGGCGAGTGCGACACGACCTACAAGCAATATCTATCCCTGTATTGCGGGCAGCCCGCCGCCACCGATGCCTGCAACAAGAATTTCAGCCGGCAGTACACCGGCCTGCTCACGCGCTGGGGCCAGGTCTGCGCCGACAAGTGCGGCGATGAGCCGGACTGGCTGCGCGACTCCTGCGAGGACAAGCATGAGCGCGAGTGCGCCGTCTACGCCGAAGTGTCGAAGAGCCGGCCGGGCGAGAATCTGTATTCCGAGGCCGAATGGGCGCAGCTTGGCGCCAAGGCCGGCTTCTCGTCGTTTTTGGCCCAGCACGAGCAGGACCTGGCCGACTACAAATGCGGCCGGACGGCGGCGGGGGCTCTTTATAAGAACTTCTCGCAGGAGCTTTACACCAGCCGAGGGCTGCAAAACGAGCTGGCCCGCGAAACCGACACCAAGAACGGCGTCATGTGCCAAAGCGCCGACGGCTTGCCGGCCGCGAAGGGCTTTTTCCCGAGCTTCGGCCACAAGAGGCGCAGCCACCTGACGGCCGGCGATCTGATCAAGGTCTATCTGGGCGACAAGGCTTACAAGCACCTCCTCGACAAGGTGGCCTTCCTCAAGCGCCTGGAAAAGGGCGGCCAGGCTTCCGACGCGGAGAAGGCGCAGTTCTTCAGCTCCGCCGCCGTCAATCGCCTCAACCAGAGCGGCAGGCTCAAGAAGAACCTCGGCAGAGCCCAGAAGTCCTCCGAGGCCGACGCGCGCCTGCTCGAAAGCGGCCGCACGCCCTTGACCCTCGCCGGCGCCGCTGCCGGCGCGGCAGGCGCGCCGGCCGACGCCGCGCCCGCGTTCTGGATGAACAAGAGCGAAGCGGGACCGGCGCCCGCCAAGCCGGCCCCGGCTCTCAGCGACGCCGAGCGGGCAAACATAAAGGCCGGCCTGGCGAGGACCGAGACCAGCGTCGACCTGAGCCTAAACGACCTTTCCTATCAAGAAGGGAAACTCAAGAAGCTGCAGCAGACCCCGCCCGTCTCGGCGGCCCTCAAGGGCGTCACGGACGCCGAAGGCAAGATGCAAAACGTCAAGAACGAGATTTCGGCCGCCTTGAATAATCCCAGCCAGGCCGCTCTCAACAAGGCCAACGGGGACTATGCCGCCATCGACGTCTTGACGCCGCTGCAAGCGGCCCGCAAGCTGACCAGCGCCGTGCCCACCGTCGATGAGCAAAAGCCCAGCGCCGCGGCCGTGCAGGCGTTGGGTCAGTTGGGCGGATACCAAGACCACTTCTCGGGCAAGGACAAGAGCAATCTCTTCGACCCGAAGACGGTGACGCTGGTTCAGGCTTACGCCAAGCTCAAGGACCAGCCGCTGCAGGGAGCGCAGCTGCAGGAGAGCCAGGCCATCACTCAGGAGCTCAAGGACCGCGTCGTCCATAACTGCGGCAGGCCCGGCCTTCCCTGGAAGCAGATGGGAGACTTCCTGAAGGATAATCCGGACATGCAGCGCTGCGCCTGGACTCCCGGGGGCGGTCATTCGCCCGTGGCGCGGTCCGCGGGGGAGAACAAGAAAGAGAAACCCGTCTCGCCCGCCGCCGCGACCGGCATGAAGGCCGACGCCTCCTGGTCGGCCGGCGACGAGACGGTCTCTCAATATCAGAAGAACCAGCTCGGCGACGGCTCGGAAATGACCGTCACGTGGGCGCCCAAAGACAAGCCGCAGGACGCCTACGATCACTTCCTGCGCATCGAGAGCGGCCGCTACGGCGCCGACGCGAACAACTACATCCTGCAGCCCGGCGCCGTGATCGAATACAAGTCGCCGGGCGGTCAGCCGCGCTTCTATCAGGCCTACGCGACCGTCTTCATCCCGAAAAACGCGCCCGATGACGAGGGCATGGCCGATCGCGGGGGGCTCAAGCCCATCGCCGCTCCCGCCGGGGCCAAGGGCTCGGCCCCCATGGCGGTCTCGCTGGGCGACCGCATGGAGCGCGTCGATCCCCGGACCGGCGCCGTCAGCGAGATCGACTGGCAAAACGGCAGCCAGCTCAAAGTCGACGCGTCCGACGGCAGGGGCCAGCCGGCCTCGATCCAGGCCAACGGCCAGCAGTACGAGATCCAGGGCCCGGCCAAGCTGACGATGCGCGCGGGCAACGGGGCTCCGATCGTCACCATCGTCGGCGACAAGGAGCAGAAATGCGTCCAGCTTCAGGGCGGCCAGTTCGCGGTCAGCGACTGCGGCGGCTCGAGCAGCCACTGGTGGCAGAGGATCTTCAGCGCATTGCCGCAGACGGTGCCTCCCTATTAAACGCCTGTCCCAAAAGAGAAGAGGGGCTCTCCTCGCGGAGAGCCCCTCGGCTTTTGCGGCGGCGCTTCTTAGAACTTCTGGCTGGGGTCGAGCTTGACGCCGGGGCCCATGCTCGAAGAGAGCGTGGCGCTCATGACGTAGGTGCCCTTGGCCGCGGCCGGCTTGGACTTGATGACGGCCTCCATGACGGCCCGGGCGTTGCCGGCGATCTTGCCGGCCTCGAAGGACGCCTTGCCGACCGGCACGTGGATGATGCCGTAGTCGTCGACCTTGTACTCGACGCGGCCGGCCTTGAGCTCCTTGACCGTCTTGGCCACGTCCATCGTGACCGTGCCGCTCTTGGGGTTGGGCATGAGGCCCTTGGGGCCGAGGACCTTGCCGAGCTTGGAAAGGTCCTTCATCATGTCCGGGGTGGCCACCAGGACCTCGAAGTCCAGGAAACCCTTGGAGATCTGATCGACCAGGTCGTCGCCGCCGACGATGTCGGCGCCGGCGTTCTGGGCGTCCTTTTGCTTCTCGCCGCGGGTAACGACGGCGACTTTCTTGCTCTTGCCGAGGCCATGCGGCAGGCCCACGGTGCCGCGCACCTGCTGGTCGGCTTGCTTGGGGTCGACGCCCAGGCGCACGTGCAGTTCGACGGTCTCGTCGAACTTGGCGGTGGCGCACTTCTTGACCACGGCGGCGCCTTCGTCCACGGCGTACGTCTTGGCCAAGTCCACTTCCTTGGCGATCTTCTCGAGTCTCTTGCTCATTGTGTTCTCCTTGACCTGTTAGCGGCCTCGCGGCCTCGGTCTATCGACGGCTGCGGCTGGTGTCAGGCCCCTGACACCAAATCAGCTACTGAATCTCGATGCCCATGGACCGGGCCGTGCCCTTCACCATCTCGACGGCGGCCTTCAGGTCCTTGGTGTTCAAGTCCGGCATCTTCTGCGTGGCGATCTCCTCGGCCTGCTTGAGGGTGATCTTGCCCACCTTGTTGCGGTTGGGCTCGCCGGAGGCCTTGGCCAGGCCGGCGGCGCGCTTGAGCAGCGAAGAGACCGGCGGCATCTTCGTGATGAAGGTGAAGCTGCGGTCCTCGAAGACGGTGATGACGACCGGGATCGTCATGCCGGGCTCGGCCTTCTTCGTGCGCTCGTTGAACTGCTTGCAGAAATCCATGATGTTCAAGCCGTGCTGGCCGAGGGCCGGGCCGACGGGCGGGGCGGGGTTGGCCGCACCGGCCGGGATCTGCAGCTTGATCTGAGTCTTGACCTTCTTTGCCATTGAGTCTCTCCTAGCGTCTGCGAAACGCCTTGACGACGAATCCTGCCGCCAAAAGCAGCAGGAACAGCTTCCAAAACGGGGCGCGGGGCTCGCCGAAGACCCACTGGGAAAAAGCCGGGGCGAAAACGAGCGGCCACGCCAAGTAGGCCGCGGCGGCGGCGGCGAGCGTGGCGCCGAAGAGCACCAAAAAGCCCACGCCGAACGCGGCCAGCATGGTCAGGAGCGCCAAAAAAGCGCCGACGAGGCCGGGCGCCCGCACGTGAACGACGCGGGCTTGCGGCGGCCGCTGCCAGTCCTGACTCGGTGAAAGAACCTCGACGTCCACGATCTAGAGCTTTTCGACCTGGAGGAAGTCCAGCTCGACGGGGGTCGGCCGGCCGAAGATCGTGACCATGGCCTTGATCTTGGCCTTGGCCTCGTTGACGTCCTCGACGATGCCGACGAAATGGCGGAAGGGGCCTTCGATGATGCGGATATTCTCGCCCTTCTCAAATTGGACGGCCGGCCGGGGCTTGCCCTCGGCGGCGGTGGTGGTCAACTCGAGGATCCCCTTGACCTCTTCCTCGGGCAGGGGCGTGGGGTGCGGCTCCCCCAGGAAGCCCGAGACGCCGCCGATGCCCTTGACCAGCCAGTAGGTTTGCTCGTCGACCTTCATGTCGAGGAGAATGTAGCCGGGGAAGAACTTGCGTTTGGAAACTTTCTTCTTGTTCTTCTTGACCTCGACGACGTCCTCGGTCGGGATCATGACGTTGAAGATCTTGTCCTGGAGCTTCTCGGTCTCGATCTTCTGCTGCAGCTGGCGGAAAACCCGGTCCTCGTAGCCGGACTGAGTGTGGACGACGTACCAACCGCGATCGAGAGTGGTGTTTGCCATGACTTAATGCCCCATGATCGAGCCCATTAGTATGGAGAGGACGAAGTCGATGCCGGCGATGAAGAGCGACAGGAGCGCGACCAAAATGAGGGTGGCACGCGTCGAGTCGATGGCTTCCTTGCGCGTCAGCCAGGACGACTTCTTGAGCTCGTAGTAGGATTCCTTGACGAACTGGATTGCGGCGTTCATATTAAATTGAGCGGCGGCTCGGGGGCGCCAGGACTCGAACCTGGAGTCTCGGTTTTGGAGACCGATGGTTTAGCCAATTAACCGACACCCCCAAACCGGGCCGCTATTTCACTTCCTTGTGCGGCGTCGATTTGCCGCACTTGCGGCAAAACTTCCTGATCTCCAGCTTGAAGTCCTTCTTCTTGCCGCGCTGGAAGGTGTAGTTCTTGTCCTTGCACTCGGTGCAGCCGAGCGTGACGATGACGCGGTCGCCCATCTTACGCGATGACCTCGCTGACGACGCCGGCGCCGACGGTGTGGCCGCCCTCGCGCACGGCGAAGCGCAGGCCCTTCTCCATGGCGATCGGCGCGATGAGCTCGACGTCGATGTCGATGTTGTCGCCCGGCATCACCATCTCGACTCCCGCCGGC
>DAIDHI010000043.1 GCA_027452025.1 Elusimicrobiota bacterium | reverse complement strand
TGGTAGCGCACCACGTAGTCCGCCTGGCGGCTGAGATAATGGACGAGCTTGCCCTTGCCCTCGTCGCCCCATTGGGCGCCCACGACCACCATGGCCGGCATGTTAGGTCTCCTATGGGTGTCAGACGTTGACTTGTTGACTCGCTTCGCAAGTCAACAAGTCAACGTCTGACACCCCCGTTGTCTCACGTCTTGAAAAAGCGCCGCCACCAGGAGTGAGACTCCTGGTTGCGCACGGCGATGCGAACGATCTTGACACGGCTGCCCTCCGCGGCCGCGGCGTCGCCGCAGACGCCCACCGAGAAGCGCACGCGCACGAGCACCCCGTCGGGTCCGGATTCCACGGCCTCGACGGGCGCCAGGACGGGCACGGGGCCCTCGTCCGAGAGCCCGCCGAAGAGCCGCGCCAGGTACTGCCCGATGTCGCGGGAATCGACGATGAGCGCCGAGACCATGTCCCCCGCCCGCACCTCGCGCGCCGAGACGCCGGCGCGGTCTTCCTCGAGCGCCACCTTAAGCACCAGGAGCTCCTCGGTCTTGGCCGAGGAGCGGCTCTTGCCGCGCGGGCGCTCGGGGCTGCTCGACAGGGACTGGAACTGGCCCAGATCCAGGACGTCTTTCTGGACCTTGAGGGAGACCCGCTCGGCCTTGAAGAGCCGTCGCAGCAGGACCGCGATCTCGCCCGTCGGATCGGCGCCGTCGTCTCGGCCCAGATCCGCCAGGTCGGCCCCCGAGGCCGCGCGGAAATGGTCGGCCAGGGCGCGCTCGATCTCCAGGCTCTCGGTCTGCAGGCTGCCGTCCCAGAGCCGGCAGCCGTAGAGGTGCTTCTCGAAATCGAACCAGTGGGCGTCCAGCGCCGCCGTGTAGACGGCCGGGTTGAAGGACACCACGGCCGGGACGCGCAAGACCGCGCCCGTCTTGACGTTGAGCACGGCCATGAAGAGCCCGAACTGATCGCCGCCCGGATTGGCGAACTTGCCCTTGAGCACCACGATGTGGCGCAGCGCCCGCGCGACCGTCTTGACGGCCTCGGCCAGCTGGTAGCCGGATTCCTCGAGAGCGAGGCGGGCCTGCTCCTCGTCGCAGCCCGTCTCCTCCATGAGCAGCGCGATCTTGTCGTCCGCCATCAGCGTTGGTCGGCTTTCGGATGGCTGCCGTCGTACACTTTCTTGAGCCGCTCCAGGGAGAGATGCGTGTAGACCTGCGTGGTGGCCAGGTTCTTGTGGCCGAGCATCTCCTGGACGGAGCGCAAGTCGCAGCCGCCGTTGAGCAGGTGCGTGGCGAAGGAATGGCGCAGGACGTGGGGCGTGGCGGTCTTGGGCCAGCCCGCGGCCTTGATCCAGCGCTTGAGGATCAGCGCCACGCTCTGGGGCGTCAGGCGTGCGCCGCGATGATTGAGGAAAAGCGGCTCTCCCCCGCCGCAGCCGGGTCGGGTCTTGAGGTAGCCGCGCACGGCCTCGAGCGCGGCGCGCCCGACAGGCACGACGCGCTCCCGGGAGCCCTTGCCGAAGACCTTGACCGTGCCGGAGAGGACGTCGACGTCGCCGACGTTGAGTCCCGTCAGCTCCGAGCGTCGCAGCCCGCTGGAGTAGAGCAGCTCGAGCGCGGCGCGGTCCCGAAGCCCGGCCGCTCCGGGCGCCGCCGGGCGCGAGAGCAGGTCGTCGGTCTCCGATTCGGTGAGGAACTTGGGAAGACGCGCCTCCTTCTTGGGCATAGGCACGGCGACGAACGGATTGCGCTCCAAGGCGCCTTGAGCGCGCAGGAACTTGACGAAGGAGCGCAAGGTCGAGGCCTTGCGCAGGATGGAGTTGCGCGACAAGGCCCCGTCGGCCTGGAGAGAGGCCAAGTAGGCCCTGACGCAGGCGCGCGTGAGGTCGCGCGGCTCCTTGACTCCCGGCTGCCGGGCGAAGAACACGCGCAGGTCGGTTTCGTAGGCGCGCAGGGTATGCGCGGAGGCGTTTCGCGAGCGCAGATGGGTGAAAAACCTCTGCGTCCAGGCCTGCACGGCTATGCCTGCGTCTGGGCCTGCCGCTTGGCCACGAGCTCGGCGCGCAGGGCCTCGCCCAGGGCGCGCAGCTTCTCCCCCTCGTCCTTCGAGACGGGCTTGATGTTGCGGCACTTCGGAAAGCCCGAGCAGGCGAGGAAATAGCCCCTCTTGCCCTTGCGCAGCCACATCGCGCTCTCGCACTTGTTGCACTTGCGCTCGGTCATCAGCGGGCGCGAGCCCTCGATCTTCTTGCCGTCGGCGTCGAGAGAATAGGTGTTCTTGCACGCCGGATAGCCCGAGCAGGCGAGGAAGCGGCCCTTGCGGCCGGTGCGGATGACCATGTCCTTGCCGCAGAGATCGCAGACGTCCCCGGTTTTTTCGAGCGTGACCTTATTGCCCTCGGGAGTGAGCTGGATCTTGCCCTTGCAGCGCGGAAACGTGGAGCAGGACAGGTATTTGCCGAAGCGGCTTTCGCGGATCAGCATCGGCTCGCCGCAGATGGGGCATTTTTCGTCCGACTTCTGGGGCTCGACGCGCGAGACCTCCATCTCCCGGCCGGCCACGTCGAGGGCCTTCACGAACGGGTTGTAGAAGTCGTCGACGACGGAGACCCAGGGCTGCTGGCCTTCGGCCACCTTGTCGAGCCGCTCCTCGACTTCGGCCGTGTAGGAGAGGCTGACGACCTCGGGGAAGTGCTTCTTGAGCTTCTCGGTGACGAGGATGCCGAGGTCGGAGGGGATGAGCTTGCGGTCCTTCATGTTGCGGCGCACGTAGCCGCGGTCGACGATCGTCTTGATTGTCGGAGCGTAGGTGGACGGCCGGCCGATGCCGTGCTTTTCCATCGCGCGAATAAGGCTGGCCTCGTTGTAATACGGAGGCGCGCTGGTCTGGTGGTCCTCCGGCCGCAAGGCCGTCAGCTTGACGACGTCGCCTTCCTGAAGCGGCGGCAGGCGCATGCCTTCCTCGCTTTCCTCGGCCTCGGACTCCTCGTCCGGCGTCTCTTCCGGCGCCTTGACGGTCCCCGCGTAGGCGCGCAGGAAGCCGTCGAACTTGAGGCTTCGGCCCGTGCAGTGGAAGACGGCCGCTCCGTTCTCGACGTCGGCGGCGACGGTGTCGTAGACAGCCTCGACCATTTGGCTGGCGACGAAGCGCTTCCAGACGAGCTCGTAGAGCTTCGCCTGATCCGGATTGAGGAAGTTCCTCATCTGCTCCGGCGTGCGCAAGACGCTGGTCGGACGGATGGCCTCGTGCGCCTCCTGGGCGCCGCGCGATTTCGTCTGGTAGGTCGGCGGCGTCGGCGGCACGTAATTGGCGCCGAAGGTCTGCTTCAGGAAGCCCGCGGCCTCGTCGGCGGCGATCTTCGAGATGAAGAAGGAGTCCGTGCGCATGTAGGTGATCAGACCGACCGGGTCCCCCGCTCCCAGGTCGACGCCTTCGTAGAGGGACTGCGCCACGCGCATCGTGCGCTCGGCGGCGAAGCCCAGCTTCTGAGAAGCCGCCTGCTGCATCGTGCTGGTCGAAAACGGCGGCTGGGGCCGCCGCCGGACCTCGCGCTTCTCGACCTTGATGACCCGGAAGGTGCCGTCGGCCAGGGCCCGCTCGATCGCCTTGACGTCCTCCTCGGTCTTGAGGGAA
>DAIDHI010000042.1 GCA_027452025.1 Elusimicrobiota bacterium | reverse complement strand
CCCGGGGATCTCGCCGCTCGATCGCCTTGAAGACCGCCAGCGCCTGGGGCAGGCGGCCCTGGGAGTAGAGCTCGATGCCGCGGTAGTAAGCCTCGGGCTCCGCGCGCCGGGCGGGAGCCGTTGCCCGGGCGGCGCCGGCCGCGAGCGCGAGAGCGAGAACGAGGCAGGCCGTGATCCTCATCGGGTTACAAGTCTTACTGCCGCTCTCATTATGGCCCCCGCGCGCGCCGCCGTCAAGCGCTATCCGGACGATGGTCCTAGGGGGCGAGGGCCCGGCCGGCCCAGGTCGCGCGCGCGCGCCGCGTCTAAACTGGCTCTGTGCGATTCTTCTTGGCCGCCTCCCTGGCCCTGGCCGCCCGCCCGGCGCTCGCCCGCGCCCTTCCGATCGCCAAAGTGACGGAGACCGTCGCCTACGCCGCGCAAAACGACGCCGCCGTCGCCGCCTTGCGCGTGGCCCTGCCGGAAAGCGGCGAACACGAATTCGGAGGGATCATCGTGGAGCTTGGCGGCGCCTTCTACTACACCGATCCCGTCTCCAACGGCGACGACGGCGACATCGCCTTCAAGGCCGTCCTGTCCGCCGGCAGCCGGTTCATGGCGATCTACCACACCCACCCCTCGATGAAGCGGGACGCCCGGCTCTTCTCGCCCCACGACGTCGACGAGGCGCGCAGGCTCGGCGTCGACTCCTATATCGGGGTCTGGAGAGACGGGACCGTCCGCTTCTTCGACCCGCGCTCGACGCGGACCTTCGCCTACAACAGCGACGGCGCCGGCCTCGGCCCTCGCGTCTCCAAGGGCGTGATCATCGCCCGGCTTCGCGACTAACGCTCGGGCGCTTCCAGGCGGTAGCCCACCCCGGGCTCGGTCTTGAGATGCCTCGGACGCACGGGGTCGGGCTCGATCTTGTGGCGCAGCTGGTGCACGAAGATGCGCAGCGACTCCGGCGAGGCCTCGCCCGAACCCCGCCAGACCTCGGCGATGAGCTGGCGCTGGCTGACGACTCGCCCGCAGCGGCGCACCAGCGCGGCCAGCAGCTCGTATTGCAGGGGCGAGAGCCTCACTTCCTTGCGCTTGAGCCAGACGCGGCGCGCCGCCAGGTCCACCTTCAGCCCGTCGTGCTCGTAGACGGGCTCCGCGGCCGCCTCGCCCGAGGCGTGGCGCAGGGCCACGCGCAAACGCGCCATGAGCTCGGCGACGCCGAAGGGCTTGGTCAGGTAGTCGTCGGCGCCGCCGTCGAGGGCGGCGATCTTGTCGGCCTCCTCGCCGCGCGCCGAGATCACGATGACCGGAGCCGAGGACCATTGGCGCAGCGCCTTCAGGGCATCGAGGCCGTCCATGTCCGGCAAGCCCAGGTCGAGCAGGACCACCTCCGGCTTTTTGGAGGCGGCGAGCTCGAGCGCTGCCCGGGCCGTCGTCGCCTCGACGACCCGGAAGCCCTCGGCCTGCAGCGAGGCGCGCAGAAAGCGCGTGATCGCCAGCTCGTCTTCGACCACGAGGACGGTCTTGTCCCCCTCACGCATGCGGCTGCTCCCACGGCAGGGCGAAGGAAAACACGGCGCCTCCGCCTTCCCGGTTGCCGGCCCAGATGCGGCCTCCGTGCGCCTGGATGATGGCGCGGCAGATCGCCAGGCCCAGGCCCGCGCCCTTCGACGACTTGGCGTGGTAGAACTTCTCGAAGACCTTCTCGAGCTCGTCGGAGGCCAAGCCCGGCCCGCGGTCGGCGACCTCGACGACGAGCTCGCCCTTGGCGGCGCGCGAGCGGACCTCGACGGGCGTGCCCTCCGGCGTATGCCGGGCCGCGTTTTCGAGCAGGTTGAGCAGCACCTGCTCCATGAGAACCCCGTCCATCGGGACCAGGGGCAAGTCGGCGGGCAGGTCGACGGCCACCTTCCGGCCGGAGAGCATCCCCTCCAGCCGCTCGAGCGCCGAGCCCGCGAGCTCCTCGATCGAGCCCGGCTCCTTTCGCAGCTGCACGGCGCCGGTTTCCAGGCGCGTGGTCTGAATGATGTTGTGGACGAGCCTGGCCAGCCGCTCGCCCTCGGATTGGATCGTCTCGAGCAGCTCCCGCGCCTTCTCGCTTTCCAGCGGGACCGCCCCTCGCAGCAGGCTTGCGCAGGAGCCGATGATGGCCGCCAGGGGCGTGCGCAGGTCGTGGGAGACCGAGGAGAGCAGCGAGCTGCGCAAGCGCTCTTTCTCGGCCTCCATCTGCGCGCCGCGGGCGTTTTCCTGGAGGCGGTCGACCTCCAACGCCAGGCCGACCTGGTGCAGGAACGACTCCAGCAGCAGCATCTGGTCGGGCACAAGCAGCCGCTCGCGCACGCGCGGGCGCACGCGAAACACCCCGACGGGGCCTTCCGCGCCGATGAGCGGCGCGTAGAGGGCGTCGACGACGGGCAGCGTCTGCGTCCCCAGGCCCGCCGATTGCCCCAGATCGAAGACCCACTGCGCGACGCTGCGCTCCTTCTCGTCGAGCTCGCCCTTGGCCCCGGAAGCGGCCCGCACCTCGAGGCCTCCGGCAGCGCCCGGCATCAGCGCCACGATGTCGCTGTCGAAAACCTCGGCCACGTGCCTCACGGCCACCTCCAAGATCGCCGGCACTCCGCGCACGCTGGCCAGGTCCCGGCTGAGCGCGTGCATCGTGGAGGTGCGGACCTGGCCCAGGCGCGCGGAGACGGCCTGGACCTTGAGGCGGACGGTGAGGTTGCTGATGACCAGCGCGACGCCGACCATGACCAGGAACGTGAAGAAGTACTGCGTGTCGCTGACGGCGAACGTGTAGCGCGGGGAGACGAAGAAAAAGTCGAAGCAGAGCACGCCCAGGACGCAGGAAAGCGCCGCCGGCCCGCGGAAGCCCCGCCAGGCGACGGGCAGCGTCGCCGCCAGATAAAGCATCGCGATATTGATGAGGCCGAAATGGTGGCCGAAGAGCGCGAAGCCCGCCGCCGTCGCGGCGGCCACGGCGGCGACGGCGATGCCGTATTCCGAGGGCGGCGCCCAAGCCGACGGCGCGGCCTTGGAGGCCGGAGCCTGCGCGCCGCGGGTGTCGCCGCGGATGACATAGACGTCGATGTCGCCGCTTTCCCGGATCAGGTCGTCGACGATGCCGCCGAAGAGCCGCTCGCGCCAGCGGGGCCGGTTGCTCTTGCCGACGATGATCTTGGTGACGTTTCGCTGCCGCGCCAGGTCGAGCGTTCCCTCGACGACGTTGCGCGTCGTGAGGGTGAGGGTCTCGCCTCCCAGGCGCTGGGCCAGGCGCAGGTTGTCCACGGCGCGGGCGCGTTGCGGCTGCGAGAGCTTTTGCCGCGCGGACTCCACGAAGACGGCGATCCACTCGGCCTTGAGACGCGCGGCCAGGCGCCGGGTGGCGCGGATGAGCTTGGCCGAGTTGGGGCTCGGCCCCACGCAGACGAGCAAGCGCTCGGCCGTCGGCCAGATGGCCTCCGGAGCCTGGCGCCGGCGCTGGGATTCCACGATCGCGCCCACGCCCTCGGCGGTGGCGCGCAGGGAGAGCTCGCGCAAGGCCGCGAGATTGCCCAGCTTGAAGAAATTCTCCGTGGCCCGGCGAGCCTGCTCGGGGACGTAGACCTTGCCCTCGCGCAGCCGCTCGATGAGCTCGTCGGGCGGCAGGTCGACGAGCTCTACGTCGGCGCGCTCGAGCACGGAGTCCGGCACCGTCTCGCGTACCGTAATGCCCGTGATCTGGGCCACGACGTCGTTGAGAGTCTCCAGGTGCTGGATGTTGAGCGTCGTGTAGACGTCGACGCCGCGGTCCAGGAGCTCAAGGACGTCCTGGAATCGCTTGGCGTGGCGGCTGCCGGGGGCGTTGGTGTGGGCGAGTTCGTCGACCAGCACGAGCGCCGGCTTGCGCGCCAGGGCTCCGTCGAGGTCGAACTCGGTCAAATTGAGGCCGCGGTATTCCAGCCTTTTGCGCGGCAGGAGCTCGAGGCCCTGCAGCAGGGCCTCCGTCTCCTTGCGGCCGTGGGTCTCGGCCACGCCCACGAGGACGTCGACGCCCTCCCCTTTGAGCACCCGCGCCGCCGAGAGCATGGCGTAGGTCTTGCCCACGCCCGGGGCCGCGCCGAGGAAGATCTTCAAGCGTCCCCCCTCGCGCCCTTGCTCCCGCTGGGCCTGGGTCAGGAAGGACTCCGGAGAGGGGCGCTTCTCGGCCATGGACTCCCTATTTAACAGCTTTAGGCGCGTTTTTCAACGAAAGCCCGTCCAAGGCGAGGTTGACCTCCAGGACGTTGACGCGCGGCTCGCCGAGAAAGCCCCAGGTCCTCGGCCGCGCATGCCGGCGGATGAGCCGCGCAACTCTCGCCGCGGGCAGGTTCCGGGCCCGCGCCACGGCCGGGGCTTCCCATAGCGCGGCGGCCACGCTGATATCCGGGTCCAAGCCCGATTCAGACGCCGTCGCCAGGTCGGCCGGCACCGGACCCTTTTGCGCGAAGGTCTTGCGCAGGGCGGCGACGTCCTTGTCGACTCGATCCATCAGGGCCTTGCTGGTCGGCCCGAGGTTGGAGCCGTTGGAGTGGAGGCCGTCGTAGCCAGCCCCGGCGGCCGAAGGCCTTCCCTGGAAATAACGAGGCCCCGTGAACGCCTGGCCGACGAGCTCGGAGCCGACGACCTTGCCGTTTTCGACGATCAGGCTGCCGTTGGCCTGCTTCGGAAAAAGCGCCTGCGCCATGCCGGTCATGGCCAGGGGGTACGCCAGCCCCAGGATCACGATCAGCCAGGCGTTAAGCAGGATCGCCTGGAGGAGCAGTTTCTTCATGGGTTACCCGAGATGCGCGGCGACAAGAAGCATGTCGATGAGCTTGATGCCGATAAACGGCGCGATCAGGCCCCCTGCGCCGTAGACCAGCGCGTTGTAGCGCAGCACGGCGTGCGCCCCCCAAGGCCGGTACTTCACGCCTCGAAGGGCCAGCGGAATGAGCGCGATGATGATCAGGGCGTTGAAGATGACCGACGCCAGGATGGCCGAATGCGGCGAGTGCAGGCGCATGACGTTGAGCGCGGCCATCTCCGGGAATATCCCCATGAACATCGCCGGGATGATGGCGAAATACTTGGAGACATCGTTGGCGACCGAGAACGTCGTCAGCGCCCCCCGCGTCATGAGCAGCTGCTTGCCGACCTCGACGATCTCGATGAGCTTGGTGGGGTTGGAGTCGAGGTCGACCATGTTGCCCGCCTCCTTGGCCGCCATCGTGCCGGAGTTCATGGCGACTCCGACGTCGGCTTGCGCCAGGGAGGGCGCGTCGTTGGTGCCGTCGCCGACCATCGCGACCAGCCGTCCCGTGCTTTGCTCCCGGCGGATGAGCTCGAGCTTCTTTTCGGGCGTCGCTTGGGCGAGGAAATCGTCGACTCCGGCCTCGGCCGCGATCGCCGCGGCGGTCAGCGGGTTGTCGCCCGTGATCATCACGGTCTTGATGCCCATCGCGCGCAGCTGCTCGAAGCGCTGGCGGATGCCGCCCTTGACGACGTCCTTGAGGTGGATCACGCCCCGCGCCGCGCCGTTCTTGGCGACGACCAGGGGCGTGCCCCCGGATTTCGCGATGCGCTCGGCGGCGGAGAGCACCTGCGCCGGCATCTTGGAGACCAGCGCGGCCACGGCGTCGACGGCGCCCTTGCGAATAGAGGTATGGTCGAAGTCCACGCCCGAGAGCCTGGTCTGGGCCGTGAACGGGACGAAGGTCATGCCGTGCTCCTGAAGGCGCGTGGGCTTGGGCGCGAACTGCTTGGCCAGCACGACGATCGAGCGGCCTTCCGGCGTCTCGTCGCTGAGGCTGGACAGCTGGGCGTCGAGGGCGAGCTCGGCCGCCGTCACGCCGGGCGCGGGCAAAAATTCCGTCGCCATGCGGTTGCCGAGCGTGATCGTGCCCGTCTTGTCGAGCAAGAGGGTGTCGACGTCGCCGGCGGCTTCCACGGCGCGGCCGGACATGGCCAGGACGTTGGCCTGCATGAGCCGGTCGATGCCGGCGATGCCGATGGCGGAAAGAAGTCCCCCGATGGTCGTGGGAATGAGGCAGACGAGCAAGGCCACGAGCACGACGACGGAAACCGGCCCTCCGGAATAGATCGCGAAGGCCTGGAGGCTGACCAGGGCGACGAGGAAGATCAGCGTCAACCCCGCCAGCAGGATGTTCAAGGCGATCTCGTTGGGGGTCTTTTGCCGCTCGGCACCCTCGACAAGCGAGATCATCTTGTCGATGAAGCCCTCGCCCGGGTTGGCGGTCACGCGCACCTTGATCCAGTCCGAGTTGACCTTGGTGCCGCCGGTCACCGAGGAACGGTCGCCCCCGCTTTCGCGGATCACGGGGGCCGACTCGCCGGTCACGGCGGACTCGTCGACCGAAGCGATGCCTTCGACGACCTCGCCGTCGGCGGGGATAACGTCTCCGGCCTCGCAGAGGACGACGTCGCCCTTGCGCAGCCGCGCGGCGTTGACGCTCTCAGGCTTGGCGCCCGAAAGCCTCTTGGCGACCGTCTCGGTCTTGGTCTTGCGCAGGGCGTCGGCCTGGGCCTTGCCGCGGCCCTCGGCCATGGCCTCGGCGAAGTTGGCGAAGAGGACGGTGAACCACAGCCAGAGGCTGATCTGGCCCGAGAAACTCGTCTGCGCCGAACGGCGAGCCAAGCCTTGGAAGTAAAACCAGGTCGTGACGACGGAGCCGACCTCGACGACGAACATGACGGGATTCTTCATCAGATGCCGCGGGTCGAGCTTCTGGAGCGACGCGACGACGGCCGTCTTGACGATCGGGCCCTGCCAGAGCTTGGGAACCTTGTGGCGCTTGAGAGCTTCTTCCATAGGATCAGTACAGTTTCCCCGCGAGCATGACGAAGTGCTCGATGATCGGACCGAGGGACAACGCCGGAAAATGCGTCAGGCCGCCCACCACGAGGATCACCGAGGAGAGCAGCCCGACGAAGAGCGGGGTGTCGGTCGGAAACGTCCCCGGTGACGGCGCCGCGCGCTTCTTGCCCGCCAAATTGCCGGCCAGGGCTAGGACCGGCACCATGACGAAGAAGCGCCCCACGAGCATCGCCCAGCCGAGCGTGTTGTTGAAAAACCAGGTATCGGCGTTGAGTCCCGCGAACGCCGAGCCATTGTTGCCCACGGCCGAGCTGTAGGCGTAGAGGATCTCGGAGAGGCCGTGGGGCCCGGCGTTGGCCAGGCTTTGGAGGGCCGACGGCCGCACGGCCGCCCAGGCCGCGCCGGCCAAGATCGCGAAAGACGGGATCAGGATGCCCAGGGTCGCATACTTCATGTCCCGCGCCTCGATCTTCTTTCCGAGATACTCCGGCGTGCGTCCGACCATCAGGCCGGCCAAAAAGACGGTCATGACGACGAAGAGCAGCATCCCGTAGAGCCCGGAGCCCACGCCGCCGAAGATGACCTCGCCGAGCATGATGTTGAAGAGCGGCACCAAGCCTCCGAGGGGCGTGAGGCTGTCGTGCCAGGCGTTGACCGCCCCGCAGGAGGCGTCCGTCGTGATGGTGGCGAAGAGCGAGCTCGTCGCGATCCCGAAGCGCGTCTCCTTGCCCTCCATGTTCCCGGCGGCGGCAACTCCGTGGGCGGCTAGGATCGGGTTTCCGACCTGCTCGAAGTGATAGAGCGCGGCGAACCCCCCCAGGAAGAGCAGGCTCATGCAGGCGAAGAGCGCCCAGCCTTGCCCCTGGTCGCCGGCCATGCGCCCGAATTGGTAGGTCATGGCGCCCCCGATCAGGAAGATCGCGAACATAGAGACGAAGTTGGACAAGGGCGTGGGGTTTTCGAAGGGATGGCCGGAGTTGGCGTTGAAGTAGCCGCCGCCGTTGGTGCCGAGCTGCTTGATGATCTCCTGGGAGGCGACCGGCCCCATGGGCAGCGTCTGCGAAAAGCCTTGGACGCCTTCGACCTTCTCGTAAGGCTTGAGATTCTGGATCGCGCCCTGCGAGACCAGGAAGAGACCGCCGACGACGCACAGGGGAAGCAGCACGTAGAGCGAGACGCGGACCAAGTCGGCCCAGAAATTGCCGATGGTCTTGGCCTGGACCCGGACCAGTCCCCGCACGACGGCCGCCGCCACGGCGATGCCGGCCGCGGCGGACGCGAAGTTGTGGTAGGTCATGCACGTCATCTGCGTCAGGTAGCTCATCGTCGACTCGCCGGAGTAGGCCTGCCAGTTCGTGTTGGTCAGGAAGCTCACGGCCGTGTTGAAGGCGAGCGCGGGGTCGACCGGCCCCAGGCCGGCGGGATTGAGCGGGAGTTTTTGCTGAAGACGCAGCTGCGCGTACATCGCGACCGCGCCCGTCGCGCTGAACACGAGCAGGGCGGCCGTGTATTGCCGCCAGGGCATCTCCTCGGCCGGGTCGATCGCCGAGAGGCGATAGACCAGCGCCTCGAGCCGGCCGAGGACAGGCGTCAGGACATGCCGTTCTCCGTTCATGACGCTGGTCATGTAGGAGCCCAGCGGCTTGGCGCAGGCGGCGACGACGGCCAGCACGGCGATGAAGGAGGCCCAGCCGATCATTGTCATGCGATTCCCCTTAGAACCATTCCGGCCACAGCATGGCCGCGAACAGATAGACGCCCAACGCGGCGCAAAGAACGCCCAGAATCGCGTCGGCGGCGCTCATCTCACAGACGCTGCGCGAACTGAGCGTAGAGCTCGCACAAGACGAAGAAACCGACGATCACGAGCAGATATTGAAGGTCGTCCATATCGGATCAAAGACGGATGAGCATCGCCAGCGTCACGCGATTCTCCGCCCTCGTCAGGTCGGGCGTGAATCCGTTGACGAGCTGCGCCGGGTCGCCGACGTTGCCCCCCGCCGGCGTCATGCCGCCCGGGCCGGCGAAGTAGGGCACGTTGGCCTGCCGGTGGTTGTACTCGGCGCGCCAAGTGATGTATTGGTCGGGCATATAGTCGACGGTCACCGAGCAGTCCCAGGCCTTGAACTGGTCTCCCGGATTCTCCGTAAAGTAAGGCGAGCCGGTGGAGGCCGTGGCGCCGTTGATCGGCGGCTGCAGCACGAGGTAGCGGCCGGGATTGTCGATGCCGCCGCCGCCCAAGGTCAGGGCGAACTTGTTTTGGTGGAACCAGGTGCGGTCGTAGATCATGAAGCCCAGGAAATCCTGCTTGGGCGAACTGCCGTTTCCCGCGCAGTTGACGCCGCCGCCGTCCTCGCAGCCGGCGTCGGCGGTCACGGTGAAGGCCATCTTGCTGATTTCGGCCTTGGGATGGTCGTAGTATTTGACCTCTACGCTGTCGTCGGTATGGAAGCGCTCGCGGCCGGGGATGCCGAGGGCATCGTGGCCCCAGTAATCGTTGGAAAGCACCTCCAGCCAGCCGGTCGGCCTATAGAGGATCTGCCCGCCGAAGCCGGGCATCTCGTTATACATCCCGTAGGACTGCCAGCCGTTGATGAGCCAGGACTCGATCTTGAGCTTGTCGGTCGGAAAGATCTGCAGGCGGATGCCGTTGAAGAACCAGGGCGTGTTGGCCGAGACGAAGGAGGGCTGGTAGGCCCAGTTCTCGTTGGCGTAGTAGCTGAAGAGTCCCACGTAGGACATGAACAGGCCGGCGTCCAGATTGATGCCGTGCAGCACGTCCCAGTGGTAGCCGCCGTAGCCTTCGGAGATGTATTGGTAAGCCTGCCCGAGGTTCCATTGCCCGCGGGACGGGCTGGCGTCGTTGCGCGGGGTCATTTGCGAGTACATCCCGAATTGCGTCATCAGCCGCCCGCGGATGCGGCCGTAGTGCAGGTCGCCGCCGATGCCGAGCTCCTGGAGCTGGAGCTCGTTGGCGCGGCCGACCTCGCTGGAGCCGTCGATAGTGTGGTCCCGCGGGTGGTTGAAGTCGTAGGTGTAGCTGGTGTCGACCTGGAACTGGCTGGTGAACCAGTCGTTGTTGATGAGCGGGTCGGTGACGCGGCTGTCGCCGTTGAGCCACGTGAAGTCGGCGAAGGCGAAGGGCTCGGACTCCGTCTGCGGCACCTTGATCGATCCTTTTCCCGTGTCCACGGGCGTCGCCGACGGCGGCGGAAGCTCGACCTTGGAGAGACGCCGCTCCAGGTCCTGGATCTCCTGCTGGAGCTGCTCGACGGTCACCGTGGAGCGTCCGGTCAGAACGTCGTCCTCGGCCTGGGCGGTCAGCGTCAACGACGGCAGCAGGAGAAAAATCGCGGCCGTCATTCGCGTTGCGGTCATTTGCTCTCCATGCTAATACGCAATGACGTAAAGAGGCCATTGTCGCCGCGTTAATGTCGCGTTAATTGTTCCCTGTGCTAGAATCTCACGGGTCGGTCTGCGCGTCGGCGGGCGCGACCTCAAACTCAAGTTCCTGCTTGGCCGCTTCTCCCTGGTCGTTCAGGGCTCGACCCTTTAGACCGGCCAGGAGGAGAGCTGCTCGAAGAGGTCTTGCGGCGAGGCGGCTCTGGCGAGAACCTTCAACCGCTTCTTATCCGAGGCCAGGCGGCTGAGCGCGGCCAGCAGTTGCAGGTGGGCGCGCGGATCGGACTCCGGCACGGCGAGCAGGAAGATCAGGGAGACGGGCTGGCCGTCGGCGGCCTTGAAGTCGATCGGCTTGGCGGCGCGCCCGGCGGCCACGCGCGGCAGGGTCAGGCGTCTGGTGCGCGCGTGAGGAATCGCCACGCCGTTGCCTAGGCCCGTGGAGCCGGCCTGCTCGCGGGCCAGGACGGCGGCCACGAGCTCGGAGCGGTCGCCGGGAGCGCCGGGCAGCGCCAACGACCCCACGAGCTCCGCGACGGCCTCCTCGCGGCTGGCGGCGCGCAGAGGCACGACGACGGCCTCGACCTCGATAAAATCCCCGAGGGTCATAAGCAGGATTTATCGCTTTTCCGCCGCCCCCCCGTCAACGGGACGGACGCGGCGCGAGAAAGCGGGCGAACCAGTCCCGCGCCAACTCCGCCGCCCGCTCCAGGGTGCCCGGCTCCTCGAAGAGGTGGGTGGCTCCGGGCACGATCTCGAGCTTCTTGACGGCCGGGATGAGCGCCAGGGCCTCCTCATTGAGCCCGATGACGGCGGCGTCGCGGCTGCCGACGATGAGCAGCGTGGGCGAGCGAACCCGCGAGAGCGCCGCGCCCGCGAGGTCCGGCCGCCCGCCGCGCGAGACCACGGCTTTGACGCTCGGCCGGTCGACGGCGGCGGTCAGCGCCGCCGCGGCGCCCGTGCTGGCCCCGAAGTAGCCGATGCCCAGGCCCCGCGTGCGCGCGTCGAAGCGCAGCCAGTCCGTCGCGGCGCACAGGCGCCGTGAGAGCAGCCTGATGTCGAAGCGCAGGTGCCCGGTCCAGCGCTCCTCGTCCTCCTCGGCCGGAGTCAAAAGATCCATGAGCAGGGTGCCAAAGCCCGCCTCGCGCAGCGCCCGGGCGACGCAGCGGTTGCGCGGCGAGAACCGGCTGCTGCCGCTGCCGTGGGCAAACAGCACGACGGCGGCGGCCCCTTCCGGCAGCTCCAAGTCGCCCTCCAGCGAGAGGCCGTCGGCCGGGATGCGCGCGGGCTCCAGATGCAGCTCGTGAACGGCGCGCCTCATCCGCTCATCTCCCGGGCGCGCGCCCGCGCCGCCTCTGCCGCCGGACCCTTTCGATCGTCTTTCGCTCTGGCATATCAGCGCCTCCTAACTGAATTGTAGATCCGGGGCTTGTGACCGCGTCGCTACGCCGCCGCAACGTTTCTGCGCCCGACACCAAACTCTGACGGAAGCGGGCCTTGCAAGGTCGCGGCCCCGTGCCTATCATAAGGCGATGGCCTACAAGCCGATCCAGGACTACGGCGTCATCGGCAACATGCACACGGCCGCGCTCGTGGGCGTCGACGGCTCCATCGACTGGCTCTGCTACCCCTATTTCGACTCGCCAAGCGTCTTCGCCGCCATCCTGGACGATCACAAAGGCGGCTTCTTCAAGATCGCGCCGGTCAGGACGAACTTCACGACCAAGCAGATGTATTGGGCCGACACCAACGTCCTGCTCACGCGCTTTTTGTCGGCCGACGGCGTCGGCGTCGTCACCGACTTCATGCCCGCGGGCTTCAAGCCGGGCGCGCGCGGCCGCAACTGGCTCGTCCGCCATGTTCAGGTCACCCGCGGGTCGCTGCGCTTCCAGCTGGAGTGTCGCCCGGCGTTCAACTACGCCCGGGACCCGCACGAGGCCTGCCGCGAGAAGGAGGGCGTCTGCTTCCATTCCCGCGCGACGTCCTTGAGCCTCGTGGGCTCCTCCGAGCTCAAGACGCAGGGCGGCGCGGCGTTGTGCGAGTTCACGCTCTCGGAAGGCCAGCGCGCCTCGTTCGCGCTGGCCGAGATCGAGCCGCGGGCGGGCTGCTCGCCGGCCATCCTTTCCCATCACGGCTCGCAAATGCTGCAAGAGACGGTGAAGTACTGGCACCGGTGGATCTCGCACTGCACCTACCAGGGCCGGTGGCGCGAGATCGTCTACCGCTCGGCGCTGGCGCTCAAGCTTCTGACCTTCGAGCCGACGGGCGCGATCGTGGCGGCGGTGACCTGCAGCCTGCCGGAGAAGGTCGGCGGGCCAAGGAACTGGGACTATCGCTACACCTGGGTGCGAGACGCCGCCTTCACCCTTTACGCGCTCATGCGCATCGGCCTGACCGACGAGGCCACGGCCTTCATCGCCTGGATCGAGAAGCGCTGCCACGAGCTCAAGGAGGGCATCCCCCTTCAGATCATGTACGGCCTCGACGGCCGCCAGGACCTGCGCGAGGAAACCCTCGACCATCTCGACGGCTATCGCGGCTCCAGGCCCGTGCGCGTCGGCAACGCCGCCCACGACCAGCTCCAACTCGACATCTACGGCGTGCTCATGGATTCGGTCTACCTCTACAACAAGCACGGCTCGCCCATCTCCTACGAGCTGTGGCACCACCTGCGCTATCTCGCCAATTGGGTCTGCAACGAGTGGCGCACGAAGGACCGGGGCATCTGGGAAGTCCGAGGCGAGCCCCGCGACTTCGTCTACTCCAAGCTCATGTGCTGGGTCGCTCTCGACCGCGCCCTGCGGCTGGCCGACAAGCGTTCCTTCCCGGCCGACCGAGAGCGGTGGCTGGGCGCGCGCGACGAGATCTATCTCGACATCATGTCCAACGGCTGGGACGCCAACCGGCAGGCGTTCACGCAATCCTACGGGAGCGACGCTTTAGACGCCGCCAATCTGATGATGCCCCTGGTCTTTTTCCTCTCGCCGACCGACCCCCGGATGCTGAGCACGATCGAGGCCGTCGCCAAGCCCACGTCCGAGGGCGGCCTGCTCAACGACAGCCTGGTCTACCGCTACGACCGCAAGACCCAAGGCCCCCTAGGAGAGGCCGAGGGCAGCTTCAACATCTGCACCTTCTGGCTCGTCGAAGCGCTCACGCGCGCGGGCGCCCGCGACCCGGCGAGGCTGTCGCGGGCGCGCCTGATGTTCGAGGAGATGCTCGGCTACGCCAACCATCTCGGGCTCTTCGCCGAAGAGACCGGACCGCGCGGCGAGGCGTTGGGCAACTTCCCGCAGGCCTTCACGCACTTAGGCCTCATCAGCGCGGCCTTCAACCTCGACCGCGCGCTCGGACTGCGCCCTAGCGGGCTTTGAGCTGCCCCGCGGCGGCCGAATCGAGCAGCCACCGCAGCTCGCCGTCGGCGGGCCGCACCGAGCCGGCCGGTATCGCGGGCCGGGAGCCTTCGATCGCCGATCGGACATAGCCGGCCTTGTCCGCGCCGCAGACCAGGAAGAGCACGCGCGCCGCGCCGTTGAGCACCGGCAGGGTGAAGGTGATCCTCCGGGGCGGCTCGGCCTCCACGCTCACGTCGAGAACCAGCGCCGGCGCCGGGGCCAGTCCCGGCGAGCCGGGGAAGAGCGAGGCCGTGTGCCCCTGTTCGCCTACGCCCAGGAGGATCAGGTCGAAGCGGGGGCGCTCCCCGTCGGCGAGCTCGAACTCGCGCTTGAGCGTCTCCTCGTAGCGCCGCGCCGCCTCGGCCGGCGGGCGCTCGGCTTCGACGCGGAAGATCTGGGAAGGCGACAGCGGCGCGCGGTCGAGCATCGCCTCCCTGGCCATGCGGTAGTTGCTGCGCGAGTCCTCCGCAGCGACGCAGCGCTCGTCGCCCCAAAACAGCCGCAGGCGCGGCCACGGCACGCGCTCGCGGAACGGCCCGGCCAGCGCCTCGTAGAGGGCGCGCGGCGTGCGGCCTCCCGACAAGGCCACGCGAAACGGCCCCGTCCCTTCCCCCGCCCAGGCGCAGAAGAGCTCCGCCGCGCGGCGCGTCAGCGCCTCGTAGCCGCCCAAGACCTCGATCACCGGCCGCATGCGCGCCACCTCCTCCACGGGGCTTCCAGCAGCTGCTGCGCCTGGGCCGGGCCCCAGCTGCCCGCCGGGTAATCCGGGAAGTCCCGCGGCGGCAGCGCGGCCCACACATCCAGGATCGGCTGCACGAAGCTCCAGCCGGCCTCGAGCATATCCGAGCGCTTGAACAAGGTCGCGTCGCCGAGCATGGCGTCGCAGAGCAGGCGCTCGTAGCCGGTGCTCGGCTTGTGGCCGAAATAGTCCTGATAGCGGAAGTCCATGTCGACGGTCCCGGGCCGCAACGAAGGGCCGGGCACCTTGGCCTGGAAGCTCAGGGCGATGCCCTCGTTGGGCTGGATGCGGATGACGAGCTGGTTGGCCGGCAGCCGGTCCTCTCCGGTTTCCCGAAAGAGCATCTGGGGCACGCGCTTGAACTGGATCACGATCTCGGAGGAATGGCAGGGCAGGCGCTTTCCCGTCCGGAAGAAGAAGGGCACGTCGTTCCAGCGCCAATTGTCGATGAAGACCTTCATCGCCACGAAGGTCTCGGTGCGCGACTGCGGCGGCACGCCCGGCTCCTCCCGGTAGCCGGACAGCGGGCGGCCGCCGGCCTCGCCCGCGCCGTACTGGCCGCGGACGGCGAAGGTCAAGACGTCCTCGGGCCGCAGCTGCCGGAAGGCGCGCAAGGCCTTGACCTGCTCGTCGCGCAGGGCGTCGGCCTCGAAGGAGATCGGAGGCTCCATCGCCGTCAGCGTCAGCAGCTGGAAGATGTGGTTGGGGACCATGTCGCGCAAGGCGCCGGTGTGATCGTAATAGCCGCCGCGCCGCTCGACGCCGAGCTCTTCGGCGACGGTGATCTGGACGTGGTCGATGTAGCGCCGGTTCCAGATCGGCTCGAAGATCCCGTTGCCGAAGCGCAAGACCAGGAGATTCTGCACCGTCTCCTTGCCCAAGTAGTGGTCGATGCGGTAAATCTGGCGCTCCGAGAGCACGGACAGCAGGCTCTTGTTGAGTTCCCGGGCCGATTCCAGGTCCCGTCCGAAGGGCTTTTCGACGACGAAGCGGCGAAATCCCCGGTCCTCGCGAGCCAGGCCGGCCTCGGCGCAGCGCCGGGCCACCGAGGCGAAAAGCTCCGGAACGGTCGCCATGTAGAACAAGACGTTGCCCGCCGTCGCGTAAGAGCGCTCCGCGTCCTCCATCTTGGCCGAGAGCCGCCGCAGCGCCTGCGCGTCCTCCAGATCGCCGCTGACGTAATGGAGCCGGCGCTCCAGCCAAGACCAGACCCGCGCGTCAGGATCGCGCACGAACTCCCGCAGGGAGGCGCCGAGGCGCCGGCGGAACTCCTCGTCGGAGCCCGCGGAGCGCGAAAAGCCCACGACGGCGAAGGAGTCGCTCAGGAGCTTTTCCGAGGCGAGGTAGTACAAGGCGGGAACGAGCTTGCGGCGCGTCAGGTCTCCCGACGCGCCGAAGATCACGAGCAGGCAGGGGCCGACCGCTCTTTCCATCGCCGTCACCCTAGCAAAAACGGCGCGGTCCGCGCCCTAGGCCGCGGTGGTCTGCCGGCTGCGCGGGCGCTCGATGTAGCCGGGCGCAACCGGAGACAGCGCCCGCCGGATCGCGGGAGTCAGGCACAGGCAGGCTCCGTAGATGAGGTGGTCGTAGAACCACCAGTCCGGCGACATCGCCACGCGCGGGATCATCGTGGTGTCGAAGATCGGCAGGCCGATGTAGGTCATGATGAGCCAGACGGCGACGCCGAAGACCAAGCCCTCCCAGAACGCCGCGCCCACCGACTCGCGCCTCCAGATGAGCGAGGCGAAGACCGCGCCCCAGAAAGAGGCCGCGACCAAGTGCGTGATCATGCCTAGGAAGACGGCCCCGCCGCCGCCGACGAGGGCGTCGACCCCCAGCCACGTGGCCGCGATGACCTTCATCGGCGTCCAAAAGCCCAGGCCGGCCGAGGCGGAGTGGCCCATCGCGCCGAGCGCCATGAATATGCCGGCAATCAGGCCCGCGATCGCCCCCGCCCGCACCGTCGACTCCGCGGCCGGCCGGTTCTGCCGCCTCAGCGCCTGCCTCACCTGCTCACTCGTCGCCATACGCCCTCCTCACGCCTTGCCCTTCAGGTCCCGCGACAGCTGCCGGTGCTGATCCAGGATCGGGATCAGCTTGGCCACGAACTCGCGCAGGTTGGCGTCGGCCAGCTGTCCCTGCGCCTGGCGCAGCAGCTCGATGGCCCGCTCGTGCCCCTGCTGCATGTCGGCCAGGAACTGCCGGTCGAAGGCCTTCCCCGACAGCGACGCGAGCTTCGCCGCCATCTTCGCCTCCCCCGCCGACGCGGCCGGCGGCGCCAGCGCGATGCGCTCGCGGCGCGCCAGCTCCGCCAGCTTGCGATCGGCGTAGCGGTGGTCGCGCTCGAGCAGCTGCCCGTAGCGCCGCACCGCCGCCGTGGCGCCCTTCTTGCGCGCCAACCGCCCGAGCTTGACCTCCATCTCGTTGACGGCGCGGATCTGCGACGCCACCCGCCGGGCGCTGGACTGCTCGGCCGCCGGGGGCGCGGGCCGCGCGCCGGGCTGTCCGCCCTTCATGTAGGTCCCGCCCGGGGCGCTCGCCCCGGAAAGCCCCGCCGCCAGGGCCAGGACCGCCGCTGCTCGCCTCATAAGCCCGCCTCCCGCCCCGCCTAATCCAGCCGGGCGGAGCCTTCACCCGAAGTTTAGGGCCGGCCGGCCTCGGCGGCAAAAGACGGGCCGGTAAAGACGGTGGGACGGCGCGGTGACGCCGCCGCTACCAGACGCGGCAGGGCTTGGGAGACGCCATGGGCGCCGACGCCGGGCAGGAGAAAGCCTTCAGGAACTCCGGCATGTTGCGCAGCACGCCGTCGACGCGATCGCGGCCGGGCGCGTGGGGATTGGTCGCGGCCAGCAGCCGCATCGCTTCCGGCGTATAAGAGCCGCACCACACGCGCGCGTAGCCGAGGAACAGCCGCTGCTGCGGCGAAAATCCCTGCGCCGACGGCGACTTCTTGCCGAGCTTGGCCTGGAGCGCGGAGAGCGCCAAGCGCAGGCCGCCGTTGTCGGCCGTGTTCTCGCCGAGCTCCAGTTTCCCGTTGAGCTTGACGCCGTCGGTGGCCGTAAAGGCGCCGTACTCGTCGACAAGGCACTGCGCGCGGCCTTCGAAGGCCCGCGCGTCCTGGGCCGTCCACCAGTCCTTGAGGTTGCCGTGCCCGTCGAAGTGCCGGCCCTCGTCGTCGAAGCCGTGCGTCATCTCGTGCCCGATGACGGAGCCGATCGCGCCGAAGTTGAGGGCGTCGTCGGCCTTCGGATCGAAGAACGGCGGCTGGAGGATGCCCGCCGGGAAGTTGATGTCGTTCATCTGGGGATCGTAATAGGCGTTGACGGTCGGCGGCGTCATCTCCCACTCGTTGCGGTCGACGGGCTTGCCGATCTTGGCGAGCTCGCGGTGGACCTCGAAGGCCGCTGACCGCTCGACGTTGCCGACGAAGTCGCCCCGCGCGACGCGGAGCTTGGAGTAATCGCGCCACTTGTCCGGATAGCCGATCTTCTCCGCCATGAGGCCGAGCTTCTTGAGAGCCTGCTTCTTGGTCTGCGGAGTCATCCAGTCCAGGCCGCGGAGGTCTTTCCTCAAGGCGTCCTGGATCGCGGACACCATCCGCTTGGTCCGGGCCTTGCTTTTCGGGCTGAAGGAGGTCTCCACGTAGCGCTTTCCCAGCGCGAAGCCCAGGTCGCGGTCCGTGTACTCGACGCAGCGCTTCCAGCGCGCCTTGAGCTGCTTGGCGCCCGAGAGGTCGCGCCCGTAGAAGTCGAAATCCTCGTCGACGAAGGGCTGGCTGAGGTAGGGCGCGCGCGCGTCGACCAGCATCCAGCGCAGATAAGTCTTCCAATCGGAAAGCGGCACCGTCGCCGCCATCGTGGAAAGGCTGGAGAAGAACTCCGGCGCCACCACGTTGAGTGAGGCCACCTTGGGCGCGTCGACCTCGGCGAGGTATCGCTTCCACTGGATCGCCGGCGCCAGCGCGGAGAGCTGCGCCGTCGTCATCTTGTGATAGACATGGGAGGGATCCCGGCGGTAGACCAGCCCTTGGGAGGCTTTGGCCAGCCGCGTCTCGAAGGTCAGGACCGTGCGCGCGTCTGCGTCCGCGCGCGGCTGAGGCTCTCCCAAAAGCTCGAACATCTTCTCGACGTGGGTCTCATACTGCGCGCGAAGCTCCTTGGACTTGGCGTCGTCCTTGAGGTAGTAGTCGCAGTCCGGCAGGCCGAGCCCGCCCTGGTCGGCCTCGGCGATCACCTGGGTCGCGTCCTTGTAATCCTGGTCGGAGCCGAAGGAGAACGCCGCGCCCACGCCCTCTTTCTGCAGCGCCGCCAACAGCGGCGTCAACCCCGCCGTCGAATCCAGGGCCCCGATCTTGGCCAAGTCAGCGTTGAGGGGAGAGGCGCCGAGGCGGTCGGCCCGCTGGTCGTCCATGCAGGAGGCGTAGTAGTCGCCGATCTTGCGGTCCAGAGCGTCGCGCTTGCGCGTGTCCACCGCGGCCTGCTCGAGGATCGCGCGCAGCACGGAGCGGTTGTATTCGGCGAGCTGGTAGAAAGTCCCCCAACGGGCCTGGTCGGGCGGGATCGGGTTGTCGCGCACCCACTCGTCGCAGGCGTAGGCGTAGAAGTCGCTGCAAGGGTCCACCGACCGGTCGAGCGAGTTCGGGGTGAACGGCTGAGGAGCAAGAGACTCGGCGCAGAAGCCGGGGACGGCGAGCAAGATGAGCAGGGCCAGGGCTTTGGGCATGGCCCAGTCTACGAAATTTCGGCCGCCGCGGCGCCTACCTGGTCTTGACGGCCGGCTCGACCGACATCCCCGGGGCCAGCAGATACTGCCCGCCCACGGGCTCGTCGAAGACGATCTTGACGGGAACCCGCTGCACGACCTTGATGTAGTTGCCGGTGGCGTTTTCGGGCGGCAGGAGGCTGAAGCGCGAGCCCGTGCCCGATTGGATGCTGTCGACATGGGCTTTGAACACGTGCCCGGGATAAGCGTCGACGCGGACGGTCACCGGCTGGCCCGGGCGCATGCGCGTCAGCTGGGTCTCCTTGAAGTTGGCCGTCACCCAGACCTTGCGCGGCACCAGGGCCATGAGCGGCTGGCCGACCTCGACGTAGCTCTTGAGCTCGACGGCGCGCTTGGTCACCTTTCCGGCCTCGGGCGCATAGATCTTGGTGTAGGACAAGTTGAGCGTCGCCTGCTGCACCTTCTCCGCGTCGACCTCGACGTTGTCGCGCGCCTCGTCGACGGCCGTGACGGCATGATCGTAGGTCTGCTTCGACACCTGGTCCTTCTGGTAAAGGAGCTTGTAGCGCGCCATGTCGTCCTCGGCGCGCCGCGCCGCCGCCTGCGCGGCGGCGAGCTCCGCCTTGGCCTCGCCCAGCGACACCTCGAAGTCCTGGGGCTCGATCTCGACGAGCAGCTGGCCCTGCTCGACTTGCTGGTTGTCGTCGACGAGGACGGCGGCGACGTGGCCGCTGATCTTGGCGCTGATCGGTATCACGTGAGCGTCGATGAAAGCGTCGTCCGTCGTCTCGTAGTCGCGCGCCTGAAGCCAGTGCACGACGCCGAAGACGATCGCGCTCAAGGCCAGCACGACGGCGATCGTGCGCCAGCGCGCCTCGCTGCGCTTGCGGGAGTCCTCCGGACGTTCCGGCGCCATTTTCCCTCCTCTGTGCCCGTTTCCCACGGCTGGTTGAGCGTTCTCGATGTCCGGCTTCATGAATCCCTCTTAATATTTAAACTCCAGCATGCGCCCCAGCGCCATCGCCAGGTTGACGCGCGCCGCGTTGAAATCGACGAGAGCCGCCGTCTGATCCTGCTCGGCGCTGGCCAAGGCGTCCTGCGCGGCCACGACCTCGATATTGTCGGCGACTCCCGCCGTAAAGCGCCCCTGCGCCAAGCCCAGCTCGCGGTCGGCCAGGCCGACGGCCTGGGCCGCCGTCTGGGCCTCCTCGAACGCCGCTTGCGCGCGCTGCAGCGCCAGCCGCACGTCCTCCTCCACCTGCTGGCGCATGTCGGAAAGCCGTTCCTCGGCCTGCGTCCTGCGCGCCAGCGCCTCGCGAACCTCGCCGGCGATGCGGCCGCCCGCGAAAAGGGGCAGCGAAAGGCGGGCTCCGACGCTGCCGGTCGCGCGCGCGCCGCTGTCGGGCTGGTTGCCGGAAAGGCCGTAGTCTCCGGCCACGGCGAGGTCCGGCATGCGCTGCCACCGCGCGGCGGCCAACGCCGACGACTCGGCCGCCTCCTGGGTCTGCGCGATCTTGAGCTCCGTGCGCTCGCTCATCGCCGCGGAGATCGCGGCCTGGACGTCGGGAAAGCCCGTCGTGCCGGCCGTGAGCTCATCGAGCAGCGTCACCGGCTCGCCCAACGGCAGTCCGGCGACGCGCTTGAGCCGCACGTCCGAGTCCTTGGCCGCGACCTGCGCCTGCAAAAGCCTCAGGCGCTGCTGCGCCAGGCGCGTCTGGGCCCGGGCCACGTCGACGCCGGTCGCCAAGCCCGCCGAGTGCTGGTCCCGGGCCAGGCTTTCCAGGCGGGCGGCCAGGTCGACGTCGGCCTGCGTGGTCTGCACGGCCCGCGCGGCGCGCAAGTCGTCCAAATACGAGAGCGCCGCCGCCGCGGCGACCTGCTCCCGCGCCAGCGTCTCCTGGTAGGCCGCCACCTTGGCGCGGTCCTGCGCCGAACGGACCCGGTGGAGCGCGGCCAAGTCGAGGACTTCCTGCGTCAGCTGCACGCGGGCGTCGAAGACATTGAAGGGGCCGATGAGCGGATTGAAATTCGGAAACGCCGCGGAGGTCAGGCCCTCGGCGGCGAGATTGAGCTTGAAGACGCGGCTCTGCTGGCCGGTGGCCAGGACGTTGGGCAAGAGGGCGGCCGCGGCCTCGAGCACCCGCGCGCGCGCCTGCTCGCCCTGGGCCTCGGCCAGCCGCGTGTCCAGGTTGCGCTCGATGGCGAGGCTCACCGCCTGCTCGAGCGTCAGCGACGCCGCCCGCGCCGGAGCCGCGGCCAGGAGCAAGGCCGCGGCGGCCGCGATCATCGGGACGGCTCCTCGGCCGCGGCCGCGACCTTGGCCAGGAGCGCGATGACGGTCTTTCGCTCGCCTTCGCTCAGGCAGGAGAGCACGGCGGAGATGCGGCGGCAATGAGGCGGAAGGAACTCGTCGACCAGCCGGCGGCCCTTGGCCGTCAGCCGCACGGCGACGCAGCGGCGGTCCCGGCCCGGACGCCCCCGGTGCACCAGTCCCTCGCGCTCGAGGCCGTCGAGCAGCCCGGTCACGGTCGCCCGGGTCACTCCGCAGCGATTCGAGAGCTCCGAAGGCGTCAGCGAGTCCTGCGCGCTCAGATGGACGAGCAGCGAGGCCTTGCCTTGGGACGCTCCGTAGAGCCCGAGGAAGGCGTCGGCGGACTCGCGCAGGCGGCTGGCCAGCGACAAGACGGCCTTGTAGGTCTCCAGCGCGCTGACGTCGACGTCTTTGTAGCGCTTCTTGAGGCTGGCGATCAGATCGCGGCCAGGCTGGTTCTTGAGGACGAAGCTCGTGGCCATAGCTTAGTCTCCATATTATAAGGCACCTAACTACTTAAGTCAAGCGGACGGGCGGCTCTCGTCGGAGACGATTGTCAGGTTAATTAAGACGCCCTACACTAGGACTTGGGAGCGATGAGCTCCGGCCAGATCGGCACCAGGGACTGGGCGAAGGAGTCGGTGACGGCCTGCATCGCCGTGCCGACGTCGAAGCCATCGTAGCTCATCGAAGCCGACCACATGATCGAGCCGGTCTGCACGTCGACCATGCGCGAGACCAGCGACACCGTCGCCGCCGACGTCACGACCTGGGAATCCGGCACCCCGAGCACGGGGCCTTCGCTGAAGACGTCGCCGTTGCCCACGGGCGTGACGCCACCCATGATGGCGCCGGGGGCGGACTGGACCATGTAGCTCTGCGCGGGCATGCTCTCCACGACGGTGCCGACGAAGAGCGCGTCCACGCCCAGGATCTTGCCCACTTCCTTGACCGTGGCGGGGTCGAGCAGGCCGGAAGAAGCCAGGTGCTGCTCCTGCAGGACCTGGTTGAGCTGCTGGCGCTCGATGACGTCGGCGCCGCGCGCAAGCAGGCTCGTCGTCATCATATCGGCGGCGACGTCGCCCTGCGGGCCGGCGAAGGTCACCACGGCCACGCGCTTGACCGCGGCGAAGTTCGCGCGCGGATTGTAGGCCACCTCGGGCGTGATGCAGCCCGCCAAGAAGGCGAGGGCGGCCAGAGGCAGAAGACGCGGCGTCCGGCGGGTCATCTGGCCTTGGTCGTCTGCAAGACGTGCAGGTGCTGCTTGGCCGTGTCCTTCATGCCCTCGCTGGCGGCGGCGGCGAGGCAGGCCTTCCAGGCCTCCTCGGCCTTGAGCTTGAGGTGCTTCTTCTCGTAGATCAGACCGAGCATATAGTTGGACTCCGCGTCCCGGGGATTGAGGCGCGCGGCCCGCAAGAAGGCGTTCTCGGCGTGGTCGATGTCTCCGCTCTTGCGATAGGCGAAGCCCAGGCTGATCCAGAGCTGGGCGTTGTCAGGATACTCGTTGACGCCCCTCTCCAGGACGTGAATGGCCTGCTCCTCGTTGGCGCTCGGCACGGCGGCGACGGGCGAGGCGGCGGGCTTGGCGGCGACGCGGCCCGACGCGGCGAGGACGCCGGCGGAGGCCAAGACGAAGATCAGAGTTGCGCGCATGTTCCCCTCCTTCTAAAGTGCGTCATCAAAATACCATATCGCCGGCGCATTTCCCAAGCGCTCTGCTATAATTGGGAGGCTATGAGCCATACCGGAACCTACGTATTCGACGAGAAGAAGGGAAAGGTCGTGAAGGTCTCCGACCGCGTGCCGAAAGCGGCCTCGAAGAAGGGAAAGGGCGCCTCCGCGCCCGAGGTCGGGCCTTGCGGCCGCTCGGCCTGCGCCGGCGGCCGCTGCCAGAACGCCTAGCCGCGCCGTTCCGGAGGGCGCTCGCAGAGCAGCGCCGCCCACGGCGCCGTCTTCGGATTGCTTTCCAGCGCGATCTTTAGGAGCGCCATGAGCGGGATCGCGATCAGAAAGCCCACCGCCCCCCACATCCACCACCAAAACAGCATCGCGAAGGTGGCCGAAAAGCCGTTGACGTTGACGCGCGCCGCGATCAGGCGCGGGATGACGTAATTGCTCGAGATCAGGTGAAAGCCGATCACCGCCGCGGCGATCTCCACGAAGGGCATGGGGCTGCTGAATTGCAGCAGCGCCTGCGCCAGCGGCAGGGCCAGCGCGAAGGGAAGCCCCAGGATCGGCACGACGTTGAGCAGGCCGCTGACGAGCCCCACGCCGAAGGCGTTGTCCAGCCCCATCGCAGCGAAGACCGCCCACTGCGCCGCCGCCAGGCATAATCCGAGCAGAAGGTTGCCCGCGAAATACGCCCGGACCATGGCCGGCACGTGGCGGTCCAGATACTCCGTGTCGCACCAGGCCCCCGCCACGGCGTCGAAGCGGCGCTTGAGGTCCGGCTTCTCCATGAGCAGGAACAGCGACAGGAAAGGCACGAAGACGGCCAAGCCGGCGGCCTCGGCCACGGAGCCCAGACTTGCGCGCAGCAGCCGCTCATACTGGCCCTGGCCCGGCACGACCTGGACCTTGGGAACGCCCGCGGACTGCGTCTCGGGCGGAATCACCTGGCGCGTCTGCGTGCGCAGCCGCTCGGCGCGCCGCTCCACGGCATCCAGGCTCGAGCGCAGCTTCTGGGCGTATTGCGGCAGCTGCGCCGCCAGGCCGGCGAAGGATCGGTAGCAGCCCCAGGCCGCGGCGAAGACCAGCAGCAAGAACAGCGCCACGGCGCACAACGAGGCCGCCTTGCGGCCCGCGCCCCGGCGCTCGAGGGCCGCCGCCGCCGGCTCGAGCAGCAGCGCCACGAACAGCGACACGGCCGTCGGCAGGAAGACGGCGCTGGCCGCATAGAACGAGGCCCCCACGGCGACTGCGGCGATCCATGACAGCGCGCCCATGGACCGAGTATAGACCCGCGCCGCCGCGCCCGGCTATTGCGCGCCGGTGACGAATAGGACATATTTTGAGCATGGCCCCCGACGCCGCCCACGCCCTGCCCTGGCCGCCGCTGCGCGCCGACCTCGACATCGCGCCGGCCGAGCGCGAGGGCCGGCCGGTCTTCGTCGTCTACGATCGCGAGCGGCTCATGGAGTCCGCGCTGGCGCTCGCCCCGGCGGCGCTGGCCGTGGCCGCGCTTTTTGACGGCCGGCGCTCCAGCGTCGACGTCGCCGAGGAGCTTTCCCGGCAAGCCGGCGTCCCCGTGTCCGAGGAGACCGTCGACCGCGTGGGGCGGCAGCTGGCCGCGGCGCGGCTGTTGGACACCGAGGAGGTGGCGGAGCTTCGACGGCGCGCGCTCGAGCGCTTCAAGCGCAACCCGGCGCGGCCCTCCGCGCTGGCGGGCTCGTTTCCCGCCGATGGGACGGCTCTGGCGTCGCTGCTCGGCGGCTTTTTTCTCGACGCCAAGGGGCCGGGGAAGGCGCCCTCGGCCAAGTCCCCGGCGGCGGCGCCTCCCGTGGGAGCGATCGCCCCCCACATCGACTTCCAGCGCGGAGGGCCGGCCTATGCCTGGTCCTACGGGGCGCTGGCCGAGTGCGAGCCGCCCGACGCCGTCGTGGCCCTGGGCGTCGCCCACATGTCCCCGCCGTCGCCCTGGACGCTGACCCGCAAGGAATACGAGACGCCTTTCGGGCCCATGAAAGTGGATGCGCAGCTCTACGAGGCCGTCGCCGGCCGGCTTTGGTACGATCCGCTGGCCGACGAGTGGGCGCACCGGCAGGAGCATTCGCTGGAATTCCAGGCCTTGTGGCTGCGCTATCTTTGGCGCGAGAGGACTCCGCCCTGGGTCCCGATCCTCACGTCGACTTTCGAGCGCTTCACCGGCGACGCGGCGCCGTCCGCCGCGCCCGCGGTGGAGGGCGCGATCGCGGCGATCGGCCGGGAGCTGGCCCGCCTCGGCCGCGGGCGCCGCATTCTCGTCCTGGCCGGCGTTGACCTCGCCCACGTCGGCCCGCGCTTCGGAGACGCGCTGACGCTCGGCCCCGAGCTCGAGCGCAAGGTGGAGCAGGAGGACCGCCGCTCGCTCGACCTCGCCTTGCGCCTGGACGCCGACGCCTTCTATCTTTCCGTCGCCGCCGCGGGCCGCTGGCGCAAGGTCTGCGGCCTCTCCGCCCTCTACACTGGCCTGCGCTGGATGCGGGACCTCGGCGCGGGCGGCGGCTGCGGCCGCCTGCTGTCCTACGGCCAGGCGCCGGACCCGCTGGGCGGCCTGGTCTCCTTCGCCTCGGCCGTCTTTTCGCGCGGCGGCGAGCGGCCCTCTTAAGGCCGCTGGACCGCGCCGTGACGGGCTCGCGCCGATTATGATAAATTGCGGCGCGATGAAGGTCACTTCGTTTCTCCTCTGCCAGTCGGCGCGGCTGCGCCCCGACGGGACGTTCGACGTGGCCAACGGCGGCCTTTCGGAGCTCGAGCTGTCCGGGTTTCCCGCCGCGACGAGCCTCTGCGCCGTGCTCACGCTGGAAGCCATGGCGGACGAAGCCGGGCCCCAGGAGGTGGAGATCTCGCTGCGCGACGCCAACGCCAGGCGCCTGCAGTCCTGGCGCTACGCCTTCATCCTGGGGACCGGGCAGAAGGGCGCCAATCTCGTGATGAACCTGCGGCAGGCGCGGCTTCCCGCCGCCGGGGAGTACCTCGTGGACATGCGCGTCAACGGGCGGCATCTGGGCCCGGCCCGCACGCTTCGGGCGTCTCGGGCTTAAGCCCGGCCCGCCGCGGCGACCGGCCGCCCCGGCGCCCTCGCCGCGAAGACGGCCGAAGCTCCGGCGGCGCTCGTCCACTTCCGGGCGCGGACGTAGATGCGCCCGAAGCCCTCGAAGCCGGCGTCGAACTCGTCGACGAGAGGCTCGATGGGCGGAAGGTCGACGGCCCATTGCCCGCCCGTCGCCACCCGCGCCAGGACCTCCAGGCCCCGCCTGTCGCCGCGGCGAAGCACGCGAAAGGCGAGCGCGCCCGTGCGCCGGGAAGCGACGAAGAGATGATTGGCGAGCTCGGTGACGGCGATGAGCAGCTGGAAGGTGGCGTCGTCGCCGAGGCCCGCCGTCCTGGCGAGCCTTCGCACCCGGCGCTGGGCCTCGCAGACGTCCAGCGCCCCGAAGACCTCCAGGCCGGCGCCCCGGCTCACCGCCGGCCCCGGCTGCCGGCCGCCTCGCGCCAGGGCGCGCGGCCGGCGGCCCGCGCCTGGTGGATGGTCAGGCTCACGCGCGCTCCATCCGCCTCTTGGCCCAGGTCGCAGCTTTCCACGACCTGGCGCAGCTTGACCGCGGGCAGGGAGGGACCGATGTTGACGTCGGCGTTGAGCTTCTGCTTCGCGCTGTTGAGCAGGTCTTGACCCGCCCCCTTGATCACGACGCGAGCGCGGAGGCTTCGCGGGTCCGACTCATGCGAGATCACGCAGCAGCCGCCGCCGCCGGTCTCGACGACGTTGCGGCTCAGCTCGAGTATGGCCCCCGACAGGCAGGCCTGCTTGAACGGCTCGAATCCCAGCCGGCGGCCGAGCGCCAGTCCCGAACGCCAAGCCGCCACGACATCCGCGTCACCTTCGAGTTTGATCCTTTCTTCCAGCATGACTTCCCCTACCTCCGCGCTTGCTGCTTGTGGAGCGATTATATCGACGGCGTCAAAGGCGACCTATTGCGGCCCGGTAAAATGTTCTTAGACCGCGTGTGACGGGACGGCGGCCGCGGGCAGAGTGAAGCGGAAGCGCGCGCCCTTGCCGGGCGCGCTCTCGACCCAAATGCGCCCGCCGTGCGCGGCGACGATCTCCTTGCAGATCGCCAGGCCCAGCCCCGTGCCCTTGTAGCTCGAGTTGCCCGTCCGGCTGACCTGCACGAACTTCGTGAACAGCTTCGCCATCTGGGCCTGCGACATCCCGGGCCCGTCGTCGGCGACGGTGAGGACCACCGTCCCGTCGCCCTCGCCGGGCTCGGCCTTGACGACGACGCGTTCCCGCGCGAAGCGCAGGGCGTTGTCGATGAGGTTGGACAGGACCTGCGTCACGAGATCCGGGTCGGCCGTGACCTCCGAGAGATCCTCGCCGATCTCGAAGGATAGACGGGGCCCCTTGGGAGCGATCGCGTAGGATTGCGCCCGCTCCTCGATGAGCTGGGGCAGCGCGGTCTTGCGCAGCTCCAGCTTCGCCTTGCCGGACTGGAAGCGCGCCAAGTCCAGGATGTTGTTGATGATCTTGACCTGCCGCTCGGTGTTGCGGTAGGCGAGCTCGACGAAGCGCGCCTGCTGCTGGGACATCGGGCCGACCAGGCCTTCCTTGAGGCTCTGCAGGGCGGTCTTGACCGTCGTCAGGGGATTGCGCAGCTCGTGGGAGATGGTCGTCATGAACTCGTTTTTGAGGTCTACGACGAGCATCCTTTCCTTGATCTCGGCCTTCAGCTGCTCGACGCGCCGCAGCTCCGTGACGTCGCGGATCGTCGCGAGCTTGCCCGGGGCGCCGTTCCACTCGATGTCCGCCACGCGGATCTCCGCGACGCGCCCGGGCTCCGAGCCGAGGCTGACCTCGCTGCCCGCCCCCTCTCGCTCGGGCAAGGAATGAGCGAAGGGCTTGCCGAGGAGCTCCTTGGTCTTGCGTCCGAACAGGCTTTCGGCCGCCGGATTGGCATAGCGCACCAAACCTTCCGCGTCGACGACCACCTTGCCGTCCAGGTCCTTGGCGAGGAGATACTCGACCTTCGCCAGAAGCCGATGGCGCTCGATGGAGTGGCGCAGGGCGCGCTTGAGCAGGCGGCCGTCGATCGTGCCCTTGACCAGGTAATCCTGCGCGCCCATGCGCACGGCCTCCAGCGCCAGCGCCTCGTCGCGAATGCCGGTGAGGACCACGACGGGCAGGCCCGGGCTGGTCTCCCTCACTTTCAAAAACGCCTCGATGCCCTCCGCGCAAGGCAGGACCAAATCGAGCAGCGCCGCGTCGAAGCCGGCCGCGTCGCGCGCCAGCCTCTTGCAGCCCGACGACAGGCGATCCTCCGTCTCGATCTCGAAGCACGGCTCGGCGCCGACGCGCTCGCCGAGAAACAGCTTGATGAGGTCTACGTCCTCCGGATCGTCTTCGATCAGAAGCACTCGGATCGCGTTCGTATCCATGGTCACCCCTCGCAGCGGGAATGACCAACTATAACAGCGCCGCGAGAGGCCGGCTATCGCCCGCGCGCAAAGAGATTTTCGCGCCGGCATGAAGCGCCGAGACGGGCGGCCGTCGTCGACAGGTGACGGTCTATTAGCGGCGCGGCAAGGCGCGCGGCAGCGTGAAGCGGAAGCGCGTTCCCTGGCCGCGCGCGCTCTCCACCCAGATGCGGCCTCGGTGGGCCTCGACGATCTGCTTGACGATGGACAGGCCCAGCCCGGTGCCTTCGGCGCGCGCCGGGCCGTCCTTCGAGGCGCGGTTGAAGCGCTCGAAGATCCGGGGCAGGTGCTCGGGCGCGATGCCGGGACCGCGATCGACCACGGCGACCAGCGCGTCGTCCCCGCAAGCCTCGGCCAGGATCATGATGCGCTCTCCCACGGGGCTGAACTTGATGGCGTTGGACAGCAGGTTTTGCAGCACCTGGGCGAGCATGGTGCGGTCGGCCGAGACCCGCAAGGAGACCGGAGCGGCGACGCGGACGGAAAGGCGCTTTTTCTTGAGCAGAGGCGCCAGCCCCCGGGCCGTCTTGCGGGCGAACGCCGGGAGCAGGACGGGCTCGGGCTTGGGCAGCCTCTTGCCGGACTCGAGCGCGGAAAGCTCGAGGATATCCTCGATGAGCTTGGAGAGCCTCTGAGCGTGCCGCTCGATGATCGTGACGAAATTGAGCCGGTTGCGCACGTCCTCGATGCCGCCGAGCTTCAGAGTCTCGGCGAAGCCCTTGATCGCCGCCACCGGCGTGCGCAGCTCGTGCGAGACGGTAGCGACGAACTCGCGCTGCATCTTTTCGCTCTGGCGCAGCTTCTCCGCCTCCTCGGCCTGGCGGCGCTCGGTGATGTCGCGAGCGACGTAGATGCCGCGCAGCTGACCGCGCACCTGGTAGGTGCCCACGGCCACCTCGGCCGGGAAGACCCGGCCGTCCTTGCGCACCTGATAAAGGAGGGGCGTGCGGCGCACGGGCATCTGCGTGGTCGGCAAAAACTCGGAGGGCTGCCGCTGTCCCGGCGCGGTGAGTATCTCGATGCGCATGCGCCACAGCTCGTCGCGGGTGAAACCGTAGAGCCCCAGGGCCGCGTCATTGACGTCGACGATCCTGCGGGTCTCGTTCTCGTAGACGACGATGGCCTCGCTGACGCCGGCGAACAGGAGGCGGTATTGCTCCTCGTTCTCGCGCAAGGACTCCTCGACGCGCTTCTGCTTGATGAACTGGCCGATGTGCCCCCCCGTCACGGCCAGCATCTGGATCAAGTCCTCATCCGGCTGCCGGGGCTGCGTCGCGTAGAGCTCCACGACTCCGTAGATGGTCTGGCCGGCTCGCAGAGGAAGGCCCAGGCCGCAGCGCAAGCCGCTGCGCGCCGAGGCCAGGGCCCGGGGATGGTTGCGGCTGCGCGACAGATCGGAGATCCACACGGGCTCGCGGCCGGCCCAGACCTGGCCGGGGAGCCCGACTCCGAACGGGATGGTGATGCGGCGCGTGGCCGATTCGAAGCCGTCGAGGCTCGTCTCCGGCATCTGCCAGAACTCCACGCAGCGCAGGCACCGCAGCGACTCGTCGACTTCCCAAAGGGCCGCCAGCGGCCAGCCCAGGGCGCGGCCCAGGCCCTGAAGGATTTCCGGCGCGGCGTCACGGATCGTCTGGGCGTCCGCCAGGACTCTCGCGACGGCTTGTTGGGCCGCCAGGGCGCGGTCCGAGCTCCGACGCCCTGGCGGCCGGGTGATCGTGGCTGTCTTCACTTCATTGCGGTCCGCCGACGGCCGGACCGGGTCAGTTCATCTTGATCTGATAGCCGAAGTTTGTGACCGTCGCGATGCGCACGGACTCGGACTTGAGCTTGTGGCGCAGCCGCGCGATGTGCTGATCGACGGTGCGCGTGTCGATCTCCATGTCCTTGCCGTGGCCCCAGATGCGCTCCAGGAGCTGATCTCGCGACAAGACCTTGCCGTTGGCCTCGATGAGCAGCTTGAGCAGCTCGAACTCTTTGGGCGTCAGCTCCGCGCGCTTGCCCTTGACGCGGATCTCGTGGCGCTCGAAATCGACCTCGAGGGCTCCGATGGCGACCGGCTTGGCGTCGCCGCCGGCGTTGGCGGGCTGGTTGACCCTCCTCAATAGGGCCTCGACGCGGGCGTGGAGCTCTCCGACCGAGAAAGGCTTGACGATGTAATCGTCGGCGCCGAGCTTGAGGCCGAGAATGCGGTCGAGCTCGCTGCGCTTGGCGGTCAGCAGCACGACCGGCACCTGGCTCTCCTTGCGCAGGCTGCGCAGGAAGTCCAAGCCGTCCATCTTCGGCAGCATGATATCCAGGATGATCAGATCGGGTTTGGCCTTGCGCGCCATCACGAGCCCGGTCTCGGCGTCGCCCGCCGAGATGATCCGAAACTTCTCCTTTTCCAAGTTGTAGCGGATCAGGCGCACCAAGTCCTTCTCGTCTTCGACAACCAGGATCTTCTCTTTTAAGGTCATATTTTCTTGTTCTCGGTTTTGCGATTTAGATTGAACGGTCGAGCAACGGATATTATGTTTGAACGCGGAAAGGGAGCATAGTGCGGACCGGTAAATATAATGTGAAGGAGGTTTGACAGCGGGCGTTTTTCGACGAGAAACGGGTCGGCTAGCGCTTGATCTGGTAGCCGAAGTTCGTGACCGTGGCGATGCGGGCGTCTTCCGGCCGCAGCTTGCGGCGCAGCCGCGCCACGTGCTGGTCCACGGTGCGGGTGTCGATCTCGACGTCGTCGTCGTGGCCCCAGATCTCGCGCAGGAGCTGGTCGCGGGAGAGCACCTTGCCGTTGGCCTCGACGAGGAGCTTGAGGATGGCGAACTCCTTCGGAGCGAGCCGCACCTTCTTGCCGCGCACGGCGACCTCGTGGCGCTCGAAGTCGATGCTGATGCCGCCGATGGAGGCCCCGGTCCCGGCGCCGTCGCCATCGCGTCCCGGCGCCGCTCGCCGCAGCAGCGCCTCCACCCGGGCGCCCAACTCGCCGACCGAAAACGGCTTGCAGACGTAATCGTCGGCTCCCAGCTTGAGCCCGAGGATGCGGTCGAGCTCGCCGCGCTTGGCCGTGAGCAAGACGACGGGAACCCCGCTCTCGCGGCGAAGCTCCCGGAGGAACTCCAGCCCGTCCATCTTGGGCAGCATGATGTCGAGGATGACCAAGTCCGGCTTGGACTTGCGGGCCAGCGCGAGCCCGGCCTCCCCGTCTCCCGCCGAGGAGACCGCGAAGCGGCCGTCCTTTTCGAGGTTGTACTTGATGAGCTTGACGAGGTCTTTCTCGTCTTCGACCAGCAGGATCTTCGGCTTCATGGCGTGCCGCGCCGCGGCAGAGGCCGATCTTAGCAATCCGCGCGCGGCCGCGGCAAGGCGGCTAGGCCGCGGCCGCCGTCAGAGCGGGGGCGGCGGCCGCCCGGGCGGGCGCGGCGCAAGGCGCCGCCGCCGGGGCGAGCCGCCCCAAAGTCTCCAGGATGCGTTCGGGGCGTCCCCAGTCGCTCCACTCGACGCCCGTCATCGGAAGCACGACGGCGCGAGAGGCCGCCCGCTCGAGGATGCCGCGCGAGAAGTTCACCAGGGGCATCCCTTCATAGATGCGCGCCAGGACCCGCCCCTCCTCCGGAGTGCCGACGGCGCGGCGCAGGACGTCGAAGCGGTCGAGCATCTCGGGAAAGTAGCCCCAGCCCAAAGACCAGAGCGTCTTGGCCTTGACCGCCATGTTGAGGGTGTTCCACAAAAAGCCCTGCGCGTAGAACGCCCTGGCCGTCGCCTCGTCGGGCTTCTCGTGGAATCGGGAGACGACGCGCGCCTCGGCGTCGAACGGCCCCGCCGGCTCGCCGGGCTGGATCCAGCCGTATTCCGTCTCGGGCCGGTCGGCCACGGCCGAGGCCAGCGCCATGCGGTCCTGGCGCGCTTCCACCAGGCGCGCGGCGCGGTCCATGCAGGCGAGGAAGCGGGCATTGGGGCGGATGAAATGGTCGGACGGGAAGATCACCACCGTGGCCTCGGGATCGTAGGCCATGACGTAGGTCAGCGGCAGGAAGACCCCCGCCGCCGTGTCGCGGTTGACGGGCTGTTCGACGATAAAGCCGTTCAAGTCCCGGGAGGAGGACAGGTAGCGCATGTGCCCGGCGCCGATGACGGTCACCACGCGCTGCGCGCCCACCAGGCAGACGGCGCGGCGCATCGTGTGGTCGAACATGGACCCCGAGCCGAGGAAGGCGCAATACTGCTTCGGGCGGTGCTCTCCGAACAGATCCATCGTCCAGCGGCTCAGCCGAGTGCCTTCTCCGCCCGCCAGAACGATCGCCCACCGGTCTCCCGCCGCCAGCCCCCTTCGTGCCATGGTTCCGACCTCCTGTCCCCGCGGACAAGAGATTCTATTGCCGGCCGCGCGCGCGGGCCATAGCGGCCGCGTCTGGGCCATGTCTCGTTATTTTGACTAGCGCCGCAGCGGCAGCGTGAAGTGGAACGTCGAGCCCTTGTGGAGGCGGCTGTGGGCCCAGATGCGCCCGCCGTGGGACTCCACGATCTTCTTGACGATGTTGAGGCCGAGCCCGCTGTTGCCCGACGAGGCCTTCTCCACCTTGAAGAAGCGGTCGAAAACGCGCGGCAGGTCGGCGGGCGAGATGCCGATGCCGTTGTCGGCGACCGTCACGTGGGCGGCGGCGCCCCGGACCCGGGCCCCCACCTGCACCCACCCGCCCGGCCGATTGTACTTGATGGCGTTGCCGACGAGGTTTTCGAGGGCCTGTATGAGCTGGAGCTCGTCGGCGACGACGACGATGCCCTCGGGGACGTCCAGCTTGATCTTGACCTTGCGGTGGCGGGCGATGGTCGCGATGCTGCGCGCGTAATCCTGGACGAACGGGCCCAGGCGGATCGGGGCGAGCCTCTTGCGCGCGACCCCGGAGTCGAGGGCCGAGATGGTCAGCAGCTCTTCGACGAGCCGGCCCAGGCGCTCGGCGTGCCTCTCGATGATGCGCACGAAGCGCAGCCGATTGCGCCGGTCCTCCAGGGCTCCGGCGCGCAGCGTCTCGGCAAAGCCGCGGATCGCCGCGACCGGGGTGCGGAACTCGTGGGAGACGTTGGCCACGAAGTCGCGCTGCGCGCGCTCGCTCTCGCGCAGGACGTCTTCGATCTTCTTTCTCTCGGTGATGTCGAAGGAGGAAACCAGGACTCCGGTGATGTCGCCGGCCTCGTTGCGGCGCGGGATCTTGTCGGTCTGCACCCAGCGCCTCTCGCCGCCGGCCATGGGCAGCTGCTCGATGATGCCGAGCTTCGGCTTGCCTGTCTTGATCACGTCCAGATCGTGCTGATAATAGGAAGCGCCGTCCTCGGGATAAAGCTCGTAGACGGACCGCCCCGCCATCTCCTGGGGCGTCATGTCGAGGGACTCGGCCGCCGCCTTGTTGCAGCTGACTATGCGGTTTTCCGTGTCCTTGAACCAGATCATCGCCGGCATGATGTCGAAGATCTCCTGCCGCTGGGCCTGTTCCCGCTTGAGAGACTCCTCGGCGCGCTTGCGCTCGATGAACTGCCCGATCTGCCGGCCCAGAGTCTCCAGCAGCTCCACGACTTTTTCGTCGACCGTCACGGCCTCGTCGCTGAAATATTCCAGGACGCCGAAGGCGACGTCTCGTCCGGCGATCGGCACGGCGAGCTGCGAGCGAAAGCCTTGGCGCGCCGCGTGGGGAGCGCGCCGCCACGCGGGGCCCTTGGCCACGTCGCCGCTGGCGAGGGCGCAGCCCGTCTTGAGCACCCGGCCGGGAAGCCCGCTGCCCCGGGCGTAGGAGATCTTGCGGCAGAGCTGCTCGAAGCGCTCCGCCTGGGACGGCGACCTCATCCAAAGGTTGGCCAAGCGCAAGGTGTCCGAGGAAAGGTCCAGCCTCCAGGCCAGGCCCGCGCTCCAGCCCAGTATCCCGCAAACGGCCTGATTGACGCGGCGCAGCGCCTCGTCGAGGGTCGACGACTCGGAAAGGATGCGCGCCGTCGCGTATTGAACGGTGGTTCGTCTCTGAAGGGCGAGGCTTTCCGTGACGTCGCGCACCAAAACCAGGCGGGCGGTCCGGCCCTCGAAGCGCAAGGCGTGGGAGGTGACCTCCACATCGACGACGGAACCGTCCTTGCGCCGATGCCGGCCGATCTTGCGGCGATATTTCTCGTTCATCGCCGAGGAACGGTGGAGCAGCGGCAGGCTCTCCGGCGTTTGCAGGCGGTCGATCGTCATGCCCGTCATTTCCTGCCGGGTATAGCCGTAGTAGCGCTGGGCCGCCTCGTTGGCGGCGAGGATCGACAGGCTCTGGACGTCGAAGATGAGCATCGGATTGGGATTATCCTCGAAGAGCACCCGGTAGCGCTCCTCGAAGACCCGCGCGCCCTCATGGGCCTGGGCCAGCGCCCGCTCCAAACGCTCGCGCTCGGCCTCTGCGTCCTTGACCGAGGTCGCGTCGCGCAAGACGCCCGCGATGCGTTCGGGCCGGCCGTCGGCGCCCAAAAACACGTGGCCGCTCGCCGCGAGCCAATGCGGCTTGCCTCCGCCGCGCAGGCGGAACTCCACCTCGAGCTTGCCGCCGGCCGCCATCGCCCGCAGCGCGCGCGCGCGCGCGCGGCGCGTCCTCGGGGCTGGCGTAGCGCGCGAAGATCTCGGCCGGGGCGGCGCGGCCCTCGGGAGGCACGTCCGGCGCCCCGGCCGGGTAGAGCCAGCGGCACTGGCCGGACGCGGAGTCCCACTCCCAGAATCCGATGGCGGCAGAGTCCAGCGCGAGCCGGAGCTTCTCATCGTGAAGGCCGCGCAAGCGTCCGGCCTCGGCCTCGAGCTCC
>DAIDHI010000041.1 GCA_027452025.1 Elusimicrobiota bacterium | reverse complement strand
CCGGCCCGCTTGGCCGTGTCGTCGCCGTTTCGCAGCGCGACGATCCCATGGGAAACCTCGTGGACCATGATGGAGAAGAAGAGGATGGGCAACTGGACGATCCACTCCATGGCTGGGGCCCAGCTTACTATTTCTTGCGGGGGGTCACGAGCCGGTCGACGCCAGGTCGCCGGTTCCCGACGTCCAGAGGGCTCGGCATCTTACAGCTGGCGCTTGAGCCACGCCTGCGCTTGCGCGCCCGTGCGCAGCCGGCCCTTCCACTGCAGCCGCGCGGCGGCGTCGAGCAGCTCGCGAAAGCGCGGCCCGGGCTTGAGCCCCGCGGCCTCGAGATCGCCGCCGTCGAGGCGAAGCGGGTCGAGGGCCACGCGCGGCAGGCGCGGATGCGCCGCCGACAAAGCCCGCCGCGCGGCCGCCGACAACTGGGTCCGGGGCGAGGCCTGGGCCTTGGCAACCTTCAGCGCTTCGTGAGCGGCCGCCTTGAGGCGATGCTCGAGCTCTATGCCGGCCAGAAAGCGCTCCCCCGTTTCGGGCCCGAGAGCGAGGGCCATGCCGGCCAAGCGCTCCTCGACCGATTCCAGGCTGGGTTGGGGAGGCTTGAGGCCTGGGAAGACCAGAGAGGCATGTCCCCAGCGCGACAGCAGCGACAGCGGGCACGCCGGGTCCTCCTCGGAAAGGATGCGCAAGAGCTCGTGGGAGAGGCGGGCGCGCGACAGCAGCCGGCCCGCCGGCAGGGCTTTGCGCGCCAACTCAGAGAGCCCCGGCGCCGGCTTGAAGGACAACCGGCAGCAGTACCGCGCGGCCCGAAATACGCGCGTGGGGTCGTCGCGGAAGCTGCGGTCGTGAAGGACGCGGATAAGGCCGCACTGGAGATCGCGCAGTCCTGCGAAGGGATCGATGATCTCGCCCAGTCCCGTCGGCGAAAGCTCCGCCGCCATGGCGTTGATGGTGAAATCGCGGCGCACGAGGTCCTCGGCGATCTTGGCCGGCCGGGAGACCACGGGCAGACAGGCGGACGTCGGGTATCTCTCCTTGCGGCAGGTGGCGAAGTCGACGCGCAGCCGGTTCGAGGAAAGCACGCGCAGGGTCCCGAATTGGCCGAAAGCTTCGACGCGCCCGCGCAGCATCTGGGCGGCGAACTGGGCCAGCAGGGTGGGATCGCCCTCGGCCACGATGTCCAAGTCGTAGGTCGAGCGGCCGAGAAGCCAGTCCCGCACGGGCCCGCCCACGACGAACACGGGCAAGCGCAACTCGGCGGCCCGGCGGGCGATCGGGATGAGGATTCTGCGGGCGGCGGCGGGAATCTCGAGCGGGTTCAACGCGCCTTCCCGGACGCGGGGGGCAGTTCCTGCTTGGGATCGCGCAGGGCTTCGAGGGCCTTCTGGCAGCCGGTCAGGCGGTCGTTGGAGGCCAGCAGCTTCTCAAGGCCGGCCACGATATCGCTCTTGCTGACGGCCTGGCCTTGGCGCGCCGCGTAGGGCAACGCGGAGGGCACCCCGCGCTCGCGGGCGAAGCGCGCGCTGATGGCGTAGACGGAAAGGCCGAGCTCGCGGGCGATCATCTCCATGACCTCCCGCTCCTCGTCGCGGTAGTCCTCGTCCTCGAGGAGCTTGGCCAGCCCCTCCGGACCGAAGAAGAGCTGGGGCTCGAGCTCGACTTTCATCTCCTCGCCCAGCGTCTGGCGCATCTGAAGGTAGTCTTCGCTCATCTTCTTGCGCCAGAAGTCCTCGCGCTCGCGAAAGGACTCGGGGAAAACAAAGGCGAGCAACTCGGCCTTGGGCTCGAAGTAAACGTAGGGCGCGGTGGGAACGAAAGCCGCGCTGCAGTGCGGGCAAATGATGAGGTTGCATTCGCGCCACATCACGCGCTCCCGAAGCTCCGGGTCCCGGTCGCCCCGGATAAAGCTCCAGACCTCGGTGCTGAACGGCTCGCAGCCGTTGGGGCACTTCGCTTCGACTTCGCCTTTGAAGGACATACGGGTAATAAAGGTGTCAAACGTTGACTTGTTGACTTGTCGGCGACAAGTCAACAAGTCAACGTCTGACACCCTAAGCTAAGTATATCATTGCGCGATTCTCTTGAAGTACTCCCGAATGACGTCCTCGTAGGAAGCCGGCCGAGGCTCCTGGAGCGACTTCTGGAGCTCCTTGCGGATCTCCGGCGCGGGCCGGTACTCTTGGGCCGACGGTAGCGCAACGAAGGTCATCTGTGCTCCGACGCGGCCCCCCGCGCCCGAACCCGAGGGCCGCCCCCCGCCGGGGCGGTTGAACGGCGCCGCCATCTCGCCGCGCAGGCTTTGGCGCCGGGAGGCCATCTGCGAAAGCTGCCGCGATCCGCGCTCCAGAAGCTCCAGGGCGGAGCGCTCGCGCGCGACGCCCTGCAGGGAGTCGCCCTGCCCCAGAGCCGCCTCCGCGCCGCGCTGCTGGCCCTGCGCGCCCGAAAGGCTCTCCAAGGTCCCCGCCGGCCAATCGAGGCCCATGCCCTCGAGGCGACTTTGCAGGCCGGCCGTCTCGGCGCGCACGGCGGACTGCGCCTGTTGGGCCTGCCGGGACGGCTCGGGCGGCGCCTTGGCCTGGGCTCCGGCCATGAGCTTGCGCCGGATGTCGTCCTCGCCCTCGGCGAAGGGCTCGAGCGCGGCTTGGGCCGGCCCGGAGCGGAACCGCAGACGCGCCGAGATCACCGCGAGCAGCGGGACCGAGCGTTTGATGCTGCGCGCGGAGAATTCCGCGAGCACGATGCGCATGGCGTTCAGGGCGTCCTGCGGAAAGGCGTCGCCCTTTTGCGCCGCCAAGGACACCCAGCGCCCCTGCTCTTTTTCCAGCTCGGCGAGGAGGTCGCGCTGGGCTTGCATGGTCTGCGCCAGCCGCAGGCCCTCGAGACGCTGGGCCTGGTCCATCGCTCGGCCTTGCTCCTCGATGAGCTGAGACCACTGGTCCTGGGCCTGACGCAGTTGCGCGTCCTCCCGGCTCTCGCGAGGCGACGACGCGGCGGCGGCGGCGGCTTGTTCGAGGCCCCGCTGGGCCTGGGCCAGCTGGTCGGCCAACTGCTCGGCCAGGCGCGCGGCGGCGGCGTAGTCCCCGCGCGACAGCGCCCGCGACAAGGCGTCCGCCGTCTTCTTGGCCTGCTGGAGGGGCAGTTGTACGGTCCCGCTCTCGGGCGCAGAAGCCGCGTCCGCCTTCGGCAGCTTGGCGAAAGCGGCGGCCAAGTCGTCGACTTGCTTTTTAAGGCGTTCCAGGGCCTGGCGCAGCTTCGCCAACTGCGCGGCCGGCACGCGCTTGCCGGCCGCGGCCGGCCCCTTGAGAGCCGATTGCAAGGCGGAAGCCTCCTGGCTCATCCGGCCCGTCTGCGCGAAGAGGTCCTGCAGACCCTGGACCTTTCGGCCGTCCTCCAGCAGGCGCCGCGCCGCGTCCGCCCGGCGGGCCAGGCGCGCGTGCCGGTCCGCCGCGGAAGAAAAGTCCCCCTTCTGAGCCGCTTGCTGGGCGGCGTCGAGGTCTTGCGACGCGCGCGCGGCGGCCGCGGCCGCGTCCTTGACGGAGTCGGCCAGCCCGGGGTTGGCATAGGCGTCCGCGGCCATGCGCTGCGACAGGCTGGAGAGCTGGCGGCGGGCCTCGTCCCACGCCCGGGAAAGCTCCTGCCGGCCCGCCTGCAGCTCGTCGCCGCGCGCGGCCCGGGCCTGGGACAGCGCCTGCTGCTCGAGGCTCGACAGCCGCCGCAGGGCGGCCTCCGTCTTCTGCCATTGGGCCGCGGTCTGCTCGTGCGCGCCCTCCAGGTCGGAGACGTCGATGACGCCTTTGGCCGAGTAGCCCGCCTGCGGCGGCGACGCGTTGTCGAGGGCCTTGAGCTGGAACGTCAGCCGCCCGAGAGGCACTTGCGACAGGTCGAGGAGGGTCTCGCCCGCCAGCTCGCGGCGCCCGCCGGGACGCTCGACCACGATTTCCCGCGCTCGCCCGGCGGCCGGCGTCAGCACGAGCGAGACCGAAGTCAGCCCCCCGTCGTCCTGGGCCGAGTAGGTCACCGGGATATGGTCTTGGGGGCTTGCGACCATCGGCTCGACGGGCGACAGCAGTTGGATCTGCGGCGGCTGGTCGGCCAGAGCCTTGAGCTGGTAGACGACCGGGTGCGGGTCGCCGCGCCCGTCGGCGGTCCTCAGGTCGAAGGTCAGCGAGGCGTCCTCGCGCAGGGGAAAGGAGGCCGCCAGCCGTCCATCGGGGCCGGCTTTCATGGGAAGCGGCACGGGCCAGGACGACAGGCGCGCCTGGGCCTGGGCCAGCGCCTGATTGGGCAAGCCGCTCACCGTCAGCCAGGCGCCGCGCAGGGCGCTGACGGGGGCCGCGCCGCTGAGCGCTTCCGTGCGCGCCTGCGGCCCGCGAACCGTCACGCGCAGATCGTCGAGCTCGGGCGCCGTCACGGGCGTCAAGCGATAGACCCGGCTTTCGAGGCCGCGCCAACCCAGCCGGTAGTCGAGCGGCGAGGTCAGCGCCTCCACCGTGTAGGCCGCCGAGCCGTCCTCTCCCGAGTCCCAGGAAGCCCGCAGCCAGCCCTGCGGCCCGCGCACCCACAGCTTCAGGTCCCCCGGCCGCCCCGCGACGGGAGAGGAAGCGTCCCAACGCGCGGCGATGCGCGCAGGCTCGCCGCGCGCCAAGCGGGCGTCCCCCGGATCCACGCGGACGTAGCGCTCCAGCGGCACGTCGCCCCAGGGCCGAAGGACGCGCTCCCACGACGGGCTTCCCCGCAGCGGCAGCAAGGCGACCAGCGCGGCCGCGCCGACGCAAGCCAGGCGCGCCGCCGCGGGCGAGGGCCGCGCCGAGAACACGGCGGCGTCCGGCAGGCCTTGGAGGGCCCGCTCCACGCGCGCCACGTGGGCCAGGCGCAGCTGCTCGGAGGTGCCCGGGCCGGCCGGGCCCCGGGAAAGCTCCCAGGCCGGCTTGAGGACCTCGCGCGTCTCGGGGAAGCGGCGAGCGGCGGCGTCGAAAACCTCGCCCCAGTCGAAGCGCGCAAGCGGCCGCGCCCCCCACCAATAGACGGCGAAGACGGAGGCCGCCGAGCCCGCGATCCACAGCGCCCACCGCGCCGCCTGCGGCGGCGCCGCCAGCCGGTCGAGCCACAGCGCCGCCGCCAGGCCCAAGGCTCCGACGCCGAACAGGCGGGCCGCGGCTTCCGCGGCCGAGCGCCACAGCCACTGCCGACGCCAGGCGCCGGCCCGTCCGGCGAGGACGCTCACCTGGCCGCCACCGCGCCCGCCCAGGACGCCTCTCCCGCCTCCTGAAGCAGCGCGGCCAGCCTGCGGCGGCCGTCCGCGTCCGCGGTCAAATCGTAAAGAAACAGCGAGTCGCCGGCGGCAAAGACGGGCGCGCGCCCGCGCAACCAGGCGAACACGTCGTGGTCCCGGAAATAGACGCCTTCCAAGTTGGTCTGCGAGACGGCGAGCAGCACGGGGGAGTTCGGCGCAGGCGACAGCCCCGGCGGCCACCCGGGACGATCGACGTTGGTGACGAAGCCCACGGGCACGTAGCGGATGCCGTAGTAAGCTGGGTCGGCCACCCCGAAGTAGGAAAGCACGATCGGCGGGTCGCCCCGGCGGCGCAGCTCGTCGGCCAGTTCCTTGAGGCCCTGGCCCCAATCCAGGTTGGAATCGGCCAGCAGCCGCGCCCCCGCGCGCGCGCCGCCCGCGGCTTCATTGAAATACGACAGATAATCCGGCCCCGCCCTGACCACGGACGCCGCCAGCCAAAGGCCGAGGGCGGCGCAAAGCGCCCGGGCCGCGGCTCCCCGGCGCCAGAGCCAAGCGGCGCCGCAAGCTCCGGCTAGGATCAGGAAGGGATAAACGGGCAGGATGTAGCGATAGCCGATCTGCGTGCGCGAAAAGCAAGCGGCGGCGAAATAGCCGACCGGAGGCAGCGCCGCCCAGATCGCCTCGGAGGGCGGCAGCGCCGCCCAAGCCGCCGCTCCGGCCGCGGCGGCAAGCAGCAGGGGCACCGGGGTCTTGATCAGGAGGCAAAACGGGAAGTACCACAGCCAGCCGTCTACGGAATAGCGCCCGTCCAGGAACGCTCCGCGTCCCTGCTGCAGGCGCGAAAGCGTGTCCGACAGGCCCTCCCAATAAAGCGGCAGGCGGCCGCGGTAAACCAGCGCCAAGGCGACGACGGCGCACGCCGCCCACAGCGCCCAGGACGCGGCGGCGCGGGCCCCCGGCCGTCCGCAGCCGCGAAGCTTCCCCCGAGTCAGCCACGCCGCCGCGGCCAGCGGAGGGATGGCGATCATGTTGAACTTGGCGCCCAGGGCCAGGCCGGCGACAGCCCCCGAGGCCGCCCAGGCCGCCGGACGTTCGCTTTCCGACAGCAGCCAAAACGAGAGGAAGAACAGCGCCGCGGACCCCGCGTCCGTGGTCACCAGGGAGACATTGGAGAGCCACGGCGGGCAGAAGGCCAGCAGAAACGCGGCCGCGCCCGCGCCGGGCCAGGCCGCCAGGCGGAAGGCCCAAAGCACCAGCGGGGCGGCGAGAACGGCCGTCCAGCTCGCCGCGTCCCAAAGGCGGGCCGCATTGAGCATCCGGTCGGCGGGGATCCGGTTCTTATAAAGGAACGCGTCCGCGAAATGATAAAGCCGCCCCCAAGCCGGATCGCCGAGCAGCGTCAGAGGCTTGAGCGGCAGGAGAGCCGCGGCCGCCCACATTTCGGCCAGCGGCGGATGATCGCGATAGTTGAGCGACGGCAGGTCCGTGGCGAGGCCGATGTAGCCGGAAGCGAGGTGCACGGGCTCGTCATAGGTGGGCGCGGACGCGCGTATGAAGGAGACCGCCAGGGCTACGTTCACCGCGACGGCCGCGACGGCCAAAAGAAGCAGTCGCGCCGTCGGGCGGACGGCGGAAGCGGAGGGAGGCGCGGGCCTGGATTTCACCCGCCGATTATACCGGTTTTGGCCTCAGCGGACCGTTTGCGGGGGTGTGACGAGTGAGCGAGGCAGGGGCGTCAAGGTGATCGGGCCGCCGGGAGCGTGCAGGACCGTCGGGACGGGATCGACCTGCGCCGAATGCTTCTCCGGCTTGAGATAGCGGCCGGCCGTCTCGGGCTGCGCAACGGCGTCCTCGGCGTCCTCAGCGCGCCGCTGGCGGATGCGGTAGCCGTGATGAGAAAGACCTTGCCACCAAGCCGACAGGTCGGCGAACATGTCCCATTCGAGGAAGAGACGGTCCATGAGCAGGATGAGCACGAGCGTCAGGCCGGAAAGGCCCGCCGCCAGCGTGATCAAAAAGCGCGTGTAAAGGGTCATCTCCTCGTCCTCGCCCTCATTTTAGCGCAGCCGCCCCCCCGATGACAGGGCCCGGGGTCCCGGCTCGACCTGGGTCCTTCGACTGGGCGGCGCCGCCCTGCGGACGTCGGCGCCCAAAAGCTATACTTTTTCGTGGGTCTTTTTAGCTTGAAGTCCTCGTTTACGCCCTCCGGAGACCAGCCGGAGGCGATCGCGCGCCTGGCGGGGCGCATCCAGGAGGGCGCCCCCGCGCAGGCGCTGCTCGGCGTCACGGGCTCGGGCAAGACGTTCACGGCCGCCCACGTCATCGCCAAGCTCGACCGGCCCACCCTGGTCATCTCGCCCAATAAAGTCCTCGCGGCGCAGCTCTACTCGGAGTTCAAATCGTTCTTCCCCGACAATGCCGTCGAGTTCTTCATCTCCTATTACGACTACTATCAACCCGAGGCTTACGTCCCGTCCACCGACACCTACATCGAGAAGGATTCCTCGATCAACGACCGCATCGACCGGCTTCGGCTGAAGGCCACCAGCTCGCTGTTGTCGCGCCGCGACGTCGTCGTCGTCGCCTCCGTCTCCTGTATCTACAACATCGGCTCGCCGCAGAGCTACCGCCGCCACTCGATCCCCCTCGAGCTCGGCTACCGGGTCAGCCGGCAGAAGCTCCTCGAGCAGTTGGTCGACATCCATTACGAGCGCAACGAGACGGAATTCGTGCGCGGCAAGTTCCGGGTCAAAGGCAACGTCGTCGACGTCTATCCGGCGTACATGGAGACGGCGCTGCGGGTGACGCTCGGCGACGACGGCGTGGCCGCGCTGACGGAGTTCAATCCGCTGACCGGCAGCAAGATCCGCGAGCTCAAGCGCGAATGGGTCTATCCCGCCAAGCACTTCGTCACCGAGCTGGAAGCCCGCGAGCGCGCCATCGCGGCCGTGGACGCCGAGCTCAAGGAGCGCGTCGCCTTCTTGAAGTCCCGCCAGAAGCTGCTCGAAGCCCAGCGCCTGGAGCAGCGCACCCGCTACGACATGGAAATGCTGCGCGAGCTCGGCTTTTGCCACGGCATCGAGAATTACTCGCGGCACCTTTCCGGCCGTCCCGCGGGCGAGCGCCCGTTTTGCTTGATCGACTTCTTCCCCAAAGACTACCTGCTCATGATCGACGAGTCGCACGTCACGGTGCCGCAGATCAACGGAATGTACGAGGGGGACCGCTCGCGCAAGCAGACGCTGGTCGACTTCGGCTTTCGCCTGCCCTCGGCGCTCGACAACCGGCCGCTCAAGTTCCGGGAATTCGAGCAGATGGCCGGCCAGACGATCTTCATTTCCGCCACCCCGGGCCCTTACGAGCTCCAGAAGACTCGGGGCGAGATCGCGGAGATGATCGTGCGCCCGACGGGATTGGTGGACCCCGAAGTGGTGATTCACCAGACCCAGGGGCAGCTCGAGGACCTCATGGAGCGAGTGGCCGCGCGCGCCCGGAAGAACGAGCGCACCCTCGTCACGACGCTGACCAAGCGCACCGCCGAGGACCTGGCCAACTTCCTGACCTCGCGCGGCCTGCGCGTGCGCTACCTGCACTCCGACATCGAGTCCTTGGAGCGCATCCAGATCCTGCAGGAGCTGCGCCAGGGCCGCTTCGACTGCCTGGTCGGCATCAACCTCCTGCGCGAGGGCCTCGACCTTCCCGAGGTGTCGCTCGTGGCGATCTTGGGCGCCGACCACGAGGGCTTTCTGCGCTCGGAGACGACGCTCATCCAGATCTCCGGCCGCGCGGCGCGCAACGTGGGCGGGCAGGTGGTCCTCTACGCCGACACGCGCACGGGCTCGATGGAGCGCGCCCTCTCCGAGATGGACCGCCGGCGCGTCAAGCAGCTCGAATACAACCGCGTCCACAAGATCACGCCCAAGACGATCGTCAAGAAGGTCGAGGAGCTCGAAGAGTTCCAGTCCTCGGCCAAGCGCGAGGGCCTCGAGGTCCTGCGCGCGGTGGACAAGCCGCTGACGGCCAAGGACGTCCCCGTGCTGGCCGAGGAGCTGGAGAAGCGCATGAAGGAAGCGGCCGACAACCTCGATTTCGAGCTGGCGGCCTCGCTGCGCGACCAGTTCTTCGAGCTGCGCGAGATGTCGGTCGCCGGCGGGCGCGCCGCGCGCCTGTCGGACGGCGCGCCGCGCGCGCGCGCGCGCGGCAAACGCTGAGAGGGATTTGCTTCAATGGCTGCCGTGAGGCTCAAGCCCCTCCTTCGTTCGCTCGTCCGCGCCGCTTTGGCCGAGGACCTGGGCGCGCGAGGCGACGTCACGACCCGGTTCTTCGTTCCGAAATCGGCGCGCCTGCGGGCGCGCATCATCGCGCGCAAGCCGGGGGTCCTGGCCGGCATGGCCGCCGCGGCCGAGACCTTCCGCCAGGCCGCCCCAGGCGCGCGCTTCAGGGCCCTCGCCAAGGACGGCGCGCGTCTTCGCGCCGGACAGGCCATAGCCGAGATCGTCGGCGGGCGGGAGATCCTGACCGCCGAGCGCACCGCCCTCAACTTTCTCCAGCGCCTCAGCGGCGTGGCCACGCTGACGGCCCGCTTTGTCCGGGAGACGAAAGGCACCCGCGCCGAGATCTTCGACACGCGCAAGACGCTGCCCGGCTGGCGAGCGCTCGACAAACACGCCGTCGCCTGTGGAGGCGGGCGAAACCACCGCATGGGCCTCTACGACGCCGTCCTGGTCAAGGACAACCACTGGTCCTACGGCCGAGGCGGCGTGCTCCGCGCCGTCCGAGCCGTCCGCAGGAGGCATCCCGGCTTGCCCGTCGAGATCGAGGCCGACGACCTCTCGCAGGTCGCCCGAGCGCTGGAGGCGGGCGCCGACATCATCCTTCTCGACAACATGGGGCTGGCGCGGCTCAAGCAGGCCATCGCTCTCATCCGCCGCCGCCGTCCCAAGACGCAGATCGAGGTCTCCGGCGGCCTCGGCCTCGAGGACATACGCCCGGTCGCCAAGCTCAACCCCGACCGCATCTCGATCGGACGACTGACGCACAGCGCTCCCGCGCTCGATTTGAGCCTGGAGACCTGAGCCGTGATCCTGGCTGGGATCGCGCAGGTCCTGCATTTGGAGCGCGCCGATTCGACGCAGACCCTGGCGCGTGCCCTGGCCGACGGCGGAGCGCCGGCGGGCACGCTCGTGCGCGCCGACCGCCAGGCGGCCGGGCGCGGGCGCCTCGCGCGCCGGTGGCAATCGCCGGCCGGCGGCCTTTACTTCTCGCTGATCCTGCGCCCCGCCTTCGCGCCCAAGCGGCTGGCCGACTTCAGCCTGCGCGCCGGAGCGGAACTGGCACGGAGCCTGGAACGGCTGACGGGAACGTCCCTCGCCGTCAAGCCGCCCAACGACGTCTATAGCGCCGGCCCGGGAAAGCCCCGCAAGCTCTGCGGCATCCTGGCCGAGGCCGCGGGGACCACGTCCACGCTCGAATGGCTCGTGGTCGGCGTCGGCGTCAACGTCAACGCGCGACCGGGACTGTCGACCGCGGTCAGCCTCAAGACGCTGACCGGCCGCGCCTGGCCCCTGGACCAAGTCCTCGCGGCCGCCGTCGCCGCCCTGCAGCGGGCGGCCAAGGCGATCGAGCGCTAGGGCAAACCCCTACCTCAAAATTGATATAATCCTTCGACGTTGCACGGAGAACCACATGCCCGACACTTTCCTGACGCGCGCCGGATACGAGAAGCTGCTCAAGGAGCTCGACCCGCTCAAGAAGCAGAAGAACCAGCTCTCGCAGGACATCGCGGAAGCCCGCGAGAAAGGCGATCTCAAGGAGAACGCCGAGTATCACAGCGCCAAGGAGAAGCTCGGCGAGGTCATGACCCGCATCGCGAAGATCCAGGACAAGCTCCAGAACGCCAAGATCATCGACGAGCTGAAGGTCCCCAAGGGCGTCGTCTCCATCGGCTGCCGGGTGACGGTCCAAGACGACGACGGCGACCAGATGACCTATACGCTCGTCGGCGAGGACGAATCGGATCCCTCGGACGGCAAGATCTCCGTCTTCGCGCCCATCGCCCAGGGCCTTCTCGGCAAAAAGCCCGGAGAGACCGTCGAGGTCCAGCTCCCGGCCGGCACGCGCAGCTTCAAGATCCTCAAGGCCGAGCCGGCCCTCTAGCTTGACGGACGCGGCGCTGGCTTCGGCCCTCAAGGCCCAAGCCCGCGAGCATGGCGCGGACCTCTGCGGCATCGCCCCTGCGCGCGCCCTGCCCGAAAGCCGCGCCTACGTCGACTGGCTCGCCGCCGGCAGGCAGGGCGGCATGGACTACATGGCGCGCGGCGTCGAATCGCGCCAAGACATCGTCCGCTGGTATCCCGGCGCGAAGTCCGTCCTGCTCTGCGGCTTCTCCTACTCGGACGGCGCCGCCGACGAAAAGACGCCTGGCGCCGGGCGGGTGGCCCGCTACGCGCGCCTGCCCGACTATCACCCGCAGCTCAAGCGCCGGCTGGAGTCCGTTCTTGCCTGGCTCAAGGACCTGCGGCCCGGCGCCGACGGCCGGGTGTTCGTCGACACCAGCCCCCTGCTTGAGCGGCTCTACGCGCGCTACGCGGGCCTGGGCTGGGTGGGCAAGAACACCATGCTCATCGCTCCGCGCTTGGGCTCGTATTTCTTCCTGGCGGGCCTGGCCGTCAACGTCGCGCTGCCGGCCGACGAGCCGGCGGCCGATCACTGCGGCAGCTGCGCCCGCTGCCTGGAAGCCTGCCCGACCGACGCCTTCCCCGCCGCCCGCGTGCTCGACGCCGGGCGCTGCATCTCGTATTTGACGATCGAGAACAAGGGCCCGATCGCCCCGGAGCTGCGGCAGGCGACGGGCGATTGGATCATGGGCTGCGACGTCTGCCAGGAAGTGTGTCCTTGGAACCGGTTCGCCCGCGCGGGCTCGGCGTTCGAGAAGGCGCTGCCACCCTCGCTGGACCTAGGCGAGCTGGCCGCGATGCCCCCCGCGCGGTTCAAGGAGCGCTTCGGCGGCACGCCGCTGTCGCGTCCCAAGCGCCGCGGCATGCTCCGAAACGCCCTGCTCGCGATGGGAAATTCCGGCGACGACCGCTTCCGTCCGCTCCTGGAGGCGTTCTTGGACGATCCCGATCCCGTCTTGGCGGAGCAAGCCGCCTGGTCGCTGCGCCGATTGGCGGCGCCCACCGAGAACTGATAGAATCGCCGTCCATGCGCCGTCCGATCCTGGCCGCGGCCTTTCTCTGCCTGGCGGCCTTCGTCCAGGCGCAGTCCGAGGATCCCGAAAAGCCGGCGGTGCAGGCTCCCCCCGTGCCCCCGATGGTCGATGTGTCGCCCGACCTCGTTCCGCCGCCCGTGGAGATCCCCCAAAACATCGCGCCTCCTCCCGAGCTGCCCGGCTACCTGGGCTGGATGATCCATCCGCTCAAGAAGGGCGGGATGTTCCTCAACCTGCCGGTCATCGACACCGATCCCAACCGCGGCGTCACCGTCGGATTCATGCCGATCTGGGTGATCCCGGCCAAGGACAGCGACAGCATCCAGCAGATCCACGCGCCGTCCTTCACCTACAACGCCGACTTCGGCTTCGTGCCGACCTACCGCTACTACCTCTACCCCACCAAGGACTCGTCGCTGGAGGCTCGGGCCTCCTACTCGACGGTCGGGGAGCGCGAGTTCTACGCCTTCTATCAGGACTACAACGTGCCGCTCTTCGGCCGGCAAGCCAGCTATTCCGTGCGCCTCCAAGACAACGTCGACGGCTCGGAGCGGTTCTACGGCATCGGGCCGGACACTCCCGAGGGCGCGCAGTCCGACTACGAGGAGCACGTCGACCAAGCCGACCTCATGTTCGGCCTGCCGCTGACGCCGGAAAGCCACTGGACCGTGCGCTGGGCCAACCACTTCGCCTCCGAGCACTTCACCAGCGGCTTGCTCAACAACCTGACCTCGACGGACGCCGAGTTCCCGGGCATCTTCGCCGCGCACCGGCAGGCGATCATGGAAAACCGCCTCATGCTCGATTACGACACGCGCGACAGCCAGGTCACGACCACGGAAGGGCAATATCTGTCTCTCTACGCCTCGGACTCCAACCGCCAAGTGGCCAGCCAGTTCGATTACGGCCGCTACGGGTTCGACGCTCGCGAGTTCTACAAGTGGTCGGACAAGCAGGTCACGGCGGCGCAGGCGCTCTACGAGCAGGTCCTCGGCAACACCCCCCCGTTTTGGCTGCTGCCGAGCCTCGGCGGAAAGTACAGCCTGCGCGCCTATGGCGACGGGCGCTTCCGCGACCGGGGCATGTCGTCGGTCAACGTCGAGCAGCGCTTCACGGTCGCCGACGTGAAGATGTCGGGCGTGGCCACCCAGTTCGAGACCGGGCCGTTCGTCGGGATGGGCTCCGTCTTCGACAGCCCGGGGGACATGACTTGGCGCTACGAGCGACCCGTCTTCGGCTTCGACGTGCGCGCCGTGGCCCGTCCGCAGGTCGTCGGCTCCATTGACGTCGGCTTCGGCCAGGAAGGCGCGGCCGTGTTCATGGATATCAACTATTCCTACTAGCGCGGCCTACTTCGCGCCATCGAAAGAAGCCGCCGGCAGGGTCCTCGCCAACGGGATCGCGCGGAAAGCGAAGGTCTCGACGCGGGGCAGATGCGGCAGCACGCTTGAGATCTTCGTCACGTCCTCTCCGCGGCCGCCGTCGTCCGGGACGCGATAGGAGACCCGGCAGCGGCCCTTGGGAACGAAGTCGGTGTCGCCGCGCACGAGGATCCCCTCCACCAGCCCCGTGCCGGCGTTGAACACGGCGCTGCCCGAGTTGCCGCCGTAGGTGTCCAGGCTGGCGACGAAGTAGCCTCTCGGCGACGCGTCGCGCACCCGCGCGCCGCCCGCGACCTTCGTCGGCAGACCCGAGGGATGGCCGATGACGAACAGCGGCGTGCCCTTGGCGACCCCGCCCGCGGTATCGAGCGCGAGCGGCTGATGCCCGAAGACCTTTCGATCGAGCCTGACGAGCGCCCAGTCCGGGCCGTGATCGTCCTGCGCTCGGCCGATGAGTTCCTTGCATCCGTAGACCTCGCCGGCCGGCACGGCCCGCGGCGTGCCCTCCGATTTCTCCATGATGCTGAAGCCGAAGACGAACTTCGTGCCGGCGCAGTCCTCTCTCGACGTGACGCAGTGCCCGGCCGTCATGACCACGTCGGGGGCCACGAGAGAGCCTGAGCAAAAAGCGCCTTCGAGCTGGTCGCGAAAGCGCTCGCCCGGGCAGAGGTTCTCCTCTTGACCGTAGGGCGTCAGCGACAACCGGGCTTGCCCTGCCTTGACGGTCACGTCCGAGGAGTCGAACAAGGCCACGGTGGAATCGGCGAGCTTGAGCACGGCCTCGCTCTTGACCTGGCAAAGGTCGACGCGGTCGTCGTTGCCGTAGATGGTTTGGCCGTCCACCTGGGCGCATGTCCCGCGGGCGGCCGCGCAAAGCAGCAGCGCGGCGAGCGTCGTCGCCTTCACCGGCATGGGCCTGGGGTCATCGGGCCGGCGAGAGCTGCTTTTTGATCGCGGCGACCAGTTTCGCCGTGTCGAACGGCTTGGCCAGGAAATCGGTGACGCCGCAGGCGAAGGCCTTCTTGCGGTGCTCTTCATCGTGCATCCCCGTCAGCATGACGATCGGGATATCGGCCAACTCCGGCACGTTGCGGAAGGCGACGCACGCCTCGTAGCCGTCGGCGCCGGGAATGTGCAGGTCGAGAAGGACGACGTCGGGCCGCTCGCGCAGAGCCGACCGTATGGCGTCGAGGACCTCCGACTCCTGGCGCACCGTCATGCCGGCGCAGCCCAGGGCCTCGGCGACGAGCTCCCGCACCGCGTAATCGTCGTCGACGTGAAGGATGACGGGCTTCTTCGGCATCTCAGCCGGCCCGTGTCAACCGAACTTGTACTTCACGCCGAAGCCGCCGTCGGGCCAGTCGCACTTGATGTTGTCGAACGGGCAAAGCATGCGGCAGGCGCCGCACTCGATGCAGTTCTCATAGTTGACGATCACTTTCTTGTGCGCGGCTTCCCACTCGTAGACCTTGGCCGGGCAGACGGTGGTGCAGGGGCGGCCCTGGCATTTCTCGACGCAGGGCGCGCTTTGGGACGCGTCTTTGAGCACGATGTGGGCGTTGGGCGACTTCTTCCACTCGAGGGTGCCGAGCTTCGCTTCGACCGACACGTCGGCCTTCTGGGTTTCGTCTCCCATTATATCGCCACCTTGCGCAGGGGCCACAGATCGCGCGCGATGCGCAAGAATCCGCGCTTGCGCGCGAGGTCCATCGCCGTCTTGAGATGCTGGCGCTTGGGCACTCCGTCGGCGGAAAAGCGCAGATGCGCCAGCTTGCAGGCGAGCTCGGGGTAGAACTGCAGGAAGCCCGGGCTGTTCTCGACGTGTTCCTCGAGGTCGCGCACGTCCTCCATGTCCTGGAGGACGTAGACGTCCTCGAGCTTCTCGACGTAGGACAAGAGCGTCGCCTTCGAGAAATCGCCCTTCTTCTTGGCCTCGATGACCGTCTCGCCGGCGAGCTTGCCCGACGTCATCGCCAGGTTGGAGCCCTCGCGGTAGGCGGGGTTGGTCATCTGCGCCGCGTCGCCGGCGACCAGGAAGCCGTCGGCGGCCAGCGGCGGCATGGACTTGAGGCCGCCTTCGGGGATCAGGTGCGAGGAGTATTCCAGGGACTTCCCGCCCGAGATGAGCTTCTTGATGTAGGGGTGCTTCTTGATGAGCTCGAGATGGTCGGAGGGCCGCAGGCCCTTCTTCTGGTAGTCCGAGAGCTTGCAGCCCACTCCCAGCGACAGCGTGTCCTTGTTGGTGTAGATGAAGACGTAGCCCAACATCCCGAGCGTGACCGAGCCGAACATCTCCATGGTCGCGCCTTCGCCCGCGTTGAGCTGGAAGCGATCTTCGATGACGCCGGAATCGAGGGAGATGACTTCCTTGGCGCCGAGGGCCACTTCCGCGGGCTTGAGCTCGTCGATGAAGCCGGCCTTCTGAGCGACCATCGAGTTGACGCCGTCGCAGGCGATGACCACGGAGGCGCGCAGTTCGTCGCCGTCGGAAGTCTTGATGCCCACGACCTTGCCGTTCTCCTTGAGGACCTCCCGAACCGTCACGCCGCAAAAGACCTCCGCGCCGGCTTCCTCGGCCTTCTTGGCATACCACTGGTCGAACTTGACGCGGATGATCGTGTAGCAGTTCGGCACGCCCTCGAGGAACTTGAGGGACTTGTAGCCGACGGTGATCCAGGAATCCTCCGTCGTGATGCAGGTCTTCTGCTCGACGACGGGCCGTTCCACGGCGACTCCCGGTTCCTTCCAGAAGTTCGGCACGAGGTCGTGCAGCATGTGGGAATAGAGCACGGCGCCCTGCACGTTCTTGGCGCCGGGATACTCGCCGCGCTCGAGCACGACGACCTTGAGGCCGGCTCGCGCCATGGTAATGGCCGCGGAGACTCCGGCGGGGCCCGCCCCGACGACTATCGCGTCGTAGGCTTCTTCGGACACGGGTTTAAGTGTGCGAGCGGTTAAAGGCGCTCTGCGCGGTCTGGAGCAGGTCCTCGGTCTTGAAGGGCTTGGTCATGAAGCCGACGACCTGAGGAAACTTCTGGAAGAGCGTCTTCGACGGCTCCAAGGCGGTCAGGATGATGATCGGCATGTCCTTGGTGGCCGGATCCTGCGAGATCTTGAGCTGAAGAGAGTAGCCGTCGATGCCGGGAAGCATCACGTCGAGAACGAGCAGATCCGGCCGCACGCGCATGATCTCGTCCCAGGCGTGGCGGCCGTTGTCGCAGGTGAAAACCTCGTAGCCGGCCTTCTCGAGGGTGTATTTGACGAGGCTGAGCATTTCGGGCTCGTCGTCGACGCACAGCACTTTCTTGCTCATTGGCGCTTAACGATATCAATTGTGCTCATGAGTGTCAAATCGGACCGGCCGCGGCCCGAAACGCGGCCAACAGCTCCGAAGCCGCGTGAAACCGCTCGCTCGGGTCCGCCGCCAGCGCCGTCGCAAAGACCGGCGCGAGGTGCCCGCTGCTACGCAACGCATCGACCGAGCGGCCCGCGAGGGCCTCGCCGGTCAGAGCCTCGAAAAGGCAGGCCGCGAGCGCGTAGATATCGCCTTCGACGCTCGGCTGCGGCTCGGGCGCCGCGTAGCCCTCCACTCGGGCCGCGGGAAGACCGAAATCGGCCAGACGCGCCGAGCCGCGTTCGACCCAGACGCTCGCCGGCGACAGGCGGCCGTGGACAAGCCCCGCCGCATGGGCTGCTCCCAGCGCCTCGCAGGCGCCCTGCGCCAGCCGCAGGGCCTGCTCGGACGGCGCCTTGCGTCCCGGCCACTTCTGGCGCAGGCGTTCCAGCGGTTCTCCGGGCAAAGGCTGGCACACCAGCGCCAGGTGCCCGGCCTCCTGCACGAAGGCCTCGACGGCCTCGACGCGCGAGTCCTTGAGGCCGGCGGCCGCCTGGGCGCGGGCCAGCGCCGCGCCCCGCGCTTGCGCCGAGGAGCCCGCGGGCAGCCTTTTGATGACGCGAGCCAAGTCCGACAGGTCGCGGGCGTCGTAGTACTCGACTCCCCCGACGCGGCGCGAGAGCGCCCCGACGATGTAGCGGCCGCCGACGACGGCGCCGGGCGCCAGGGCGTCCGAGGACGGCGGCGCGATCGGCACGCCGGCGTAGCGAACTTGGCGCAGCCGGTGCTCGCCGCGGCCGCGGAACAGCAGCAGGAACGAGACGACGAGCGCAAGCCCCGCGCCCAAGCCCCCCCAGCGAAGGTCGCGCCCCCACGCCGGCCTCCGCGGTCGGGGCCGGGGGGCGACAGCGGCAGCGGGAGCGCCGGACGCCGGCGGAGCGGCCGGCGCGGCCGGCGGTTTGACGAGCTTGGCGGGCCCCGCGGCCGGCGGCGCCGGCTTGGGAGCGGACTTGGTCTTCTTCAAGAAGGCTTGATAGGCGGGCTGGAACCGCGAGTCGAGAGCGGCGGCCCGCTGAAAATCCGCAAGGATGTCGGCCTCGGGCGCCTTGAGCCCCGCGCGCGCGGTGGCGCGGTTGAAGCGCGCGTAGGCGCTTTGGGGCGCCAGCTGCAGGGCCCGCTCGGCGTCGGCCAGCGCCTCGGCATAGCGGCCTTGCTGGGCGCGCGCGGCCGAGCGCAGGTCGTAGGAGGACGCCTTCTCGTACTTCAATGCGATGGCCTGCGAGGCGTCGGACTCCGCGGCCGGCCACTGTCCCAGGCGCAGCTCGCACGACGCCCTTTGGACGTATCCGATCGGATTGCTCGGAGACAGCGCGATCGCCCGCGAGGCCGAATCCTTGGCGCGCGCGGCATCGCCGGCGCTCAGCTTCAGCTTGGAGTCGGCCAAGAAGTCCTGGAGCGTGGGCGAGGACCCGGCGAGGGCGAACGGGACGGCGGCTCTCGTCGGAGCCGCGAGCAGCGCGAGGCCAAGGATCCAAAACATCGCGCTGTAATCGTATTTATTCGCGGCGTTCCGGGTCAATAGCGCCAATAAATGTAAAATAGAGCCGTGCTGCGCCGAAAGGCCTTCGCCGCGCGGGTCTGGTCCAAGCTGGTCGCCTTCGAAAAGGAGCACGCCCTGTTCTGCGCGGGAGACAGAGTCCTCGCCGCCGTCTCCGGCGGCCCCGACTCCGTTTGCCTGGCGCACTTCCTCGCCGCCATGAGCCGCCGCAAGGGCTTTGCGCTTTTCCTGGTCCACGTGCATCACGGGCTTCGCGGGCGGGCCGCCGACCGAGACGCCGACCATGTGCGCGCCCTGGGCCGAACCCTCGGCGTGCCGGTCTCGGTGGCGCGGGCGCCGGTCGCCGCCGCGGCCCGGCGGCGCCGGATGGGCTTGGAAGAGGCCGCCCGCAAGCTGCGCTACGCCGCCATCGCGCGCGCGGCGCGCCGCCTGCGCTGCGGCAAGGCCGCCGTCGGCCACCAGCTCGACGACCAGGCCGAGACCGTCCTCCTCCACCTTTTGCGCGGCACGCGTCTGGCGGCGCTTGCCGCGATGCCTCCGCGCCGGGCCCTTTCGCCCGGCATCGAACTGCTGCGCCCGCTGCTGGATCTGCGCCGCGCCGAGGTCCAGGCCTACCTAGAAGTGCACGGGCTCAAGGCGCGCCGCGACGCCAGCAACCGGTCGCTGAAATTCACGCGCAATTGGGTCCGACATCGCCTCCTTCCCCTGCTCGAGCAAAAGCAGCCCCGCGTGCGCGAGCACCTGGCCTCCCTCGCCGAACAGGTTCGGTCCCTCTGACCCCTCCTGACACAGGCTGACCGCCGCAGGCTTGCCGCCGGACCCGGGTCAGGCTATGCTGGTAGAAATTCGGCCGACGAGGTCTCGCCCATGATCACCGCCAAGCAATTCCAGGAACTGGTCTCCTTCCGGACTCCCTCGGACTCCGTGCTCAGCGTGTATCTCGATGCGGACGCCCAGGACGACGGGCCGGGCCTCGAGCGGCGGCTGCGCGCGCTCGCCCGCCACGAGCGCTTCCAGGCGGCCGAGGCCGACATCGAGCGCGCCGCCCGCTACCTTTGCGAGGAGTTCGAACCCGGCCGGGCTCGCTGCGTGGCCCTCTTTTCCGCCAAGCGCTTCGGCCTCTGGCGCGCCTGCGCCCTGCCCCAGCCCGTGTCGGCCCGCGCCGTGCTGGGCGACAAGCCTTGGCTGGCGCCGCTGGCCTCCATCGCCGACCAGCACCATCGCTTCGGCGTCATCCTGGCCGACAACGCGCGCGCTCGCTTCCTCGAAGTCTTCATGGGCGAGATCCACGAGCACGCCGACATGGCGCTCACGGCGGCCGACGCCGCCCGCGCGGGCTTTTCGGGCCAGCATCCTTACCTGAGGTTTTTGACCGACCGCCTCGACGCCCTGGCCCGCAAGCAGGGCTTCCAGCGAGTCATCATCGGCGTCTCTCCCGATATGGCCCTGCGCCTGGTCAACCACCTGCACTCCTCGCTCCAGCAAAGCCTGATCCTGGACGCCGATCTCGGCCCTGACCTGGATCTGCCCTCCGTGCTCGAGCGCATCGCGGCCTGCGAGCGCGAGGCCCGCAAGGTCAAGGAGACGGTGCTCGTCCATAAGCTGCTCGACGCCATCGATTCCAGCCGCCTGGCGGTGACGGGCCTCGAGCGCACGCTGGACGCCTTCCGGCGCGGCCAGGTGAAGGTCCTGCTCGTGCGCGACGGCTTCACCAAGATGGGCCGCGTCTGCCCCGGCTGCGGGACGCTCTCGCTGGACTGGCCCAAGTGCTTCGACTGCCGCCGGCCGACCGAGGCCGTCTTCGACATCGTGGGCGAGATGATGCAGCGCGCCTACGACCTCAACTGCGAGGTCGTGCGCCTGATGCACGAGACGCCGCTCGACAACGTCGGCCGCATCGCCGCGCACCTGAGCCACGCTCCGGAGGACGCGCCCGCCGCCAAGAGGGGCGCGCCGGCCGCGCGGCCGCAGACGACGCCTGCGATCGCCCCGGCGATCATGCCCAACCCGCTGGCGGCGTGAGAGACAAGCCGCCGCGCCGCTAGGCGGACCGGGCCGCCGCGAAGCCCTCCACGACCTCGCGCATGAGCAGCGAGGCGCCCTTCCGGATGACGGGGCCGTGGCCGCAGCAGAGAACCTCGCACTTGAGGTGGGAGAGGCCGTCGGCGCTGCGCGCCGCCGCGGCTTGGTCGTCGTTGTAGAGCGACGGCGACAACGCGAGCCTGCCGCCGCGATTGGAGAAGGCGTCGCCGCAGATGAGGACCTCCTCGGCCGGCTGATAGAGGCTGATAGAGCCCGCCGTGTGGCCCGGGGTGTGCAGGACCTGCCAATACGGCAGCGGGCGCAAAGGGCGTCCCTGCTCGAGCGGCACCACGATTTCCAAGGGCCGGTAGGGAAACCAAAGCCGCGCGGCGAGCTCCCCCAGCCGCCGCAGCCAGCGGCCGGACACGGGCGGTCGGCCCTTGAGCGCGGCTTCCTCGGCCGGATGCGCCAGGACCTTGACGCGGCGCTTCTCGAGCACCGCCGCCGCCCCGCCCGCGTGGTCGAAGTGGGCGTGGGTGATGACGATCTGCTCGATGTCGGGCAGCCTAAAGCCGCCGTGCTCCAGCTCGTCGATGAGGGCGGTCGCACTGCGGGGGTGTCCCGTGTCGACGAGCGTCAACCCCCTCGGGCCTTCCACTAAATAGGCGTTGACGAAGCCGCCGGCTTGCAGGAGATAGAGGCCTTCGCGGATGCGCTGCACGGCAGCTAGGGCTTCGCGGCGGCCAAGAGCGCGGGCGGGTAGCCGATGTCGAGGACCTTGAGCTCGCCGACGTTCTTGGCCGCGTGGGGCGCGAGCAGGCCGCGCTTGGGCAGACCCAGAGTCAACGTCACCGACGCCGTCACGAAGACCCCGCTGTGATAGCCGGTGTCGGGCTGAATCCCCGAGGGCACGTCGACGGCGAGCACGGGCTTTTGGGAGCGGGTGAGCTCCTGGATCATGTGGTGGATGGCGCCGGCGGGCTTGCCGCTGGAGCCCGTGCCGAGCAGAGCGTCCAAGGCCGCGTCGCAGCGGGCCAGCGCCTCGGCGAGGCCCGCCTCCGGCCCCGCCTCGCGCACCTGCGCCCCGGCCTCCTGCGCCTTGTTCCAGTTCTCCATGAAGTAGGCGGGGTAGACGCCGCCGTCTTTCTTGGGCGGGCAGACGAAGACCGCAGTCTTGACTCCGGCCTGAGCCAGGCGCCGCGCGGCCGCGAGCCCATCTCCGCCGTTGGCGCCGCGCCCGCAGCAGACGACAACCGCGGCCTCGGAAGGAGCCTTGGAAAGCCTTTCCTTAATGAAGGCCAGGGTCTCGCGGGCGACGGCCTCGCCGGCGTTCTCCATGAGCGTTGCCATCGGGATGCCGAAGCGCTCCGTCGCCTGGGCGTCGAGGTCGCGCATGGCCGCCGCGGTCACGACGGGCAGGCCCTGATAGGCCTCGGGAATCGGCTCCTTGGGCATGGGGGGCGCTCAGCGAAACGCTTTGAACAGCTGCACGGCCAGTTCGACGGCGGCCAGCGACAGCATGAGCAGGGAAGCCACCACGACGGCGGCATAGGGAAGGATCAGCGTGATCCAGGCCCTTCCCGTCGAGACATGATAGGTGTCGGTCAGCCCGCGCGCCTTCAGGCTCAAGGTCAGCAGCCAGAGCACGGCGAAGAGACCGGTGGCCGGCCAGGTGGAGCCCGGATAGACCAGCCGCAGCAGGATCACCAGCGGCACGGCCACGGCCCAGGCTAGGTCGGCCAATCCCAGCTGGACGAAGAGGCTGGCCGCGCTGCCGCGCACGCCGCCCATCTCCAGGATCAGGTGCACGACGGCGGCCAGGGCGAAGCCCGCGGCCAAGCGCCCGACGACCACGAGCAGGCAGGACGTGTAGGAAAACGACAAAAGAGTCAGCCGCTGCGCCAGGGCCTGCGACACGAACAGGCTGACCGCGCCGACGAGAAACCCGATCACTCCGAGAGCCACCGGCCGGCGCTGCTCGATGGCCGAGGCAGCGCGAACGTGGTCCTCGAAGTAATCGAAAATCAGCTCGAGCGCGCTCAACGGCTCCACCCCGGCCACAGATATTCAAGGCCCGCCCGCGGCGGGGCCAGCCGGTCGACGAGAGCTCCGGCCTGGGCGCCCAGCAGTCCTCCGTCGAAGCGGGAACTGATGAGATCGAAGAGCTGGCTGAGGTTTTCGGTCTCGCGCTTGACCTTGGGACGCCCCTGAATGCCGCCGAGCTTGGCGGCCAAGGCGAGGGCGTCCTCCGAGTCGCCGAGCTCATCGACGAGATGGAGCCGCAGCGCCTGGTCGCCCGAGTAGATCCGGCCGTCGGCCAGCGGCTTGAGGGTCGCCAGCGGGATGTTGCGGCCCTGCGAGACCGCCGCGAGGAACTGGCCGTAGGCGTCGTTGATGACTCCCTGCAGGACCTTGCGCTCCTCGGGGGTCATCGGGCGCGCCGGCGAGCCGATGTCCTTGAGCTTGCCCGACTTGACCGGCGCGAAGGCCACGCCGATCTTCTTGAGCAGGCCCTGGGCGTCCACGAAGTCGAAGATCACGCCGATGGAGCCGGTCAAGGTTCCGGGATGCGCCACGATGCGGTCGCAGGCCGTCGCGATGTAGTAGCCGCCCGAAGCGGAGACGTCGTCGAAGAGCGCGACGACGGGGATGTGCCTCTCGCGGCGGACGCGCTCGATCTGGCTGTGGAGCTCCTGGACGGCGCCGACGCTGCCGCCCGGCGAGTTGATGTCCAAGACGATGGCCTTGACGTCCTTGTCCTCGGCCATCGAGCGCAGCCGGTGGACCCATTGCTCCACGCCCCGCTCCCAAGGCTTGCCGCTGCTGGAATTGGCGATCACGCCGCGGATGGGAATCCAGCCGACGGCGAATTCGGACGTCGGGCCGAGGAGGCTGGCCGCGGGCCGGCCCTTGGTCTTGCCCGACGGCGCCGAGGGCGCCTCGTTGCGAGCGATGATGATCGAGGCCGCCATGATCGACGCGGCGTAGAGCCCGACGAGCGAGAACATGAGCCGGCGCTTGACCCGCCGGGCCCCCGCGTGCGGCTCGGGAGCTCCGGATGGCGCGTCTGCGGGGGAAGGGGTGATCTCGTCCATGCCTGTCTTGGCTCCTTTCTAGGCCCTCAGCGATTCGCAGTCCACGACGCGGTTGCGGCCCTGCGATTTCGCCTGGTACATCGCGGCGTCGGCGCGGCCGAGCAAGTCCTCCCCCGTCGAGGCGTCCCGCGGGAAATGGGCGATCCCGATCGAGACGGTCGCCTGCACGGACTCGAAGCCCCGCGGGAAGCGTTCCGCTTCGAGCGCCTTGCGGATCGCCTCCGCCTTGCGCAGCGCCCCCGCGGGCTCGGCGCGGGGCAGGATGATCACGAACTCCTCGCCGCCGTAGCGGGCCACGAAGTCGGTGTCATAGACGGACGCGCCCAGAATCTCGCCCACGCGCCGGAGAACGGAGTCGCCGAAGGGATGGCCGTAGCGGTCATTTAACTGCTTGAAATGGTCGATGTCAAGGAGCATCAGCCCGAAGCTCGTCTTGAAGGTCTGCGCGCGCGTGATCTCGCGCTGGAGGCGCTCGTCGAAGTCGCCCCGGCGGTAGACCCCGGTCAGGCCGTCGATCTGGGAGAGAGCCTCGACTTCCTGGAAGAGCTTCACGCGCCGGAAGGCGAAGGCCACCTGCTCGACGAAGGCCTGGACCTTGGGCAGGAAGGCCGCCGCCGAGGCACCGCGCGGCAGGCGCGCGTAGAAGCAGCCCAGGGTCTGCCCGCCGTCGAGCACGGGCACGAGAACGGCCGCCTCGGGGGTGTCGAAAGCCTGCGCCTGGCCCAGACGCGCCGAGCGCTCCTGCAGGAAGCGCTCGAGCGTGGCCCAGGAGGCTCCGGGAGAGCCCTCCAGCCTCCGGCAGGCCAGGGCGCGAAACCCGGCTTTCTCGCGCGACGAGGCGGCGTAGACGGCATAGCTCGAGGCCCCCACATACTGCTCGATGGCCGACTCGAGCTTGGGCCGCATGTCCTCCCAGCTCAGGGCCTCGGCCAGGCTCTTGATCGTGCCGTAAAGGGCGAGGGTCTCGCGCTGCTCGCGCTCGATCTGCGCGCCGCGGGCGCGGACCTCGGCGACTTGCTTGACCGTCTCCGCGGCCTTGACCCGGGTCGCCTCCAAGGCCGCCTTGTGCCTTTCGAACTGCTCGGCGCGGCGCCGGCAGGCCCAATAGGCGCACATCGCGCCCAAGCAGGCCCAGATGCCGGCGATGAACGCGGCCGCCGCCTGGCTTGAGGAGGCCAGCAGCAGCGCCGTGCCCGACACCGCCGCCGCGATGGCCACGAGCAGGGCCGCGACAGGCCTGCGGGGATAGGAGACGGCCAGGGCGAGCGCCGGAGCCAAGGACAGGGCCGCCGTCCAGATCTCGAAGGGAGCCGTCAGCCGCATACCTGGTTTCTCCCGCCGTTCTTGGCCTTGTAAAGCCGCTCGTCCGCGACGCGGATGATCTGGCTGGCCGTGGTCGCGTCCTGCGGGAAGGCCGCCACCCCGAAGCTCATCGTCGCGCTCGTGCGCTGCCCCTGGAAGACGAAGGGCTCCGAAGCCAGGCGCACTCGGATGCGGTTGGCGACCTCGACGGCCTCGGTGCGCACGAAGCTGGGCAAAATCAGCGTGAACTCCTCGCCGCCGTAGCGGGCCACGAAGTCGACCGGGCGCGCGAAGCTCATCAGAATCGCCGAGACGGTTCGCAGCAGATGGTCGCCGGCCTGATGGCCGTAGCGGTCGTTGTAGGTCTTGAAATGATCGATGTCGCACATAATGAGCGACAGAGGAGTCTGGCTGCGGCCGGCGCGCAGCAGCTCCTCCTGCAGGCGGCCCTGGAAAGCCTTGTGGCTGGCGAGCTGCGTGAGGGAATCGTGCGTGGCTTGCTGGTGGACCTGCTCGTAGAAGCGGATGTTCTCCAGGCTCAAGCCCGCCATCGTGGCGAAAAGATCCGCCGCCCGCACGTCCTCGGGGCCGAGCGCGTTGGCTTTCGCCGAGGCGATCTTGAGGAAACCGGCCGGCTGCTTCATCACGCGCATGGGCACGGCGAGCGCGCTGCCGTAGCCCTGGCCCTTGAGCCGGGGGTCGGCCGAGGCGTCGCGCGCCAGGACCGGGCCTTTCTTGCCCGTGGCGCCCTGGAGCAGAGGGTCGGCGCCGGCCTCGGCCGAGACCTCCACGCGGCACTCCGGATAGCGCGCGGCGAGGATGCTCACGAGCCTCTCATGGACCTGCGTCGCGTCCGTCGCCGCGCCGAGGTGCCGGGCGCTGTCGGCGAGGTCTCGCCGCAAGCGGATCTGCCCGCCCGCGGCGGCCTCGTACTGCTTGTAGTAGGCCACGTCGCGCTCTCCGTCCTTGATTTGGGCCGACAGCGACACGATCTCGACGGCCATGTCGCGCTCGTCGCGCATGGAGCGATTGCGCAGCGCCGCGATGGCCCAGTTCAGCAGCCACAGGCCGGCGATCTCGATGACCAGCGCGGCGCGCACGGGGCCGGCCTGCCGGGCTGCGAGATAGCCTCCCGCGGCGGTGGCGAGGAAGATGAAAAGGATGCCGAGCTCGGTCTCCCGTCGGAGGTCGGACCAAAAGAAAAGCAGTCCGTAGAACGGAAAGACGTAGGGCGCGAGCGCGGGCTGCAGGACGAGGACCAGCGACAGCGCGATGAACAGCGCGTCGGAGCCGACAAGAGTCCACGTCCTCGTAGAGAGGATCAAAATGGTGGAGGTGGCGGGAGTCGCACCCGCGTCCAAACGTCGCCCGCCAAGGTCACTACAGGCTTAGTCCGACTTCAGTTTCACCCGGCAGAGACCGCCGGACGAGTACCACCGGGCTAGCCCCGTTCGTTCTTAAGACCCCCGCCGACGGTGCCCGCGGGAGGATCCGCAACCTGCTCTTGACGCCGGTAGCCCGCCAGCAGGTGTCGCGGACCGACGCTGATCACTGCGGTTTAGGCAGTGGCCCAGGCCAACTGTGAGTTGGCAGTTGTGTTTTGGCCGGATTTTTACCTGGCTCTGGCCAACCAGGGCCTGCGACCGTTGGCGAAACAGGCGTCTGTCGAGCCTAGTTCACCCCCAGACTTAGATTATAACAGACGCCCGCCCTCTAGGCCAGGGCCGGCGTCTTCCACCAGGAGTCCTGCCACGACTTGTTCCACCAGGACTTGATGGGCACCAGGGTCTGCGTGCGCCAGCCCTGCTTGTTGAGGTCGGCGACGTTCTCCCAGACCTCTTCCCACTTGCTGCCGCCGGCCCAGACGAGATAGTCCTCGTCGCCGGGGATCGAGGCCGCCGAGGCGACCCAGGAACGCTTCTGGAGATCCTTGATCTCGCCGTTCAAGTGCGGGCTGCGCACGGTGACCCAGTTGCCGACGGGCCACTCCCACCACCACTTGGCGTTCTTGGCGCCCTTGTAGACGAAGTGCGAGGACGTGGCCTTGACGCCTTCCTGCTGGCGAAGCCATGCCGCCTTCTGGTAGACGTCGTCCCAACTCTTGGCGTCGATCCAGATCAAAAGATCCCACGGCCCCGTGACCAGCCACGCGCCGATCGTCTCCTTCCATTTCTGCGCGTCCTTCCAAAGCCTCTCGCCAACCTGCCAGTCGGCCTGAACCATCAAATAAGCGCTGCGCTGCGACCACTCGGACCATGCCATGTTCGTGTCCCCCCGGGAAAATATAGGGTCACAATGAGAGCATTTTTTTCTAGTCGGGAAAAGACGAGCCGCCTATGCCGCGGAGCGGCCCGCCGCGCCCAGCCGCTCCAGGGCCGAGACGAACGCTCCCGCCTTCGGGAAACGCTTGGAAGGATCCGGATCGAGCGCCGCCGCGAGCACGTCGTCCACGCCTGTGGGCAAGCCTGCGACGACCGATGAGGCCCGAGGGAAGGAGCGGTTGATCTTGTTGAGAAGCATCCCCGCCGTGGTGCCCGAGAAGGGCAGCCGGCCGGTCAGCATCTCGTAGAAGCAGACGCCCAGCGCGTAGATGTCGCCCTCGCGGCGGACCTCGCCCTGCTCCTGTTCCGGAGCCATGTAGGGCGGCGTGCCTGCGATCGTGTTCGTCATCGACTGCCGGGTCAGCGCGTCCTTGGCCGCGCGCGCGATTCCGAAGTCCATGACCCGGGCCCGGCCGTCTTCATCCACCATGACATTGGAGGGCTTGAGGTCCCGATGCACGATGCCGCGCCCGTGCGCGAAATCGAGCGCCTCGCCCATCCCGCGCATAAGGCTCATGGCCTGGCCGAAAGCGAGCTTGCCGCGCGCGCCGATGAGCTCGTGAGCCGTCCCTCCGTTGACGTATTCGAACACGAGATAGACCTCGCTTCCCTCCTCCACGATCGCGTAGATGTCGACGATGTTGGGGTGATGGAGCGCGGCCACGGTCTTGGCCTCGGCCAGAAAGCGCTGGCGCTCGCGCGGGTCGCGCTTGAGCTCGTCGCGCATGCGCTTGACGGCCACGCGCC
>DAIDHI010000040.1 GCA_027452025.1 Elusimicrobiota bacterium | reverse complement strand
CTGCCGATCGTGCCGTCGTCGAGGAGCACCTCGGCCGCCACGGTGGGCAGCCCCCGCGAATCCAGAACCTCGAGCGCGCGAACGTCCTTGATCTTCGCCATCGCTAGTCTCCTGTGGGTGTCAGAAGTTGACTTGTTGACTTGTTCGAACAAGTCGACAAGTCAACGTCTGACACTCTAGAACTCTAGAACTTCCCCTGCAGGAGCTTCTTGCCGGCGTCCACCAAGGCGTCGAGTTTCTGCGTAGAGGCCGCCTCGGCGTATACTCGGAAGGCGGGCTCGGTCCCGGACGGGCGAAGGCCCAGCCAGCTCCCGTCGCGCAGGATGAACTTGAAGCCGTCGGACTCGTCGATGCGCCAGACCGAGCCGCCGGCTAGGTCGAGCGGCGGCTTGACGCGCAGGCGCTCCTGCAGTTCCAGCATCTCGCGCATGCGGTCGAGCTTGAAATTGAGGCGGACATTGTGGAACTGGCCCACCTTCTTGAAAAGGCGCTCGCGCACCTTGGACAGGGGCTGACCGGAGACGGCCACGAGCTCGAGCATCAGCAGGCAGGCGAGCAGGCCGTCCTTGTCCGGGACGTGGCCCTGGATGGACATGCCGCCCGACTCTTCTCCGCCGATGAGATACTGGCCGGTGCGCAGGAGCTCGCCGATATATTTGAAGCCGACCGGGGTCTCGCGGGTGTCGAGGCCGTGGGACTTGGCGACGGCATCGATGAAGTGCGAGGTCATGACGCTGCGGGCCACCTTGCCGCGCAGGCCGCGGTTGGCCACGAGGTGTTCCAGGATCAGAGCCAGCGTCTCGTTGGCGGAGATCCACGCGCCGCCAGCATCGAGGATGCCGAAGCGATCGGCGTCTCCGTCGCAGGCGAGGCCCAGGTGCAGCTTCTTTCTCTGCATGAGCTCCTTAAGCTCCTGCAATTTCTCCGGCGCGGGCTCGGGCGCGAACCCGCCGTAGAGGACGTCGCGGTCCTCGTGCAGGCCGTAAACCTCGACGCCGAGGCTTTCCAGGAAAGGCCTCAAGTAGTTGCGCGCCGCGCCGTGCATGGCGTCCACGCCGACCTTGAGCTTGGCCTTCTTGATGGCCTTGAGGTCGAGCAGCGAGGCCAGCTGCTTGAGGTAAGCGGGCTTAAAGTCGACCTCTTCGATCCAATTCTCGCGCACCTGCCGGTCAAGGGACATCGTCTTGACCGCGTGCGTCCCCAACAGCTCGATGCGCCGCTCGATGTCATCGGTGATGTTCGGCGTCGCCGCGCCGCCCCAGTAGGGCATCCACTTGAAGCCGTTGTACTGGGCCGGGTTGTGGGAGGCCGTGATCATCACGCCGCCGACCGCCTTGCGGTTGACCACCGACCAGCCCACGGCCGGGGTCGGAAGGTCGGAATCGGCGATCAGCGCCTTGATGCCGTCCAGGGCGAAGACGCCGGCGATCTCGTGGGCGAACTCTTCGGAGAGGAAGCGGCCGTCGTAGCCGATGACGACGAGAGGGACGGGAGGCCGGCTGGAGTCTCCGATGAAGGAGCGGTATTCGGGGCTGCCGACACCGAACTCGTGGTTCTCTTTAATATAGGCCGAGATGCTGTGCGCCACCTTCCGGACGTTGAGAAAGGTGAACTCGTCCGAGATGACGCCGCGCCAGCCGGCCGTTCCAAATCGTATCATAGGTCTCGTTTAGGCGCGGCCATCCTATCAAATGGCATACGGGCGCGCAACTATTAAACTCGCGCCGCCGGGGTAGGTCGAAAGTCCTAGATTTAACATAGGACTTTAGACCCATGGCGCAAGAGCGGACGGCGGCCCATAATAGAGTGCCGAACGGGAAAACCGTGAAAAAGCCGACAACCCCTCTCCCGACGCTGGCCGCGTGCCTCCTCCTCGCCTTGCCGGTCGGCGCCCAGGAGTTCGTCTCCTTCTTCTCCGACGACGCCGGCGCGGCCTCGTCCCGCGCCCCGTCCAACGGCGGAATCTCGGGCTTGAGCGGTCGAGACCTCAGCCTCATGGAGGATGTCGAGGGCAAGGTCAGCGGCTGTTTCGCCTATCAGCCCGACCCCGCCGGCGCCGCGGCTCGCGCCACTCGACCAGCTTCCGCGAGCCCGGCCTCCGGTGACGGCGCTTCCCGGGCCGCGTCCGATTCTCCGTCGCTCTCCGGCGAGCCGGAGCTCGACACGGAGCGCGCGTCTTTGGCCTCTTTGCCCAACGACGGCGCCGCCGTGAGCGAGGCCAAAGGCGCCCCCGACGCGCTGGACGGCTCGGCGGCCGGCTCGGCGGCCGGGGCATTCCTCAACTCCACCGGCGGCGGCAAGGCGCAGCCTTCGGGCGCCGCGAACGCCTCCGCGTCCGTCAATGCCCACGCCGCGCCGCTGCCGCAGCGCGGCCCCTCCAGAGGGGTCGCGGGCCGGTTGGACCCGGACGCGGCGAACGGGAGCTTCACGAATCTGCGCAGAGGCGTCGAGCGCGCCAATCAAGCGATCGGCAACGCCCTGGGCGGGCTTCAGACGCAGCCTCGGACGCCGGCCGGCCAGTAGCCTAGCGCCGACGCCGGACAAGCCCGGCGTCGTGAACCGCCGGGTGCACCCCGTCGTTTTCCAGACCTTGGACCGCCGCCGCAGGCGCGACCGCGGGCGCGGCCGCCTGCGGCGCCTGTTCCTGACCGGAAAACAGCCCCGGGAAGCGGTGCTTGAGGCCGGCGAAGGCCAGAGCCAGCAGGAGCACGCCGGCCAGCCCGTAGACCAGGTAATCGACGATCGAGCTGCGCTCGCGTCCGAAACCCATCCCTAATCCAGGTAGTCGCGCAGGGACTTGCTGCGCGAGGGATGCCGCAACTTTCGGATGGCCTTGGCCTCGATCTGGCGCACGCGCTCCCGCGTGACGCGGAAGATGCGCCCCACCTCCTCGAGCGTGCGCGGATAGCCCGAGTCGATGCCGAAGCGCAGCTTGATGATCTTGGCTTCGCGGTCGGTCAAGGTCGAGAGGACCTTCTCCACCTCGCCGCGGCGCAGGAAGGTCACGGCCGAGTTCGACGGGGCGGCGCCCGTCTTGTCCTCGATGAAGTCCTCGAGATAGGAGTCCTCGTCCTCGCCGATCGGCGTCGCCAGGGAAACGGGCTCCTGCATGATCTTGAGGACGTTCTTGACCTTGTCCATCGAGATGTGGAGCGAGCGCGTGTATTCCTCGAGCGACGGATCGCGGCCGAACTCCTGGCGATAGCGCCGGGTGACCTTCGTGAGCTTGGAAATGAGCTCCTTCATGTGCACGGGGATGCGGATCGTGCGGGCCTGGTCGGCGATGGCGCGGTTGATGGATTGGCGGATCCACCAGGTGGCGTAGGTCGAGAACTTGAAGCCGCGCTTGTACTCGAACTTCTCGACGGCCTTCATGAGGCCCAGGCCGCCCTCTTGGATGAGGTCGGAAAGCTCGAGGTTCGAGTTGACGTGCTTCTTGGCGATCGAAACCACCAGACGCAGGTTCGCCTTGATGAGCTTGAGCTTGTCGCCCAGGATCGTCTCCTCCAGGGTGACGATCTTGTCGTCGAGCTCCAGGAAGCGCTCGATCGGGATCGGCAGCGTGTGCTGGATGCGCTCGATGCGCTCCACGACGACGCCCATGTTCTCCAGCGCGGCCTCGACGGCAGAGGGCGCGTAGCCGGTCTTCGTCTTGAAAGCCTCCGGCTTCATCTTACCCTTGCGCACGTCGATGAAATACTTCGAGAGCTCCTTGAAGTTGGCGCCGTAGCGCTTCTCGTAGCGCTCGAGCTCGTCTTGGCACTCGCGGATCTTGTTGGCCAGATTCTTGATCTTGTTGGTCAGGCGCTTGATCTTGTCCTGGTTGAGATTGAGGCTGACGATCTTGGCGATGACCTGCTTGTTGCGCTTCTCGACGGCCTTGGTCAGCTTGATGCGCTGCTTGGGCGTGAGCTTGGGGTCCTGCAGCTTCTTGCGCAGGCCGTCCATCACCTTCTCGGATTTGCCGATGAAGTCGGCCACGGCTTTCATGCGGCGGCGCATGCCGGAGAGCTCGGAGGCGGTCTTGCGGCCGCGCGGCATCAGCTCCTTGGGCGTCATCTCCTGCTGGGCGATCAGCGTCTCCCAGCTTCGGATCTCGCGCATCGTGACGGGCGACTCGAGCACCAGCAGGCGCAGTTCCTTCTCGCGCTCTCGGACGTTTCGGGCCAGCGTCACCTCTTCCTCGCGGTTGAGCAGCGGAACGCGGCCCATCTCGGAGAGGTACATCCTGATGGAATTGGAGATGTCGGAGGAGCCGCTCCATTCCTCGGCGAAACGCTCCTTCTCGACGACGGGAGCCACCGCCGTCTTCTTGCGATCGACGACCTCGATGCCGAGGTCCTCGAGCGTGCTCATCAGCTCGTCGACCTCCTCGGAGTTCATGTTCGACATCGACAGGGAGCGGCTGATCTCCTCCAGGGTCAGGTAGCCGTGCTCCTTGCCCAGATCGATCAGGTTCTTCATTGCCTGGCTTGCTTGGATGGCCATAGTTGTCCTCTTAGATCACCTTGGTGCGGCGCGACTCCGCCAACAGTTTAAAATATTCCGGCTCCAGTCCCATTGCGGCGAGCTTGCCGGCGCGTGAAAGTTGGGTGAGCTCGGCGAGCCGTCGACGGCTTCGAAAGCGGCCCAGCGCGTCGGCGACGATCTCCTCGCTGCTGTCGAGCTCCGAGACGAGCAGGCCGGAAATCTGGCTCTGCTCCGGCGCTTCCAGCCGCTCCAGCAGGCGCGCCGCCCAGTCCGCGCCCCACGGGGCCAGCGCGCGCAGCTCCCGGAACACCTTCTGGCCGATTTGCGACGAGAAATCGTTCTCCTGGGCCAGGCGCGAGAGCGCGGGCTTTTTGAGCAGCAGCTCCAGCACCTGCCGCTCGTCGGCCGGCAGCTCCGAGGCGGCGGGCGCGCCGGCCGGCGCGGGGCGCGCGGCGCGCGGCGCGGCGCCCGGAAGCTTCATCGCCTCCTTGCGCAGCGCCTCCTCGGCCACGCCGAGGCGCTGGGCCAGCCGGCGCACCCACTCCCCCTTGAGGATCTCGTCTGGGCATTGCTCGATGGCGGCGAGGACCTGCTTGGCGATGGAGGACTTGGCCTGCGCCGACAAGGGGCCTTCCTTGCGAATGAGCAGCTCCGTCTTGAAATCCACGAGGTCCTGGGCCTCCCGCAGGCACTTCCGGAAGGATTCGACACCGCAGGCGTGAAGATGTTCGTCCGGGTCCTTTCCCTGGGGCACCGTGGCGATGCGCACGCCGAGACCGGCGGCGAGCAGAAGCTCGGCCCCACGAACGGCGGCGTTGATGCCGGCGCTGTCGGCGTCGAACACGATCACCGCCTCGGAGGCATACCTCTTGATCAAAGAGGCGTGGTCGGGCGTCAAAGCCGTGCCGAGCGGCGCGCATGCCGTCACGAGGCCGTGCTGGTGGGCCGCAATGACATCCATATAGCCTTCCATCAGCAGCACGCGGCGCTCCTTGCGCACCTCGCCCAAGCCTTGCGACAGCCCGTAGAGCAGACGGCCTTTCGAGAAGATCGGCGATTCCGGGCTGTTCAGATACTTGGGCTGCCCGTCGCCGAGCGTGCGGCCCCCGAAGGCGACCACGGCGCCCTTGGCGTCGCGGATCGGGAAAAGGACGCGTTCGAAGAAATACTCGCGGCCGGTCTTGACGGAAGCCAGACCCGCCTTGACCAGAAGCTCGCGCGAGAAGCCGCGCTTTTGCGCGGCGGCCAATAGCCCGCTGGCCGCGCCCGGGGCCCAGCCGAGCTTGAAGGCTTGCGACGACGCCTGGGAAACAAGGCGGCCGGCGAGATAGCGGCGCGCCGTCTCGGCCCCCGGAGATTTCAGGAGGAGCTCGTGGTAGAAGTCGGCGGCGAACTCGAGCGCCTCGCGCAGCTTGAGGCGCTCCTTTTGCTCCGGCGAGACGGCCTCGTCCTTGGCCACTTCGATGCCCGCCCGCTGAGCCAGCTTCTCGGCGGCCTCGGTGAAGGAGAGGTTCTCGATCTTCATCACGAAGGTGAAGGCGTCTCCGCCTTCCCCGCAGCCGAAGCAGTGGAAGGTCTGCCGCTCCGGGCTGACGATGAAAGACGGCGTGCGCTCCTGGTGGAACGGACAGCGGCCCTTCATGTTGCGCCCGGCGCGCGAGAGGTTGGGGACGAACTCCGACACCAGCTCGACGATGTCGAGCCGGGAGCGGATCTCCTCGATGGTCTCCGACGGGATCAGGCCCAAATGACTCCTCCGTGAAACAGTAATCGCCGTCCTACCCCCTCATATAGAGGGGGTAGGACGCTGCGACGAACGCTCAATTATGCGGGATTTTACGCGCGCGCCGGCTAAGCCGACCGTCGACGCTTGGCCCGGCGCATCTTGCGGCGGGACTCCGCCGCTTTGAGCTTGCGCTTGATCGCGGGAGAAACGTAATGCTCGCGCCGCTTGATCTCCTTGAGGATTCCATTGCGCTCGCACTCGCGTTTAAAACGGCGCAGGGCCTCTTCGATGCCCTCGCCTTCGCGTAGCTTGACGAATACCATGCTATGAACTCACCACCTTTTTTTCAGACGTAAAATCGATCAGCCCGGGGGCCATTGCATCGGCCGGCCTCCCAGCAGGTGGTAATGAATGTGATCCACCGTCTGACCGGCGCCGCGCCCGTTGTTCAGGGTCAAGCGGAAAGACCCGAGCTCCAGTTGGCCGGCTACTTTCGCCGCCACCCGCTGCAGATGCCCGAGCAAAGCGGCGTCGCCGTCTTGCGAATCGGCCAAGCAGGCGATGTGCTTTCGGGGCGCGACCAGGACATGGGTCGGAGCCTGGGGGTTGATATCCCGAAAGACCACCGCCTGGGCGTCTTCGAAGACGATTTTGGCCGGAATTTCTTTGGCCGCGATCTTGCAAAAGAGGCAGTCGGACATCCAGGACTCAGGCATTATAGCGGGGCAAATCCCGGCTCGCAAGGGTCCAAAGTCTCGCCCGCCGTCTGGGCCCGCCGTGGCGTTGTCACCGGTCCTTAAGATAGGCCACGCCGCGCTTGGCCGCCAGGGTCTTAGGACCCGACCCGGCCATAGGCCTGTTGGCCGTCGGCGCGCTCGACGGCGAGCGGGCGCAACCCCGCCTCGGCGCGCTCGCACAGACGCACCGATAGAAAGTCCTCCGTCAGGGCCGTCAAGCCGTCGAGTTCCACCATGCCCCATCGGCGCTGCCCCACCGCCCTGCGCGCGAACGCGGCGCGCAGCTCGGCATCGAGGGCGCGAAGCTCGCGCGCTCTCCTGAGCACGGCGGGCTCCGGGACCTGCGGCCGCCGCGCCGCCGCGGTCCGGGGGCGCGAGGAGTATCGGAAGACGTGAAGCCCGGAAAAGCCGAGGCTCGCGACGAAACGTCGGCTTTCCTCGGCCTCCGCCTCGCTCTCCTCGGGAAAGCCCGCCATGATGTCGGCAAAGAGCGCGGCCCGCGGCACGCGCGACAGGAAGGCTTCGGCGCGCCGGCGGTAGAACTCCGCGCGGTACCAGCGCCCCATATTCTTCAGAACGGCGTCGCAGCCCGACTGGAGGGGCGCGTGCAGCGAGGGGCACAGGCGCGCGCCCGCGCTCTGCATGAGCGCCACGAGACGCTCCGTGACGTCGGTGATCTCCAAAGACGACAGCCGCAGGCGAAAATCGCCCGGCAAGTCGATAAGGCGTTCGAGCATCACGCAAAAGTCCACGCGCCGGCCTGCGTCGTCTCCCAGGTATCGGCCAAGCCGCACGCCGCAAAGCACGATCTCGCGATAGCCGGAGGCGACGAGACCGCGGACCTCGGCCAGCAGGTCGGCGAGAGGCTTGCAGGAAAGGCGCGGCCGGACCGACGGGATGATGCAGAAGGAGCAGGACATGTTGCAGCCGTCCTGGATCTTGACGAAGGCCCGGCTGTGGCCCTGAAAGCCCTCGACGCCCGACCACGCCGGCGCGGCCTGGCAGCCGAAGAGGGCGGGAAGAGAATCCTTCGCGCCATTGCCCACGATGAGCGCCGACGGTGCCTCCCGGGCCACCAGCCCCGGATCGCGGGTCGCCAGGCAGCCGGTGACGATCAGCCTCGCGGCTGGATTGCGCCGGACGATGCGCCGCAGGAGGCTCAATGCCTCGCGGTCCGCCTCGCGCGTGACCGTGCAGGTGTTGACCACGCAGACGTCGGCATCCTCGAAGCGGCCGACCAGGACGGCGCCGCCGCCAAGCGCCTGCTCGCGCAGGCGCTGTCCTTCGTACTGATTGACCCGACAGCCGAAGCTGCTCGACCAATAGCGCATCGCCGGATATCAAACAAAATTGAGGAAGGCGGCCCCTCCGGATTAAGCGCGCATTAAGCGCTCCGTAAGGCCCAGGCATTGCCCGGCGGCTAACCTCCTTTCACCAGCCGCAAGGAGGATCCATGAAGAAAGCCGCTTGGCTCGCAGCCGTCGCCGCCTTGGCCGCCTGCGCGGGGCCGGCCAGCCGCCTCAAGGACGGGCGCGTCGAGGGCACGATCGACCAGAATCCCGAACGCGGAAGCTACTACGAGGCGATCGGCATCGGAGCCGCCGATCCCGCCTTGGCCACGGACACCCAGCGCAAGGCGGTCGCTCGCGACGCGGCCGTCGTCAAGGCGCAGCATGAGCTGCTGTCCATGCTCAAGGGCGTCGGGCTCTCCGGAAGCATCACCGTCGCTCAAGCGATGGAGCAGGATTCCGAGATCACGGCGCGCCTCGACGAGACGATCCGCGGCGCCCGGATCGTCAAGAGCGAATTCACCTCCGACGACGGCTGCGTGGTGACCCTGCGCCTGGCCAAGCGGGACTTCGCCCGCCTGATGGCCGAGGAGGCGCTGCGATGACGGCCCTGCTCGCCGCCGCCCTCGCCTTCTTCGGCGCCGCCGGGGCTTCGCCGGCGGCCGGGGCTCCCTCCCGGGTCCTGCGCGCCGAGGGCTTCGCTCGCGTCGGGGCCCAAGGCGTCGCCGCGGCCCGCGAGGAAGCGCTCGCCGGCGCCGAGAAGAGCGCGGCGCGGCGGCTGGGGCCGGGGGCCGTCTGGACGCGCCTGGCCGGAGTGCGCGTCGTCGCGGTCCGGCGCAGCGGAACCCACCTCGTGGTCGATATCGAGGCCCTCGCCGCCCCCCGATCGGGCGCGGCGCTCTAAGTCAGGAAACGGCCTTGCCGCCCGAAAGCGCCCGACGCACGGCGCGCAAAAAGTCCGTGCGCAGGAAGGGCTTGGCGAGCACCGCGACCCCGCGCTTGGCGGCCTGCCGCCCGATGTCGCGGTTGAGCACGTCTCCGGTCACCAGCAGCAGCGGCGTCCGCGCCCGCGCCCCCGACCGCTCCAGCGCCTCGAGCACGGCGAAGCCGCTTTCCGCGCCCAGGTCCACGTCGCTGACGACGAGGTCGAAGGAGTCGGCCTCCAAGGCCCGCCGCGCCGCCGCGACGTCCGAGGCGGTGGACACCTCCATGCCGTCCTCGGCCAGCAGCCTGGCCGCGAGGTGGACCAGCTCCGGCTCGTCGTCGACCACCAGGACCCGGGCGCCGGGACGCGGAGGCGGCAGATTGAAAGACGAATCCGCCTCCTGCAGGCCGGCAGGGCAGGGCGGAAAGCTGACGGTGAAGCGCGCTCCTCCGCCGGGGGCGTCCTCGTAGAGGATGCGGGCCCCGGCCTCCGAAGCGACCTGCGCGCAGATCGACAGGCCCAGGCCCGTCCCCATGCCGACGGGCTTGGTGGTCACGAAGGGCTCGAAGAGTCGTCCGCGGACCTCGGCCGGCAGGCCGGGGCCGTTGTCCTCCACCTCCAGAGAGCAGCCATCCGGCGACTCGCGGGTGCGGACCCGCACGATCTTCGGGCCGGAGCGGCCGCGCAGGGCGTCGCAGGAGTTGTTGAGGAGGTTGACCAGGACCTGCTGGAGACGCACCGTGTCCCCCGCCACGAACGGCAAGCCCCGGTCCAGGTCTGTCTCGAGGCGTATGCCTTCCGTCTTGACCAGCTTGTATTCGACCAGGCCGATCGCGGCCTGCGCCAGGTAGTTCAAGGATACCCGCTGGCGCAGGGTCTTCCCCTGCCGCACGAAAGAGAGCAGGCCCTGCACGATGTCGCGGCAACGCAGAGCGCTGGCGTGAAGCTGCCGCAGGTCCTCGCGCTCCTCGCTCCCCACCTGAGCGTCCTTGAGCAGCTCGGCAAAGCCCATGACGGCGGCCAAGGGGTTGTTAAGCTCATGCGCCACTCCGGCGATGAGGGTGCCCACCGCCGACAGCTTCTCGGCCTGGATGAGCTGGGCCTGAAGGTGCTTGGTCTCCGTCTCGTCCTGGATGACCACGAACCATTCCCGCGCGGCGCGCCCTCCGGAGCTCTGGCCCGTCAAGCTGACGTCGAGCTCGAGGCGACGGCCGTCGCGCGAGCGGCCCCCGACCTCGGCGTGGCGGATCGCCCCCTGGGTCTCGGCCTCGCGCGCGAGCCTTCGATAGACCTTCCTTTCAAAGATCAACTCCAAGGTTCGACCGCGAGCTTCGCTGGGCTGGAAGCCGAAGAGCGCCTCGGCCCGCCGGTTCCACAACGTGATGCGGAAGTTCTGATCCAGGCTGATGACGGCGTGAGGAGAGTTCTCGACGGCGGTGCGGTAGCGCTCCTCCGAGGCGGCGGTCTCCTCGATGAGGCGCGCGTTCTCCAGGGCGATGCCGGCCGCGCCGCAAAACAGGGAGAAGCTGCGCATCATCGGCCTGGGAATCGGACGCCCCGGGCCGTCGAAGGCCACGGTCATGATCGCGATGGCCCGCCCGCCGGCGACGATCGGCGCCGCGCAGAAGGAATGCGACTGGAGGCGCGCCGCCACCTCAGGCTGGCAGCGGGGATCGCTGCGCGCGTCTTCCACGTAGACCACGCCCCGGCTGCTCGCCGCTTCGGCGAGGATGTTCCCGTCGTCGCAGCGGAAGCGCAGCGTCCGAAGCTCGGCGTCGGTGACGCCGAAGCGCTCCAGCCCCTTGACGCACTCGCCCACGATCCGGCCCGCGGGCTCGTCGATCCAAAACAGGCAGCCGCGCTCGAATCCCAGCCCCTGCACGGCGGCGTCTAGGCAGGCCTTGCCGATCGCGCCGCGGCCGACCCGGCTCAAGGCGGCCTCGTTGAGGCCGTGAAGAGCCGTCAGCTCGCGCACGCGCGCGACGAGGTCCTCGGTGCGCTGCTTGAGACTGGCGGCCATCGCGTTGAAGGACTGCGCGAGGACTCCCACCTCCCGCGGCCCGGCCGCCGCCACGCGCCGGTCGAGGTCGCCCGCGGCGAAAGCCCCGGCGGCCTCCGCCAGGGCGCTGACGGGACCGAGCAGATAACCGAGCTGGCGGCTGAGGCCCACGCCCAGCACGATCGCCGCGATCAGCGCGAGTAGGAGGCTCGTCGTCTCCAGGCTGATCAGCGGCCGCAGGAATTCCCCTCGATCGATCGTCATCACGACCGTCCACGGGGTGCCGCCGACCTTGGCCGCCGCCTCCGAGCGGCCGAGGCCGGAGAGCCAGCTCTCGCCGCGCGGCTCGACGAGTCGTGCCTGCCCCCGTCGCCCGATCCGATAGCCGCGCAACGACTCGTAGGTCGGTCCCAGGCTGGCGTCGAAGACCAGGAAGCCTTTCAAGACCCCGGCGTCGTCGTAGATGCCCGCCGTCCACGGCACCACCGGGAAACGATGCCAGCTCACGCGCCGCGGCCGTCCCTGCGCCGGACGGCCGGGGGAAAGGCCCCGCAGCGAAACCGCCGCCGCGTCGAGGTCACGCGAGGGCGTCCGGACGGCGTCGTCTTGGATGCGGCAGACCTCCCGGCCGCGGACGTCGAGCACGCGCACGCGCGGGAAAGCCTCGCTGCGCCTGGAAAAGTCCAGCAGCATCCGCTCGATCTCGCGGCGATAGACGCCCGCTTCCTGATTTAGGCCGAACTCCCTGTTCATCACGTAGTCGCGAAAGAGCGGCGACTGGGAGATCGTGATGACGTCGTTGCGGTATTGCGCCCAGCGGGCCTGCACCTGGTCGGCGGCGGTCTGCGCCGCGGAATGAAGGCCCTGCTCGAGCTCGGCAAGGATGCTGCGGCGGGCGATGAGGTAGCCCGAAAGAGAGATCAGCGAGCTGACGCCGACGATGAACGGCAGCAGCCACGACAGCAGGTGCGCCGAAAGCGACCGCTCCCGCCCCGGGCCTGGCATGGCCCCATAAGTCTAGGGCCGGCCGGCGATTTACGCAAGAGGGCCCCGGGACGCCTCGCGGAAGTCGAGCATGCCGGCCAGCTGGGGCCGATAGCGCAGGCCTCGCCTCAAGGCATAGGTCCGGATCACCTGGACCGGCGAAAACGCCAGGCAGCGGTCGAAGACGAGCTTTTCGAGGCGCGCGCACAAGGCCCGCTGCGCGACAGGGTCGAGGGTGCGGACCATCTTGTTGAAGAGGGAGTCGAACTCCGGATCGGCCGCCAGGCTGTAGGGGCCCGCCGAGTCGACCAGGATCAGATAGGGGAAATAAACGTGCGCGGTGGGGTCGACGTAGTGCGAGATCAGGACATCGCCGCTCCAAACTGGGCGGCCGGGCTCGAGATTCCGCTGGACCACCTCGCGCAGGAGGAAGGCCTCGACCTGCCGCGCCATGGGCAAGAACCGGAAGACCAGCTCATCGATGGAGCCGGAGACGCCCGCCCATTACCGGCGATTGACGGAGAGCTCTATTGCGCGGCCGCGCCTCCCCGCCTTGAAGCGGAAAGGCCCTGTGCCGACCGCCTCGGCGCCCACGATCGGGCACAGGAGGCCCGCGTTGGGCGCTGGAGAGCGGGCATCGAGCTGGCGCGCCACGCTGAAGACCACGGCGTCGGCCGTGAACGGCTCGCCATCGTGAAAGGCCACTCCGCGGCGCAGCAAGAACTCCATGGTCAGAGGATCGATCCTGCGCCAGGAGACGGCCAGCGCGGCGGCGACCTTGCCGTCCGCGGTCAGCCGGACCAGCCCATCGAAGATCTGATTGACGACGTTGTCGGAGCTTGCGTCGAACTCCCTGTGCGGGTCCAACGACACCGGGTCGGTCACGTCGTTGACCACGACCACGGGGCGCGCGGCCGCGTTGGCGGCCAACGCGGCGACGAGCAGGACGCCGATCATTCAGCGCTTGGGATAATGGACGTCCGCTCCGCGTTTGCGCACGTCCATCGGCGGAGAAAAGACGGCGAGCGCCTCGAGAGGGCTCGAGCCCGTGCTCATCTGGTGCACCGTGCCCGGAGGCATGTAGACGACGACGCCCGGGCGAAACCGGATCACCCGCCCCCCGATCTTGCCCCGGCCGGTCCCCTTCAAGATCATCAGCCACTCCTTCGTGCGGCGGTGAAACAGCGGGACGTGCTCGTAGCGCGGCGGCAGGCGCACGTGGACGATGCCCGCCCCCGGGACTTGCCCCGCCTTCGTCAACTCGCGGATCCTCAGCTTGACGAAGCTGTAGCCCGGCAGGCTGGCCAGATGCGCGGCATAGATTTTCCGGCGGCGATCATCCATGGTCGCTCTCCTTGACGTCGGCGTCGAAGAAATAGGGCATGCCCGTGATCCACGGCGTGAAAGACACTCCCGGCCCAAGGCCGTAGGTCTTGATGCGCTGGTAGAGAAAGAGCAGAAGCGCCTGGTCATGGATGTAGTGATCGAGGGCTTCCGCGCGCTTGCGGCGGGCGGCGTCATCGAGGACGCCGACCATCTCGTCGAGCAGGCGGTCGTAGGGCGCGTCGACGGCCACGCGGTAGGGCGAGCGCGAATACAGGAAGATGCTCTGAATGAAGAAGGAGTCGGCCATCGGGTCCGGACAGCCCGCCAAGAACATGTCCCAAGGCTCCCGCGACAAGGCGCCGATGAGCTCGGCGTCCGTGAAGAAGCGCAAGTCGAGGAAGACCTTCACCTTGGCCAATTGCGCGGCGATGATCTTGGCTGCCCGCTCGCCCTGGACCTTGGCGGCGACCTTGAGCCTGAAGCCGTCCGGATAGCCGGCCTGCGCCAGCAGCCGGCGGGCTTGCGCCGGGTCGTAGGCGTAAGGCTGGAGATCGGCGGCGTGCCCCTCCTCGCCTTCCATCGTCACGGTGGGGACGACCCGTCCGTTGCCCCGCAGATCGTAGCGCACGAGCTCGGCGCGGTTGACGGCCAAATTGATGGCTTGCCTGACCCGGAGGTCCGACAAGGGCTTGCGGCCTGCGTTGAACGAGCCGGCGACGGCGTAGAAGCTCGGCATCTTGAGGACCCGGATGTGATTGCGAACGGCCTCCATGGTCTCGGTCCCCGGCAATTCGGTGACGATGTCGACCTTGCCGGAGCGCAGCGCGGCCATTTGCCGAGCCGGCGGCAGGAACCTGAAGACCAGCCGGTCGACCTTGGGCCGCCTCGGATCCCAGTAGCGGCGGTTCTTGACCAACGTGATCGAGTCGCCTTTTTTCCAAGACTCGAACGCGAACGCGCCGGTGCCGACGGGCGCGCGCGCCAGCGCCTGCTCTCCGTTCTTTTTGACGTAGCGCGGGGGCACGATCAGCACGAAGCCCGCCAGGCGATTGAGGAGCAGCCCGTCGGGATACTTGGTGACGATGTCGACGGTCGCCGGGTCGATCTCCTCCGCCCGGTCAATCGAGCTCAAGTAGCCGCGAGCCGGGAAACCCGTCGCCGGATCGAGATAGCGCGCGATCGTGAAGCGCACCGCTTCCGCGTCGAAGGGCTCGCCGTCCTGGAAGGCCACGCCGCGGCGCAGATGGAACCGGACCCGGAGGGGCCCTATCCGCTCCCAGGACACGGCCAGCGCCGGCTCGATGCGGCCCTGCGGGTCGAAGCGGACCAGGCCCTCGAAGATCTGCTGCAGGAGCGTATGGTTTTTTTCGGAGAATTCCTTGTGCGGATCGAGCGTAACAGGGTCTTGGACGTCGTCGCAGACGACGAGCGTCTTGGCGCGCGCCGCGCCGGCCAGAAGCAGGAGCGCGGCCGCGGCCAGGCTAGCGCGTGCCGACGATGATCTCTGTGGCATTCTTGGCCTCGGGGACGATCTTGCGCTGCTCCAGCCTTCGGAAGCCGGCTTCCCGCAGCCACTGCCGGTATTCGCCCGCGGTGTAGGTGCGCCCGCCCCGCGTGTAGGTGAGCATGTGGACGGAGAAGAGCGCGCCGAACGCCGGCCGCACGCGGTCCTCGTCGACCATGAAATCGTGGACGATGACCTTCCCCCCCGGCCTGAGGGCGGCGAAGCATTTCCGGGCGAGCTGCCCGTTGGTCCGCGGGCTCTCGTCGTGGGTGATGTGCGACATCAGCACCAGATCATGGCGGCCGCGGCCGAAGGGGGCCTTCTTGTAGTCGCCGGGCACAAGGGTCGTGCGCGCCGCCGCGCGCGGATGCTTGCGCAGGATCTGCCGGGTGATCTTGAGGGTCACCGGGAGGTCGAGGAGCGTCGCGCGCAAGCCCGGGTTTCGCTCGAGGAAGGCGCGCGCGTAGGTGCCCGGGCCGGCGCCGACATCGAGCAGGCTGCGGGCTTCCGCGCAGCGGACCGCGCGAGCGATCTCGCGAGACGGCTTCTTGGCGATGTTGTCCATGCCCCGGATGTACTCTTCGGCGAAGCCGCGATGCTTGAGCAGCCAGTATTCCAGCGGACGCACGGCGCCGCCCTTCTTGAGCGCGGCCGCCAGCTCGCTCCAAGCGTCCCAGATAATCTCCTGGTATTTGAGATTGTCGCCGAGGAATCCTCGCCGCCCGCGGACCAGGAAGCGGCTGGCCAGCGGGGAATTGCGATAGACCCCCTCGCGCTTGGCCAGGAGGTCCATGGACGCCAGGGCGTCGAGCAATATCTCCGCGGCGCGCGGATGGATGCGCAGGCCGGCCGCCGCTTGCCGGGCGGTCGCGGGGCGCTCCAGGAACGTGAAGCAGTCCAGCGACGCCGCCACCATGAGCACCTTGGCCTTGCGGTAGCCCACGATCGTCTCGATGATCGAGTCCGGCTTGGTCACGCCGCCACTCCCGCGAACGACGCCTCCAAGCTGCGGACGCGCGAAAGGATCGGCGGGACTTCGTCGGCGTCGACGCGCACGTCCACGACGGCGGGCCGGCCGCAGGTCAGGGCCCGGCGGAACGCCTCCTCCAGGTTGCCGGGGCGCCGGACCGACAGACCCACCGCTCCAAGCCCGCGCGCCACCGCCGCCAGATCCATGCGGCAAAACTGCGCCCCGGCGGTGCGGCCGCCGTATTGGAGCCGCTGCCCGTGGTAGACGGCGTTGTAGCGGGCGTCGTTGAACACCACCCACACCACGGGCACGCCGTAGGTGACCGCCGTGGACACCTCCATGCCCGACATGCCGAACCCCCCGTCGCCCACGATCGCCACGACGGGACGGCCGGGGACGGCGAGCTTGGCGCCCACGGCGCCGGCGACTCCGTAGCCCATCGCGGCGAACGAGCCCCAGTTGTTGAGGAAGACCTTGCGGCCGTCGGCCCTCAAGCGGCTGAGCGCCCACAGAGTGTGGCCGCCGACGTCGAGGCAGACGACGGCGTCGCGGGGCAGGACGCGCTCCAAGGCGGCGAGCAGCCTTTGCGGCTTGATCGGCTCCTCGTCGCTGAAAGCGGCGGCGTCCTCCTCGTCGACGCCGCGGGCCCACGAGGAGAAGCCTCGGTCGCCCTCGGGGATGCGGCCGTGCTCGCCGTGGGCCAGCATGCGCCTTAGGGCGAAGGTCATCTCGCGCAGCGTCGCCTTGACGTCTCCCACCACCCCGACGTCGACCGGATAATTGCGCCCGAGCGCGCCCGCGTCGAGGTCCACCTGGACAAGCCCTCCCTCCGGACGCAGCCGCGGGTCCCAGCCCTGGGTGGACATCTCGTGAAGGCTGCTGCCGAGCACCAAGAGCAGGTCGGCGCGCCCTTCGAGAAGGTACTTGCGCGCCCGGGCGGCGCTGGCCAGGCCGAAGACGCCGAGGGACAGGGAATGGCTTTCGTCGAAGCAGCCCTTGGCTTTGGGCGTCGTCGCCACGGGCGCCTTGAGCAGCTCGCAGAGCTCCAGGAGCTCCGGCTGGGCCTGCGCCAGCGCCACCCCGTGTCCGGCCAGGATCGCGGGACGGCGAGCCGCCAATAAGCGCGAGCACGCCTGCAGCAGGGCCTGGCGGTCGAAGGGCGCCGAGGCGACCCGGTAATGGGCTGGGCTTTGGACGTCGGCCGCGACCGCGGCGCGCATGACGTCTCCGGGCAGGCTCAAATGGACCGGACCGCGCCGCCCCGACATCGCGACGCGAAGGCACTGGCGGATGGCGGCCGCCGCCTGTCCGGGGTTGGCGACCATCATGCTGAGCTTGACGGCGGGGCGAAAGAGGCTGACCGTGTCGATGCCGTCGTAGCTGGAGTCCTGGAGAGGCCCCTTGCCGAAATCGGCCGTCGACGACTGGGCCGTGACGGCCAGCACGGGCAGCCCGTCGGCCCGCGCGGCGCAGACGGCCGTCAGGGCGTTGGTCGCGCCCGGACCGGTCGTCAGGAAGCACACGCCCGGCCTGCCGCTCATGCGCGCGTAGCCGCAGGCCATGAAGCCCGCCCCCGACTCGTGGCGGCAGGAGATGAGGCGGATGGCCTCGTCTTGTCCCAGCGCGTCGAAAAGGGGAGTGGCCGGACCGCCGGGAATGCCGAAGACGGCGTCGACGCCTTCCTGCTTGAGATACTCCAAGACCAGCGACGCGACAGACAGCCGGCCGCCGGAGGGCTCCATCACGCCCTCGCGACGGCGCCGCGCAGCTCCTCGCGGCCGAAAGGCTTGGTCAGCCACCGGTCCACGAGGCCGCGGTTGGCCTGCCTTTCCTGCTCGGAGACCCGGGCGCCGGTGACGACCAGCACCCGCGCCAGCGGCTTCATCTCCTGCCGCGCCAGCCGTATCGCCTCGCAGCCTTCCGCCTCTTGAAGGCTCCAATCGAAGATGAGGAGGTCGAAGGGCCGCTTGCGCACGGCCAGCAGCGCCTCGACGGCGGAGGCGCACTCCTCCACCTCCAGGTCAGGCAGCCCGGCCAGAAAACGCCGGATCAGCCGCCGGACTGCGGCGTCGTCCTCCGCGACGAGGATGCGCCTGCGCTGCGGCATGACGCCCCTAGGCGCCGGCGACCGGCGAGGGCTCTACGTCCAGGAGCTCGGCGGCCTGCCGCCGGAAGTCGGCGATGGAGATCGGCTTGCGGAAGAAGCCGTCGGCCTGCCTTTTGAGATAGGCTTCCTCGTCGTGCGACAGGGGTTCGCCCGTGACGGCGATCAGCTTGATCGGCCGGGTCTGCTCGTTGGAGCGCAGCAGCCGGCACACCTCGAAGCCGTCGACCTGCGGGATGCGGATGTCGAGAATCAGCAGATCGGGAGTCTCCTTGCCGATCGCCATGAGCGCCTCGAGGCCTCCGGTGCACGTTTCGATGGAGATCCCCTCGAAGGCCTGCAGGGCGCGCACGAGCATGCGCTGCACCGCAGGATTGTCCTCCACGACCAGGACCCGGCGCGGGCGGCTTTCGAGATCCGGCGGGATCGGCATCTCGAAGCGCTTCATGAAGTCGATGAGGTCGGCGAGCGCGATGCGGCGGTGCCCCCCCGGCGTATGGTGCGCTTTGAGCTTGCCCTTGTTGACCCAGTTGATGACGGTCGTATGGAACACGCCGCAGATGCGGCCTACTTCGAAGGTGGAGAAGACCTGCCGGTTCTGCCTGTTTGTCACAGTCATGTTAATTGTAATGTTAGTAATTCGCCGCGCCGCTGTCAAGCGGCCCGCGAACTTTCGACGGCTTCGGTCGTATTAATCGAGCAGGCAGATCGTCACAGGAGGATCCATGAAACGACAACTCATCGCCGTCTTCGCCCTGGTCTTCGCCTTCGCCCTGTCCGCTTCGGCCGCGCCCCAAGGCAAATGGCGCGCCAACCATCCTCGGCGCGCGCAGGTCAACCGCCGCCTCAACCGCCAGAACGCGCGCATCCGCCAAGGCGTCAAGAGCGGGAAGCTGACCAAGAGGCAGGCCCGGCAGCTTCGCCGCGCGGACCGCAGAATCCGCCGCGAGGAGCGGCACGACGCCGCCCGAAACGGCGGAGCGATCACGAAGCGCCAGCAAGCCCGGATCAACCGCCAGGAGAACAGGGTCAGCGGCCGGATCTACGACGATAAGCACGACGGCCAGTAAAGACTGAACGAAAAGGCCTCCGCGCGAAACGCGCGGAGGCCTTTCCCTTTAGATCCCGCCCAGCTCGTATTGAACCAGCGTGCAGGCCGCGATGGCGGCGGTTTCCGCTCGCAGGATGCGCGGCCCGAGGCCGAAGCAGACCGCGCCCAGGCTTTCGGCGAGTTCGATCTCCTCGTCCGAGAACCCGCCCTCCGGCCCGACGAAGACATTGACGCGGGGCGCGGCCCCGGCGCCGGCTCGCAGCGCGGGGCCAAGACGGGCGCCGGCGCCGGACCCTTTGAGGCCTTCCCACGCCAAGACGGTGCAGCCTTCCCGGCAGGCGCGTATCGCGTCGCGAAACTCGATGGGCGCGGCCAAACGAGGCAAGTCGGCCCGCCCGCACTGCTTGGCCGCGGCCATCAGGATGCGCTCCCAGCGTTCCTGCTTCGCCTTCACGCGCTCCGCTTCCCGCAGCAAGACGACCGTGCGCGGCGTAAGCACCGGGATGATCTCCGAAACGCCCAGCTCTGCGGCCTTTTCGAGCACGAGCTCCCAATGCGCGGACTTGAGCAGACCCTGGTAAAGCCGCAGGTCCGCCGCCGGCCGCGAGGCCTGCCCGGGCTTGGCCTCGAGAGAGCCCTCGATGGAACCGTCCTCGGCGATCCGCGTGATCAGACCCGCGAAGAGCCCGCCGCGGCCGTCGAACAGGGAGAGCCTGTCGCCTTCCTTGTGCCGGAGGACGCGCACGATGTGGAACGCTTCGGGGCCCTCCAGCCGGAAGCGATCTCCGGCCGCGGCTTCCGGCGGCAGGAAGAATTGGGGCACGCTATTCCTTGCCGAAGATCTTGTTGAAAAGGCCGCCGCCCTCGCCTTTGTCGTGAGGGCCTTGCGCGTCGGACGGGGCGCCCTCTCCGTGCAGCGAGCGGGCGAAGTCCTCCAGACGCCGGCGCTGCTCATCGGTCAGGTCCTGGGGCACCGTCACCTTGACCTTGACGATCAGATCGCCTCGGCCGCGGCCGTGAAGCTTGGGCATGCCCTTGTCGTGGACGCGGAACTTGGCGCCGTGCTGGACGCCGGCCGGGAGCTTGATCTTCGTGCGCTCTCCCCCGATCGTGACGACCTCCAGGGTGGTTCCCAGGCCGGCCTCGGCGATGTCCACGCTGCGCTCGGCCACGAGGTCGTCTTCGACCCGCTCGAAGCGCGGGTCGCTCTTGACGCGGACCAAGACGTAGAGGTCTCCTGGGGGCGCGCCGCGCGGCCCGGCCTCGCCTTCGCCGGAGATGCGCAGCGTCGCCCCATCGTAGATGCCGGGAGGGATCTTGACGGTGAGCTTTGCCTGGCGCCGCACGCGCCCGGCTCCGCGGCAGTCCTTGCAGGGATTTTCCACGATCTGTCCCTCGCCGCCGCAGTTGGGGCAGGTCTGGCTCATGGAAAAGAATCCCTGGGACATCTGGACGCGGCCCGAGCCTCGGCACTGGGGACAGCGCTTGACTCCGGAGCCGGCGCGAGCGCCCGTGCCGCGGCACGTCTCGCAGGTCGTGACCTTGTCGAAGCGCAGGGGCAGCTGGGTCCCGGAGAAGGCGTCCTCAAGCGTGACCTCGACCTCGTATTTGAGATCGTTGCCGCGGCGCTGCGTCCGCCCGCCCCGCGCCGCGCCGCCCCCGAAGAAGCTCTCGAAGAGATCTCCGAAGACGTCGTTGACGTCGACGCCCGCGCCGAACCCGCCGCCGAAAGGCCCCCCCGCGCCGGGGCCCGGCCCGCCGCCGGGACCGGAAACCCCCGCCTCTCCGAAACGATCATACATCTGGCGCTTCTTGGCGTCGGAGAGGACCTCGTAAGCCGAGTTGATCCTGCGAAACTGCTCCTCGGCTTCCTTGTTCCCGGGGTTGCGGTCAGGATGATACTTCATGGCGAGCTTGCGGTAAGCGGACTTGATCTCCGCTTCCGAGGCGTTCCTGGGAACTCCTAATATTCCGTAATAGTCTTCCGCCATCGAAGAAAGGATACCTCTATAAACGATCGGCCGCCTTCGGCGGCCGGGCTCCCGCCCTGCCCCACACTAGGAAGGAGGCAGGGCGGGAGCTTCGACAAAATAGCGACAACGGCGACGGCTACTTCTTGTTTTCGTCGACGACTTCGGCTTCGACGACCTCTTCGCCTTCCTTGCCCTTCTTCCCCTCGCCGGAAGGCTGGTCGCCGCCCTGAGCGCCGGCCTTGGCCTGCTCGGTCTTGTAGATCTCCTCGGCCAGCTTGTGAGAGGCCTTGAGCAGTTCGTCCTTGGCCGCGTTGATCTTCGAGAGGTCGTCGCCCTTGAGGGCTTCCTTGAGGTCGGAGATGCCGCGGTCGATGGCCGTGCGCTCTTCCTGGGAGACCTTGTCGCCGTGCTCCTTAAGGGCCTTCTCCGCGGAGAACACGACGGCGTCGGCCTCGTTCTTGGCCTGCACCTTCTCCTTGAACTTCTTGTCCTCCTCGGCGAACTGCTCGGCCTGCTTGACGAACTTCTCGACCTCCTCCTTGTTGAGCTTGTTCGGAGCCTGGATCGTGATGTGCTGGGCCTTCTTGGTGCCCAAGTCCTCGGCCTTCACGCTCAGGATGCCGTTGGCGTCGATGGAGAAGGAGACCTTGATCTGCGGCACGCCGCGCGGCGCCGGCGGGATTCCGTCGAGGTCGAACTTTCCCAGGCTTACGTTGTCGGAGGCCTTCGGCCGCTCGCCCTGCAGCACGTGGACCGTGACCGCGGGCTGGTTGTCCGTGGCCGTCGAGAAGATCTGGGATTTCTCGACCGGGATGGTCGTATTGCGTTCGATGAGAGGCGTCATCACGCTTCCGAGCGTCTCGATGCCGAGGGTCAGCGGGGTCACGTCGAGCAGAAGCACGTCCTTGACCTCGCCGGTAAGGACCGCCGCCTGCACGGCCGCGCCCGTGGCCACGCACTCCATCGGGTCGATGCCGCGCTCCACCTTCTTGCCGACGTAGTCCTCGACGAACTTCTGGACGATCGGCATGCGGGTGGGGCCGCCGACCAGGATGATGCGGGTGATGTCGGAGGCCTTGAGCTTGGCGTCGCCCAGCGCCTGGTCGATGGACTGCTTGCAGCGCTTGACGATCGGCTCCACGAGCGATTCGAGCTTGGCGCGCGTCAGCTTCATGGTCAGGTGCTTGGGCACGTTATCGACGGCGGTCAGATACGGCAGGTTGATCTCGGTCTCGAACGTGGTCGAAAGCTCGATCTTGGCCTTCTCCGCCGCTTCGCGCACGCGCTGCATCGCCATCGGATCCTTGCGCACGTCGAAACCCGTCTCCTTCTTGAACTCGCCGGCGATGTAGTCGATGAGGGCGTTGTCCATGTCGGTGCCGCCGAGCTGCGTGTCGCCGGAAGTCGACATCACCTCGAAGACGCCGTGGCCGAAGTCCATGATCGTGACGTCGAGCGTGCCGCCGCCGAGGTCGAAGACCATGATCTTCTCTTCCTTGCCCTTTTTGTCGATGCCGTAGGCGAGGCAGGCCGCCGTCGGCTCGTTGACGATGCGCACGACCTCGAGGCCGGCGATCTGCCCCGCGTCCTTGGTGGCTTGCCGCTGGTTGTCGTTGAAGTAGGCCGGAACCGTGATCACGGCCTTCTCCACCTTGTCGCCCAGGAACGCTTCGGCGTCCCGCTTCACCTTCTGAAGGAGGAAGGCTGAGAGCTGCTGCGGCGTGTAAGTCTTGCCGTCCGGGGCCTTATACTTGTGATCCGTGCCCATCTTGCGCTTGAAGGCCATGAACGTGCCTTCGGGATTGGCCACGGCCTGACGGCGCGCCGGCTCGCCGACGAGCAGTTGCCCGTCCTTGGCGAACGCGACATAGGAAGGAAACGCCTTGCCGCCGACCGAGGTGCCCTCGGCCGACGGGATAATCGTCGCCTTGCCGCCTTCCATGACCGAGGCCGCCGTGTTCGACGTGCCGAGGTCGATTCCGATGATCTTGCTCATATTCCTTGTTTCCTCCAATCGATCCTGGTGTCAGGCCTTGAATTGTTTGACTTGTTTGCGTGCAAACAAGTCAAACAATTCAAGGCCTG
>DAIDHI010000039.1 GCA_027452025.1 Elusimicrobiota bacterium | reverse complement strand
CGCTGGCCGGCCTGCGCGCCTCCGTCTCGACGCGCGCTCGCCCGGCCCCCGCCGGACGGGCTTTGCAGGCCGGCCGCGCGCTCTTCGACGGCCTGCGCCGTCGTCCGGCCGCCCTGGCCGCCCTGGCCGTGGGCGCCGCCGCCCTGACGCACCATTTGGGAATGGGCGCCGCGGCCGGAGCGCTTCTGCTTGGCACCTGCAACTCGATGCGCGAGCGCCAGATCAAGGACGCCACCATCCTTCCGCAGCAGCAGGCCCAGCAGGAGGTCGCCAAGAAGGAACTCGACCGCATCCTCGTGGAGTTCGGCAAGCGCCTCAAGGCCGAGGCCGAGAAGGATGCCCGCGTGCGCTCCAACCCCTCGGCCCACGCCGCCGAGCACGGTATGGAGGAGCCGATCTTGGAAGTGCTGCCGTCGCTCAAGGAGCGCTGGGCCCAGGGAGAAGGCCCCGCCAAGGAGCAGGCGCTCTCCGAACTGCGCGCCGAGATCCTGGAGCACTTGAAGGAAAGCACCCTGCCCAACGAATCGCCCGCGCTCATCGAGGAGCTCCTCAACAAGACCGGCTCCTGGGAAGAGCTCTTGGCCTGGGAGAGCCGCTACGGCGTGCTGGACGCCCTCAAGAAGGCCGCGCAGGGCGACGGCCATGGGCAGGACAAGGTCCGGGAGCGCGAAAACGACAATAGCGGCGGAATGTCGGGCGCGGGCAGCGCCGCCATGGGCCTGCTCGTCGGCGCCGGAGCGCTGGCCGCCGGCCACGCCTTCTGGCCCGCCCTCGCCGCCGCGGCGGGCGCCCTCATGATCGGAGCGCTCAAGCCGGCGACGCCCCAGGCGGCCCTGCCCCTCGACGACTATCTGGCCCAGCTCGGGCTCTCCAAAGAGGACGCCGACTTCCTCAAGGGCTTCACCATGGACCTCGGCGCCCGCGACATGGCTCCCGTCATCGGCCGCTCCAAGGAGCTGCGCCGCGTCATCACCATCCTCTCCAAGCCGGCCGGCACGCAGAACAACCCCATGCTCCTGGGCGACAAGGGCGTGGGCAAGACGGCCGTCGTCGAAGCGGTGGCCAAGTACCTCTATCAGAACCGCCTGCCGAGCCTCTCCGGCAAGCGCATCCTCGAACTCGACACCGGTCGTCTGGCCGCCGGCACGGGCAAGGTCGGCGAGATGGAGGAGCGCCTGACCAGGCTGCGGACCATCCTCGCCAAGACCAACAACAAAGTCGTCCTCTTCGTCGACGAGATCCACTCCATCCTCAAGAACGTCGCCACCGCCAACGCCGTGCCCGACCTTCTCAAAAGCCCGCTGCGCAACGGCGAGATGACGGTGATCGGCGCCACCACCGTCGGCGAATACCGCAAGTACGTCGAGACCGACCCCGCCTTCGCCGACCGCTTCGACACCGTGCAGATCGACGAGCCGACGCAGGAGGAAGCCGTCGAGATGCTGGAAGGCGACCTCGAGTACCTCGAGCGCAAGTTCGGCGTGGAGATCTCGGCCGAGGCCGCGCAGGCCGCCGTCAAGCTCTCGGCGCGCTACATCCCGGAGAAGTTCCTGCCCCGCAAGGCGCGCGTGCTGCTGGAAGCCGCCGTCTCCGAGGCCAAGCCCGAGGCCGCCCGCGACGGCGTCCAGGTCCAGATCGACCAACTCTCCGAGCGCCTGCGCCTCTTCGTCCGTCGCTACGCCGCCCTCAAGGCCGCGGGCGACCCTTCGCGCAAAGCCGAGGAAATCGAGCTTTACAACCGCATCGTGTCCCTTTATTCGACCATCCTGTCCCTCGACGAGCAGAGCCGCTCCTTCGCGGCCGAGAAGATCGGCAAGGAGCACGTCATGAAGACGCTCGCGCGGGAAACCGGCATCCAGCTCGGGGATCTGGGCGAGGACGAATACAAGCGCCTGCTGCGCATGGAGCCCTGGTTCAAGGAGCGCATCGTCGGCCAAGACGACGCCGTCAAGGCCATCGCCGACACCGTGCGCACCAACAAGTCCGGACTCTCCGACCCCAACCGCCCGCAAGGAGTGTTTCTCTTCGCCGGCAAGACGGGCACGGGAAAGACCGCTTTGGCCCGCACCCTGGCCGAGTTCCTCTTCGGCAACCCCGACGCCATGACGCGCCTGGACATGTCCGAGTACATGGACAAGTTCTCCGTCGGCCGGATGTTCGGCGCGCCGCCGGGCTACGTCGGCTACGACCAGGGCGGATTCTTGACCGAGGCCGTGCGCCAAAAGCCTTACTCCGTCATCCTTCTCGACGAGATCGAAAAGGCCCATCCCGACGTCCTCAACGCCCTCTTGCAGGTCTTCGACGCCGGCCGCATGACGGACGGCCGCGGCAACGTCGTCAACTTCAAAAACACGATCATCATCATGACCTCCAACATCGGCGCCGGCAGCGACGGCGAGGGCGACCGCTTCAAAAACAACGTCGCCCTGGCCATCAAGGAGCGCCTGCGCCCCGAGTTCGTCAACCGCGTCGACAAGATCGTCGTCTTCAATCCTCTGGAGCTTTCCCAGGCCGAGTCCATCCTGCGCATCATGCTCAAGGACGTACAGAAGCGCCTGCGCGAGCGAGACTTGGAGCTGCGCGTCTCCGACGAGGCGATCGCCTTCATGGCCCGCAAGGGCTTCGACGCCGACTACGGCGCCCGCCCCTTGAAGCGCGTCGTCGAGACCGACGTCACCAACTCGCTCAGCGGCTTCCTTCTGCAAAAGAAGGTCGCCGGCGAGCTCGTCAACGGCGGCGTCGTAGACGTCGGCCTCAAGGACGGCCGGCTGGAATTCTCCCTAAAACCCAATCCCCCGCCCGTCCTGGAGCCCATGCCGTTGCCGCAAGGGCCTCTCGGCGACAAGCTTCGCCGCATCCTCGACGAGGCCGCGCGCGACGCCGGGGCCACCAAGGACGCGGCGACCTTCGAGGACCTGCTCTTTCCCGAGCGCCGGCCGCAGGCGCCCTCCGAGCTCGTCAAGGCCGGGGCCCCGGAGGCCTCGGGGTCCTCGAGCGCGGCGGCGGAAAGCGCGCTCGAGGGCGGCGCGCCCGGCCTCAAGGACCCCCTCCTGGCCGCCTTCAAGGCCGACGTCTCCTCCAAGCTCGCCGGCCGCTGGGCCGACGAGCGCGAGAGCACGGCGCTGAGCGCCTGGCTCGACGTCTTTACGCGCATCGGCCGCACGCTTTCGCCGGACCAAGGCCCGCGGCTGCGCCTGGAAACGGCCGCCGACGCCGCCGAAGTCGAGCTGACCGTCCCCGCCGACACCGGGGAGGCCGCCTCGCGCGCGCTCGAGAAGCTCTTCGCCGACAACACGCCCTCGCCCCTGCAAGACGAAGCCGCCGTCCGCGCGCTGGCCGCCTCGCTCAAGGACCGGGGCGTGACGCCGGACCTGGACTTGATCGAGCTCGCCCGCCTGATCCCCGCCGTCGCCGGCGCGAAGATGGGCTATTACGACAAGGACGGCGCCTGGCACTTCTCTCTGCGCCTGCCCCTCAAGGCCGCCGGCGCGCCCGCGCAAAGCCCCGAGGCCCCGATCACGGCGCTCGACGCGCGCCTGTCGCCCGCCAAGATGTTCCTCTTCCTGACCCAGGGCGCTCCCGACTCCCTCAGGACCCGGCGCAGCCTCACGGCCGAGCTGCTTGAGTCCAACTCCACGCAGGTGCGCCTCGTCGGCCTGCACATGGCGTCGGCTCTGCTGCCCCCCGCGGCCATGCGCGAGGTCGCCGCCGCCAGCCGCATGCTGCGCCTCTCCGACGCCAAGGACTACGCGCTCTTCGGCGCCCTCGCCGCCGCGGTGCCCGGGCTGCCCATGACGGCCCAGCGCCAAGCGCTCGTCGACGCTTACGAGAACAGCCTTCGCTCCTTTCGCAACGCCGCCAACTCCCGCGACTACGGCGCCGGCGCCGGCGACGGCGCCGACGCCCGGTTCTACGGCGAGCTCGCCGCGCCCGTCCTCGGCGAGCCCGCGGCCGTCCCGTCCGCGCGGCGTTTCGAGGAATACGACCGCATCCGCCGGCGCTTCTCGCGCCCGCTCAAGCGCTTCATCTTCTGGGGCCTGCTCGGCGAAGCCGCCCTGCAAGGAGGCCTTCAGCTCGGGCTACACGCGCTCACGCGCCACCCGGCCGGCATGGCCGCCGCCCTCGTCGTTCCCGGTCTCATCCTCTGGTGGATCTGCGCCTCGGCCATAGGCGACCGCCGCCGACCCGCCGTTCTCGACTCCTTCTCCTACGGCACCCTCATCCGCCCCGCGCTCCCCCCCGCCGACCGCCTGCGCGTGGCGCGCCTCAAGCTCGACGCGATCGCGCGCGGGCGCCTGGCCCCGGAGCGGCAAGGCGACGAAGCCGATATCCTCGCCGAGGCCCTTTCGGCCATGAGCGCGCGGGAGAGATCAGCGCTCTTCAGACGCTGGCGCGCCACCCTGGAGAAGACCGGCAAGCGCGAGAAGGCCGGCAAGGAGAGCGGCTACGCGCTCGGCGCCCTGGGCCTGCTCGCCCGCCTGGAGCCCTATGCTCCCGAGCCGGACCGCGCCGCCTTGAACGCCCTCGTCCTCGCGCCCCTGCGCGAGCGCTGGATGCCGTCCGCCGCCGAGTATCTGGCGGGGCTCGGAGCGTGGCTGTCGCGCGCGCCGCTGTCCCCCGGACAGCTCGAGGAGCTTTCCGGCCTCATCGTGAACTTCCCCCTGAACGGACAGGCCACCCCGGCCGCCTTCGCGCCCGTCTACCGGGCGCTGGTCGAGCGCGAGGACCTCTCGCCCGAGATGAAGGCTTCGCTCGAGCAGTTTTTGGGCGGCCTCTCCGCCGAAGGCTCGGCGCGCAAGGACGCGAGCTTCCTCCTCCCCGCCCTAGAGCTCGCCCGCCTGCGCGCGCGCCTGGGCTATCCGCGAGAGGCTTGGGCCGGCCTGCGCGAGGCCTTCAAGGACTGGGCCGGCGCGCCGGAGCGCTGGGGCGGCGAGCCCGTCTTCCAAGGCCTCTCCGCCTTCATCTTGGAGGCTCCGCCGCAGCCCGCCGAGCGCGAATGGCTGCTCAAGGCCCTGCGCGACGCGCAGAAAAGCGCCAAGCCCGAGCTCGTCTCCGGCGCCGCCCTGCCGCTCTCCCGCCTCGTCAAAGACGACGCCGAGGACCTGGCGCTTCTGCTGGCCGGCCTGCGAGACGTCCCCGTCGCCTCCGACGCCCCCTCCGTCCCGCTTTACCGCGAGCTTCTCGCCGCCCTGCGCGCCAAAGTCGCCGCGCCGCTTTCCGACGTCGAGACCTCCGGGCGCCTGGCCGAGACCGTGCGCGACAACGCCGCGCGCTTGAACCCCGCGCGCTAGAAGAACCGGGCGCTTTCGCCTACCTGGGGCTCTGGAGCGAGCCTTCCTTCATCCCGGCCATCTCCGGCGGCCGGTAGAAGTAGACCTCGGCGGAGCCGGCCGGATATCTTCAAGGCCTCGGGGTTGTACAATAAGGGTGGAGGCGCCCGCCGGGAGCGCCGCGGCGCAAGCAAGCCCAAAGTGGACTACGGGTCCGTCTCGGACCTGAAGCGCTGAAGCGGCCCTGGCCGGACCTCCCGCGGCGAAGAGCCGCTAAAGATGGGCGGAGAGCCCCTCAGGCTCGCCGCCCATTCTTTATTCGCCGCGGCGCGGCGACCACTCAGCGTCCTCCAAGAGCCGACTTCAACCCGCCTTTTGCGGCCTGCCCAGACGAGAGCGCTACTTTCGCGATAGACAGTTGCAGAAGCATCACTGGGATAGCCAATAAAAGGACTAACCCCAACCCGATTACCGGTCTCTTCCAACTTACGGTCCTACCGGTCGGTGCCCGCCGTTCAGATTTGGCCCATCGGATGCCCTCCACTATCGATATCAGCCAAAGGGCCGGATAGATTATCCCGCTTGGCCTGCTCAGCTTCAGAATCCCGTCAATCAACGATAGGGCGGGATCATGGATTTTCGGGATCATCATCGAGGCAAGGCCCACAAAAATCGACAGGACAAGGCAGCCGGTCATCAGGATCCAAGGCAAGAGCAGAAACACAACGGCAAGCCCCCAACGCCCGCCATAAGCTTGGGCTGCGCCGGGGAAAAGAAGGCCGGATGCAGCCGTTCTGCCTATCGGGATCGGATTCTGCTCTCCTGGCGGATTCATCGCTCCTCCGATTCTTGATCGAGCACGTGACCGGTCTTAGCATCGATGAGCACGACTGGCGGCCTTTCGGTCGCCACCTGCCAGATCGTGCGGCCCTGTAGCTCGGGCCTTCGCGAGAGAAGGGAATCCCCATCGGAGAAGTCCCCAGGTTCGGCCAAGAATAATTTCAGGTGCAGAAGAGCGCCGGAATATTCCAGGCCGTGCTTCATGGCGATCTCGAAGGCGCGGTGACTATCGATGCTCATCTCTCGAATGCAGTCCACCGACATGCCCTGGAGACCGCTGTCGACGAGAAACGGCGCGCCCGCGCCCATGAAAGCGACCTTGACCCTGCGATTGCCCCCCGGCACGATGAAACCGAAATCCCAGGTTCCCGCGCCGTCGTCGATGGTCTGATTCTGTTCGAATTCCACGGAGCCAAGACAAGCCCTCGGATCCCAGCTGGCATGGGCGAACCTCACGGCGATGACCACCAGGTGCTGACTGCTGCCGCCCACGGGCCCAGAAGAGGAGTCCCCTTGAGCACGAGCTCTCGAGGCCATCAGGATCAACACAGCCGTAAGTGCCGCGAGCGCGCCGGAGAACATGCGCGCCTCGAGGTTCGATTTTGCGGCGGCGATCACTTTTTGAATGTCCTCCTCAAATTAATCGGCATAACGCCGCGGCCGACCCGAACTCGGCCGAATGACAAGTCCGCTTTCGTTTGAAATCTTCCACGTTTCAGATTCGGCTAACGCTGCCGCTCTGACGACGCGCCACTGACTCCTTCTCTTCTACCGAGCGACCGGCAGGAGCGGGAGGTTGTGCGCCACTTCCGACCACACCCATTCTTATCCTCTCGCAGAATTCTTGGCCTTAGATGGTCTTTAGGCGTTCAGCTATTAGCCGTTCGAATTCCTCTGCTCAGCTTTTTCATGACCTACAATCATTTTTAAGAACATGGTTCCCAAATCCAGGACTACGACCATCAAGAATGGCTTCCAGCCAAAGCTGCCAAGAGTGCTTCCAACCAGCGCCGCCATAGTTGGAACGATATGCACGCCCGAGCTGAAACGCCCCGTGATCAACCGATGGACAGCAGCCGCAATGCAAATCAAGAGGCAAAACGATGCGACACCATATGCAACGAGTCCGACAGCCATCTTCGCGCTATTCATCTTGAATCTGGCGCCGACGTAAGATTGTACGCATAACGCTGCCGCTCTGCCGACGCGTCACTGATTCCTTCGCTTCTGCCGAGCGGGCGGCAGGAGCGGAAGGTTATGCACCGCCGATCAAAACTCCCAACTTATCAAGAACCTCAACGATCACTGACTCAGGCACCCTACAGATAAATTGAGAATTCCGTGCCTGCCAATCCAGATTCCGGACATGGTCAGATAAAATGGCGCCGGACGCCTTTAATCCCGCGGGGATGACCACCTCGAACGGATACCCTTTCACCTGAGAAGTGACGGGGCAAAATATGGCCAATCCAACCTTCCGATTATATGCCTCCGGAGAAAGCGCCAAGGCGGGGCGATGCCCCGCCTGTTCACGCCCTGCCTGCGGCTCAAACGATAGCCAGACGATATCGCCTCGCTTTGGACAATAGGGCTGACGCATCACCACGCTTCCTTGCCCTTCGCATGGCCCCATTCATACTCAGAATGGATATTCCCTTTGCTGATCTCTTTAAGCATCCGCGACAACGAGAGTTTTCTCCGATTCTTTGGTTTCACCAGCATATCCCCTTCGACTACTGCCAGCTCAACCACGGATCCCTGATGAAGATCCACGTCCTGCGCGACAGATTTCGGAATTCGAAGCGCCAGGCTGTTTCCCCATCTTTGAACCGTTGCGTTCATAGCACCTCCAGGAATGTATCTACAATGAGTATACACAAATCCTGGTGATTGTCAATAGCCAAAGAGTGCATAACGCTGCCGCTCACCGGCGGCCGCTATAGAGCCCTCCGTAATAGCGGCCGTCCGGTAAAGCGGAAGGTTAGACGCCGATTTTGCAAGTGTAGCCCCGCTTGCCGTTAAACGCCACGCCAGAAATTGCTGCCTCGAGCCGTTGAACGTCTCGCTTAAACATACACCGCGCGCGTGAAACGCCTTCAGCCAATATGAGCCGTTCCCAGCCACTGTTCAGCCTGCTGATGCTTTCACGGCCGAGCGGTAATCTTGGACCGGAATTCCCAATCGCTTCGCATTTAAGTGCTCTCTCATTTCGCCACTCATAAACCACGAGATGACCATGAAGGCGCCAATAAATCCGGAAAGAGCGCGCAGGCCTGAGGCTGTGGCAACGAAGGCGGAATCTATCACAGCTGCGATCCAGAATATGATCACTGGGAATGACAAAAGCGCCCAGTCACGCCATCCACCAGGTGGGCATAACGCGAGAACGACGAGACCAAAAATCCAAGCAGCCGCTCGAAAATATAAACCGCAGTATGCCTGCCCAAGGCCAGGAAGAATAATACTTAGGGCTGCCGCTAGAGCAGGCGACTTTGATGCCTTGGTTTTGGGATCAGTCATTTGGCCAATGGGCGTCTAACGTGCCGCTGAGCTGCGGCGGCTATTTAAGGATCCCAGAGTGTAACACCGGCGCGAAGTTTCATCCAGGCCGCCGCCAGCTCAAGCGGTTAGTTAGGAGGCGCTCACGGGCAAAGGCCCGCTAGGGCTTTGGCCACACCCGCACAGGCACCTCAGGGCTCCTCAGGACACTGGAAAGCATGGCGACGCCCTGCTCCGTGAACGCGTACGGGTAGACCTTCCGGATCCCGCCCCAACTTGAGGTCACAATCTGTGACCTCAAGTTCAGGAACTCTTCTCGCGTCAGCTGAAAGAAGAAGTCGGAGGGAAAGCGCTCTCGGTTGCGCTTGACGGCCTGGAGGAGCGCCTTGGGCTTGACTTGGTAGAGGACCGCCGGATCGGAGCTCAGCATGACTCGGCAGCCGCGTATCCGATAGATCATCTGCGACAAGGCATTGGGAGGGTTCATATTAGATATACGCAGCCCCCCTGTTTTAGTTCCCAAAAAAGAAGAAGGCCCGGGCTTTCGGCCCGGGCCTTCGCTCTTTGCGGCCTGCGCGAGCTCAGATCAAGAACAGCATCTCGCGGTACTTGGGCAGCGGCCAGCCGGAGGCGGGCACCAGGCCCTCGAGCTGGTCGACGGCGGCGCGGATGGTCTCGAAGTAGGGCTTGACCTTGTGGCAGTAGGCCTTGGCCTTCTCCTCGACATCCTCGACGGCGTCGGCGGCGGCGCGGGCCTTCTGCAGGGCCTCGACGCCGGCGCGCATCTCGGCGA
>DAIDHI010000038.1 GCA_027452025.1 Elusimicrobiota bacterium | reverse complement strand
ATTTGACCTTGATCCTGCGGTGCCGGCTGCCGCGCCGGTCGTGCCAGACGACCCAGACGCGGCGCCTCTTGAGCCGCGGGGCCGGCGGCGGCGGCGCGGGCTTGCCGACCAGGTCGGCCACGTACACGTAGCGCCTGTGGAAATCGGGGCTTTTGACGGCGGCCAGGAGCGCCGCCCGGGCCTGCGCGAGATCGTCGGTCAGGACCGTCCCCGCCGCGCGCGCGCGCTGGTGATAGACGGCGATGGCGGGCTCCGGGGGATCGACGCCCAGGCGCGAGGCCACGAGCACGACCATGTCGGAATAGGTGGAGACGTCCTCGCGGCCGCGGCCGGACTGGATGTAGGCCGCCTGGGCGCGCAGCTTCTGCAGGTCGTCCACCGCCGAGGCGAAGGCCATGGCTTGGACGGCCGACAGCTTGAGCCTGGGCAGCGCGACCTTGCGGCCGCCGTCGATGTAGGAGCGGCGCAGTTCGAGCAGGAAGCGCCGGCGCTCGAGCTCCCAGGCCTGCGGGTCCGGCACCTCGCGCGCCGCGGCCGTGGCGGCCGAGACTTGGGTCTGCGGCCGGGGAGCCGGCGCGGGCGCGAGAGGCTGCGCGCCGGCCCGCGCCGCCAAAAGGGCGGCGGCGGCGAAGAGGCAGGGCGCGACGCGTGACGGCCGCGTAGGCATTCCATGGATTTTATTTATCCCATCGACGGAAAACAAGGCTAATTTCCCGGCGGGCCTTGACATCGAACAGGAGTTCGACTATTCTTTTAGCGCGCCGAGAAGGGGGGACACATGCCGCAGACGCTGACGCCGCAGCAGGAAAACATCCTCAAGCTGGTCAGGGCCTTCATCGCCGACCACGGCTACGCGCCCACCGTGCGCGAGCTCTGCCGCTTGGCGGGGCTGCGCTCGCCCGACACCGTTCAATACCATCTCGATAATCTGCGCGCCAAGGGCTTGCTCGGCTCGGCGCCTGGAAAGCCGCGCACGCTCGGACTGGCGGACTGCGAGCGCGTCGCGCTCGTGCCCATCCTCGGGCGCGTGCCGGCCGGCCCCAGCGCCGGCGCCTCCGCCTTCGCCGACGGGCACGTGCCGGTGGCCGTCGACCGCGAGGACGTGGAGTCGCTCTTCGCCTTGAAGGTCAAGGGCGACAGCATGGATCCGACGCTGCTTGACGGCGACACCGTGGTCGTGCGCTGGCAGCCCACGGCGCGGCAAAACGACATCGTCGTGGCCCGCTTCGAGGAGGAGGAGGCCACGGTCAAGCGCCTGAAGCTGCGGCCCGGCGGGGCCGTCCTCGTTCCCGACAATCCGCGTTATCCGCCGTTTCCCCTGGCCGAGGGCCGCATCGTCGGGAAAGTCATTTCCCTAATAAGGCGCCTGCACTAAACGCCGGGCCGAAGGGCCCAGCCTCTTTTGGGCCTGAATTTTTGCAACGCTTAGGCCATACGTCCCTACGCGCGCGCCGGCCGGACTGTCACAATGGTCGGCATGATACTCCGAGCGCGCCTCCTCGCCGTGCAAATCCTGGCCGCGAGCCTCTGCCTGCTCGTGCCCTGGCCGAGCTTCGCGGCCGAGGCCGCGCCGGCCGTGGCTGCGGAGGCCGCCGCCGGCCCCGCCGGCTTCGATCCGCTCTTTCATCAGGAGCTGCAGCTGACCGTCGACCGGCTGTTTCCGGCCGGCGCGCAGCCGGGGGCGCAGTCGCTTCAGGCCCTGCGCGTCATGCAGGCGGAGTACGACGCGGCGGCCTCCGCGGCCAAGCCCGAGCCCGCGTCCCGGGCCCGCGCCGAGGCGGCGCGCTTCCTCGCCCAGTCGCTTCAGGACGCGCCCAAAGCCCTTTCGCAGCGCCTCGAGGCCGCCGGAGTGCCTCGGGTCTCGGCCCATCGCATCGGCGCGGCCTCCGGCGTCTTGCACGCCGAAGCGGCCCGCAGCCGGGCCGTCGCCAACGCCCTGCGCCAGGTCTTCAACCCTCTGGCGGGCGGCTCGCGCGCGGCGTCCCGCGCCCAGGCGATGATTTCCCGCGCGAAGTCCCTCTGGCGCGCCCCGCAGCCGGCGCTGGTCCTGGCGGGCGGCTCGCCGGTCGCGCAGGCCCTGGCCGCCCAGCGGCCCGCGCGGCAGGCCCGCGCGGCTTTGGAGTGGCCGCTGTCGCCGCGCGCGCGCGCCATGAGCGGCGGCGCCGACTGGGTACCCACGGCCAAGAAGGTGGCCCAGCTGCAGAAGCTCGCCAAGACCGATTTCGACGCGGCCTTCGCCCAGGCGGCGCAGATCCTTTCCAACCAGGACGAGCCCAGGATCGAGGTGCGCGCCAGCGCCTTTAGGCTCGTCGCCGGCCAGCCCGCCGTCCGGGCTTTGCCGATCGTCCTCAAGCTCCTGCAGGAAGACCCGAGCTGGTATCTCAAGCGCATGTCCGCCAAGTGGCTGGGCGCGCGCGCCGGGGAGCTCGGCGAGAGCAAGGGCGTCGCCGAAAAGGCCCTGCGCGAGTCCTACCGCAACGCCAACCCGTCGGTGCGCGTGATGTCGGGCTGGGCGCTGCGGCAACTGGGCGTCGACCCCGGGCCGGAGGTCGCGCCCGCTGCCGTCAGGGTGGTGCCGGCGGTTTCGACCAACGTCCTCGGCCTCAAGGACTCCCGGGGCCAGGGCCCGAACAATCCCAATCCGGGCTCCCGCGTGCGGCGGATCTTCTTCTCGATGACGATGCTGCTCGGCGCCGTGATCATCGCCACGATGCTGATGTCGCCGGCGTCCAAGAGCCAAAACGCCCCGCCGGCGCAGCCCCAGACTCAGTCCCAGGTCGTTTCGCAGCCGGCGCCGGCCGCCGGCACGCCGCAAGACCAGATTCTGGCGCAGATGAACAAGAACCTCGAGGGCATCAAGCAGGCCAACCAGCAGCAGGCCGAGGAGATCCACGAGATGCACGTGGAGTCCCAGAAGAAGGGCGGCAACGGCCTGATGTTCACCCTGTTCCTCGCCTTCGCGCCGATCCTGTTCATGGTCTGGCTCATGAGAAAGATGATGAGCGGCGCCGGCGGCAAGGGCGGCTCCATGCTCAACCCGGCCGGCAAGACCAACATCGACATCGAGCACCCGAACGTGCGCTTTTCCGACGTCGCCGGCGTCGATGACGCCTTGAACGACGTGCGCCAGGTCACGGACTTTTTGGAAAACCCCGGCAAGTACCGCAAGCTCGGCGTCCATCCGCCGCGCGGCATCCTGCTCGAGGGCCCTCCGGGAACGGGCAAGACGCTCATGGCGCGCGCCCTGGCCGGCGAGGCCAACGCCGCCTTCCTTTCGATGAAGGGCTCCGACTTCATCCAGATGTTCGTGGGCGTGGGCGCCAACCGGGTGCGCGAGCTCTTCGACGAGGCGCGCAAGAACCAGCCCGCCATCGTCTTCATCGACGAGATCGACGCCATCGGCTCCTCGCGCGAGAACGCCGGCCCCAGCAACGGCGGCTCTAGCGAGCACCGGCAGACCCTCATCGCCCTGCTGGCCGAGCTCGACGGCTTCATGAAGATGGACAACGTCATCGTCATGGCCGCCACCAACCGCGCCCAGGATCTCGACGAGGCCCTGACCCGCCCGGGACGCTTCGACCGCAAGATCTTCGTGGGCAACCCGGACGTGCTGGGCCGCGAGGCCATCCTCGCCGTCCACGCCGCCAAGCTCCGCCTGGGCCCCGACGCCGACGTGGAGTTCACGGCCAAGCGCACGCCGGGCCTGTCGGGCGCCGCCATGGCCAACATCGTCAACGAGGCCGGCCTGCAGGCCGCGCGCGCCGACGCCTCGCAGATCGACCAGAAGCACCTGCAGCGCGCCGTCGACAAGGAGACCTTCGGCGACGAGCGCAACCTGTTCCTAGATGAGAAGACGAAGCGGCGCGTCGCCGAGCACGAGTCCGGCCACGCCCTGGCGCAGTTCTTCGCCATGCTCAAGCGCAAGCTCGAGGGCGTCAAGGTCGACAACAAGATCACGATCATCCCCCACGGCAAGGCGGCGCTTGGCTACGCCGAGAAGGCGCAGCGCGGCGAGGCCGACACCTACCTCCAGACCCAGGACGAGCTCGAGGCCGATATCGTCGGCGCGATGGGCGGCCGCGGCGCGGAGGAGACGATCTATCCCGGCAAGAAGGGCGTCTCCACCGGCCCCGGCAGCGACATCGCCGACCACGCCGACCGCATCGCCCGCGTCATGGTCGAGCAACTGGGCATGAGCGACAAAGTCGGCATCATCAACGCCGGCCCCGACGCGCGCGACCCCATGGGCCGCTCGCGCTTGAGCGAGCAGACCAAGCAGGACGTCGACTCGGAGATCAAGCGCATCACCCGCGAGGCGCTTGAGGAGGCCAAGCAGCACATCCGCGAGAACCGCGAGCGCTTCGACCGCCTGGTGCAGGAGCTCTACGAGAAGGAGACGCTCTTCCAGGAGCAGATCGAGGATATCCTGGCGGGCCCGCTGCCGGCCAGGCCTACGGCGCCCAATCCGGAGCCGGCCAAGTAGGCCGGCTGCCGGCGCGCAGCTCGGCCAGGGCCGGGCCAAGAGCCAGGACGACGCGCGCGGCCGCGTCTGGAGGCAAGGCCTCCGGGGCGGCCGCGATCTTTTGGAGCCCCTTTTCGAGCAGCTCCAGGGCCCCGGCCGTCGGCCCCGCCTGGGAAGCCTTGTGGAAGGCCGCGCAGACCTGCACGAGGCCCTGGGCGCAGAGCTTTTCTTGGCCGGACAGCCCGCGCCAAGCCTCCTCCAGGACGTCGTGGGCCTCGAAAAAGCGCCCGTCGGCGCACAGAGCCCGGCTCTCGCGCAGGGCGCGCGGCCAGTCCTCGCCCACTAGCGCTCCCGCGGCGGGATTTTCGCGATCAGGAAGTAGAGCTTGCCGGCGGCCCACTGATTGCGGGCCGTGGTCTCGGCCTGCGGCCCGTGGCCGGCGTAGATGTCCACGCGGCCCGGGCCCTTGATGGCTCCGCCGGTGTCCATGCACAGCGCGAAGCGGCTGTTGGGGAACTGGCCGAGCAGGCGGCCCTTGGAATCGGCCTGGGGCGAGGTCGTGGTGAAGTAGGCGATCGATCCCAGGGGCGCGAGCGCGGGGTCGATGGCGATGGAGCGCGCGGGCACCAGCGACTGCTTGATCGAGCCGTCGGGCTCGCCGTCCTTGGGCAGCGGCGCGAGGTCGAAGAAGGTGTAGCGGGGGTCTTGGGCGAGCAGCCAATCCTCGGCCTCGGGATGATCGTGGAGATACTGGCGCACGCGGTCGTGGGTGATCTGGTCGCGGGCGAAGGCGCCGGCCTTGACCAGCAGGATGCCGATGGAGTTGTAGGGCAGGTCGTTGGTGGCGGCGTATTTGGCCAGGACCTGGTGGCCGCTGGGAAAGCGCAGGATGCCCGAGCCCTGGATGTGGAGGTCGAGGACGTCGAATTTGTCCTTGAGCCAGGCGAGCTCCAGGCGCTTGCCGGCCAGGGCGCGCTTGACGTCGATGTCGGAGCGCGAGAAGTAGGGCACGAGGCGGTGACGCTTGTCCACGCGCCCGACGTAGGTGCGGCTGGCGGCCTTGGGATCGAAGGCGCTCAAGTTGACCTCGACCATGTCGGGCGGGCGGCGGTAGATCGGGTAGCGGTAGCGCGCCGAGCGCTGCTTGCTCGCGGTCAGGATCGGCTGATAATAGGAAGAGAAGACGACCTTGCCGTTGCCGTCGCTGCCCGCGGACTGGTAGACGTCGAAGCGCTGCCGGATCAGCGCCGCGAATTGGCCGGGGGTCTTGGCTTCCTTGATGGAGGCCAGCAGCTCCTGGACCGAGTCGACGAGGATGCCTTGGCCGTAGGTGCGCTCGCCCAGGTGAAAGTAGCGCGGGCCGGCGTAGTCGGGCCCTTCCAGATAGGCCAGGGTCTTTCGGGCCGCCTTGATGAGGCCGGCCTTGGACTTGAAGCTGTCGGAGAAATCCGGGTATTCGGACGGGGCGAGGAGCCGAAGCGCCGCGGCCGGGGCCGCCGGCGCGGCGACGGCGGCCGCCGGAGCCGTCGAGACGGCCGGAGGCTGCGAGCGGGCATGGGTCGGGAAAAGGAGGAACGCGAAAAGAAAGGGCATGCCGAAGTATAAGATTTTTGACGGCGGGATTTCGCGGGGCCCAGAAGACGGGGGCCGGCCGGCCCATGACGGGCTCGCTTGCCGCGCCTAAACTGGAGGTGATGATCTCGAGGCCGGCGCTGGCGGTCCTTCTCCTCTCGGGCCTAGCGGCGGCCGCCCGGGCCGGCGAGCTCTCCCCGACAGCCGGCGAGGCGCTGCCAACCGAAGCCTCCGTCTCTCCCGGCGCCAATGCCTTGGGAGCGCTGCCCCGGCTGCCGGAGGCGATTGCCGTCGCGGCGGCTGGCGAAGGCCGCCCGGGCGCGCCCTTGGCGAGATGGCGGCGGCTCTTCGAGATGAGGGACAAGCCGCGGACGGCCTACCGCGGCCAGACCGGAGCGATGATGCTTTTCAAGGAGCCTCTCAGCCCGGCACAGAAGGACAATATCGATCGCCTGCGCGGCCTCCTCGCAAGCCCCGGCGCGGCCGCCGAGGACGAGGCGGAGCTTGCGCGCTACCTCTTCGGCATTGTTGAAGGCCAGCGCGCGGAGGCGAACTTTAATCTCTCAAAGAGCCAGGCGCGCAGCTGGTCGGAGTCGTCTTATCCGGAGCTCGAAGCCCGTTGGTTCTCCCGCAATCGCCAGCGGACGTGGGCCTCCGAAGCCTTTCGCCGCATCACGGATATCAGGCTCGTCTTGCGCGTGCGGCTTCCCCGGGGGCAGCGCTACTGGCGGGACCGCTTCCGAGACGACGATTTCGGGATCATGACCCGGGTGCCGCACGCGAGCCTGGCGGCGCTGCCGCTCGATGAGCTCGTCTACGAGGCGCGCGTGGGCGGCCAGCGCTACCGCGGCGGCGACCCGAGGATCGCCCCCTATCTCGCGGCGCAGTTCCGCTTCATGAAGCAGGCCAAAGAGGCGATCGTCTCGGCGTCGCCGGACGCCGCCCCGGCGTGGCTGGCGGCAAAGCTGCGCGACGCCTACCAAGACAGCGGCCTTTCCTCGGCTCGGTAGCGGCCGGGGCCCTTCGCCCGCGCCGGCCTGGGCCCATCGGCCCTATTGAAAATTTGTGCCCTCTTGGTATCATTTGGGCCTTGAGGCGGTCCCGACGGAAGTGCTAGAATGACCGAACTTATCGGGACTCTGTCTGATAAAAGATGATAAAAGATGGACTGACGTTCCCGGCGCGCTAGAGGGATCATGTACCTAAAATCGATCGATATTTTCGGCTACAAGTCGTTCGCGGCCAAGACCCACCTGGACCTGGAGCCCGGCATCACCGGGATCATCGGCCCCAACGGCTGCGGCAAGTCCAACATCATGGAGTCGGTGCGCTGGTGTCTGGGCGAGATGTCATGGAAGTCCCTGCGCGCGGGAGCCATGACGGACGTGATCTTCTCCGGCACCTCCAAGCGCCCGGCGATGTCCATGACGGAGGTCACCCTCACCTTCGACAACGCCTCGCAGATGCTGCCCGTGCAGTATTCCGAGGTCACGATCACGCGGCGGATATACCGCTCCGGCGAGTCGGCCTACTTCATGAACAAGACGCAGTGCCGCCTGCGCGACATTCGCGAGCTCTTCCTCGACACCGGCGTCGGCGGCGACGGCTACGCCATCATCGACCAGGGCGGCGTCGACGCCATGATCAAGGCCAAGCCGGAGGAGCGCCGGGCGTTCTTCGAGGAGGCCGCCGGCGTCGCCAAGTACAACGCCAAGCGCGAGGAAGCCCTGCGCAAGCTCGAGCGCGTCGACATGGACATGGGCCGCCTGCAGGACTCGGTCGCCCTCATCAACGAGCAGGTCAAGAAGCTCGACAGCGACGCGCGCAAGGCGAAGCTCTTCCAGAAATATAAGGAAGAGCTCGCCGCCGCCGAGGCCGCGCACGTCCTCCAGCAGCTCTCCCAGCTCGAGCGCGAGCTGGCGGTGCTTTCCGAGCAGGTGGGGCCGCTGCAGGAGACGCTGGGCTCCAAGAAAGTCGAGATGGACGCCGAGGGCGCGCAGTTGGCCGCCCACAACCTCGAGAAGGCCGGCACGCAGTCCCAGGTCCTCGAGGTCAACCAGAAGATTTCCGAGGCCAAGGCGGAGCTCGGCAGGCTCGAGGAGCGCATCCAAGCCAGCGAACGCTCCGTCGTCGAGATGGACGAGCGCGCCAAGGCCGCCGAGGCCGAGCGCCAAGGGATGCTCCAGCGCCTCTCGGGCATCGATCCTGAAATAGAGCGAGCCGCGCAGTCCGTTTCCGAGGCCCAGGCCGCCCGCGACGCGGCCCAGCAGGAGGCCGATGCCTGGAACGCGCAGCTCGAGACCATCTTGTCGCGCATGAGCGAGGCCGAGACGGCCTTGGAGGAGGCTCGCCGGGGCTTTTTGTCCGCCCAGGAGAATTCGCTGGGCCGGCGGCGCAAGCTCGCCGAGGCCGAGTCCGCTTGGTCGCGCCAGGAGATGCAGGCGCGCGCATCCTTGAAGGAGCTCGACAAGGATCTCTCCCAGGTCCAAGCCAGCGAATCCGCCCTGACCGCGGCGCGCGCGGCGCTGAGCGAGCAGTCGCAGCGGTTGGAGCAGTCCCGCGCCGAGGCTTCCCAGCGGGAGCAGGCCGTGGCCGCCGCCCGCCAGAAGCTTTCCGCGCTCTCCGACGAGGCCATGCGGCTGCACGTCGAGACGGCGCAGGTCCAGGCCCGCATCCAGTCCATCGAGGAGCAGGGCGGCCAGAACCCGTATTGGGTGGGCGCCCAGGCCGTCGTCAACGCCGGCATCCCCGGCGTCGTCGGGACCGTGCGGCAGCTGCTCAGGGTCGAGGACGCTTATAAAGGGGTCCTGGAAGACCTCCTGGGCGAGCGGCTCTACGCCGTCGTCTGCGAGGACTCGTCCGCGGCCCGCCAAGCCGTGGAGCTGCTGGAGGCCTCCGGCAAGGGCCGGGCGCGCTTCCTCGTGCTCAGCTCCCTGACCGGCGCCTTCGCCGACCGCGCCTATCCCGAGGAGTCCAAGCCCCTCATCCGCCACATCGGATTCGAGCCCGCGCACGAAAAAGCCGTGCGCTTCCTGCTCGAGGAGGCCTACTGCCTGGGCAAGGTCGTCTTCGGCGACCATTGGATCTACGGCGGCGCCGCGGACAAGGCCGAGGCGCAGGTCAGCCTCTCCGATATCTCCGAGCTGCGCCAGCGCGAGCAGGCCGCGGCTTCCCGTTCCGAGGCCTTGGCCGGCGAGCGCTCCGCTTGCGAGCAGGCCATCGCCGAGGCCGAGATGGCCTGGCGGCAGGCTTCGGCCGCCGTGGGCGAGGAATTGGGCAAGGAGTCCGGCCTGCGAGCCCAGATCGAGGAAAAACAGCGGGCCCTGTCCGAATACCAGAGCAGCGCCGAGCTTTCGCGCGCCGAGTCGGCGCGCGCCTTGGCCGAGATGGCCCTGGCCAGGGAAGAGATCAAGGCCGTGCGCGGCGACCTCGACCGCCTCGCGCAGGAAGAGGAAGCCGCGCGCGCCAAGGAAGGGGAAGCGGCGCGGGCTCTCTCCGCGCTCAAGGAGGAGTTCTCCCGCGGGCAAGCCACGCAGGAGGTCTTCGCCTCCAAGCTTCAGGGCCTCGTCGAGAAGCTCACGTTCATGACGGGCGCCTACGAGAGGCTGTCGGCGGAGCGCGAGTCGCTCCAGGCACAGGCGGAGCGGCGCGCCCAGGAGCTCTCGGAGCTTGCGCAGCGCCGGCAGGAGGCCCAGAACCTGGCCGCCCAGTCGCGCCAGCGCGTCGAAGAGCTGGGCGTCTGCTTGGCGGGACTCGAGAACGAGGCCAAGGCGATCTTCGAGCGCCTGCACGAGCTCGAGCGCCAGATCCAGTCGCGCGAGGGCCTGCTGCGAGGCCTTCGCCAGCTCGTCGAGGAAACCCAGGAGCAGCTGCACAAGTTCGAGGTCGAAGCCAGCGGACGCCGCACGACCCAAGACATGCTCAAGAAGCGCCTGTGGGACGAGTGGCAGCTCACCAGCGACGAAGCCAAGACCAAGTACGCTTCGCAGTCCGTCGATCCCGATCGCATCGAGTTCCTGCGCAAGCGGATCGTCAACCTCGGCAACGTCAACATGGCGGCGCCCGAGGAATACGAGGCGCTGGCCCAGAAGCAGACGTTCCTCCAGACGCAGATCGAGGACCTCACCAAGGCGAAGGAAGACCTGCGCGCGGCGATCACGAAGATCAACAGCGCCACGCGCGAGAACTTCCGCAACACCTTTACCGAGGTGCGCGAGCACTTCCGCAAGCTCTACGCCGTCCTTTTCGAGGGCGGCGAGGCCGACCTCATCATGACCGATCCCGAGAACCTGCTCGAGACCGGCATCGAGATCATGGCCCAGCCGCCGGGCAAGCGCCTGCAGAGCATCATGCTTCTGTCGGGCGGCGAAAAGACCTTGACGGCGATCGCGCTGCTCTTCTCGTTCTTCATGGTCAAGCCCTCGCCGTTCTGCATGCTCGACGAGGCCGACGCCGCCCTCGACGACGCCAACGTGGACCGCTTCGTCGGCCTGCTCAAGGAGTTCCAGGCGCGGTCGCAGTTCCTCATCGTCAGCCACAACAAGCGCACGATGGAAGCCGCCGGCGTCATCTATGGCGTGACCATGGAGGAGATGGGCGTCTCTCAACTCGTCTCGGTCGACTTCCGCAAGAAGGACAAGGGCGTCGAGCCGTCGACGCGGCACGACCAGCGCGGCCACGGCCCCTTCGCCGCGCCCGCAGGGCCGTCGTCGAGCGAGGCGTCCGCCGAGACCGCCGCGGCCGTCTCCGCCACGCTCACCGAGACCGTCGTCGAGACGGCCGCCGAGGCGCCGCCCTCCGAGCCGACTCCGGAAGAGCCTCAGGCCTAGGTCGGCTGCCGGCGGCGGAGGTTCGCCCCGGCCGGTGCCTTGACCGGAGCGGCCCTTAATGTTATCTAAGGGCGTGCTTTACGGGGTCTTCTCCGACATTCATTCCAATCTCGAGGCCCTGAGCGTCGTCTTGGACTTCTTCGCCGACCTGGAGGTCGGCGGCTATATCTGCTGCGGCGATCTCGTCGGCTACGGGCCCGATCCGGACGCCTGCTTGGCCCGCATCCGGGCGCTGCCCAATCTCTCCATCGTCTGCGGCAACCACGATCTCGCCGTCGTCGGCCGCATGGACGCGGATTGGTTCAACCCTTATGCCAGGGCCGCGGCGCTTTGGACGCGACGGCAGCTTTCGGCCGAGGGGCGGGCGTATCTGGAGAGCCTCACGGCCCGGCTCGAGACGCCTCGGTTCACCCTCGCGCACGGCACGCCGCGCCGGCCGCCCGAAGAATATCTGCTCACGACGCGCCAGTTCCTCGACAACATCGACTACGTCCGCGTGTGGCCGCTGTTCGTGGGCCACAGCCACATGCCCGTCTGCTTTCGACGCTCGCCCTCGGGCGCCGTCGAGCAGCTCTTCCCCGAAGCGGGCCAAGAGATCGCCGCGGCGCGCGGGCCGGACGGGCCGGGGCCCACGGCGTTCAATCCGGGTTCCGTGGGACAGGCGCGGGACCACGATCCGCGCGCCTGCTGCGGCGTCTACGACTCGTCGAGGGGGACCTTCCGCGTCGCCCGGCTCGAATACGACGTGCCCGGCGTCCAGGCGAAGATCCGCCGCGCCGGGCTGCCCGAATACCTTGCCTTGCGCCTGGCCTACGGCCAGTAGGCCAGGCCCAAAGGGCCCATAAGAAAAAGGGTCTTTCGGCCTACTTTCCTCTTGAATCGCCCGGAAACGTTGACTAGAATGGTGGCGCTTTGAGGGAGCTCCCGTGAAACATTTAATGCCTGACACCATGAAGCGAGCCTGCCGGCGCCTCGGCGCCGCCGGCGCCGTGCTGGCGGCCGCGGCGTCTCTCGGACGCGCGGCCGTGCCGAGCGAGGCGATCCTGTCCGGCTTGCGCAGCCTGGGGCTGGACGGGGCGCGCTTCGAGCTGCCGCCTCCGCCGCCCGATGCCGGGTTTTTCCCGCAGGCGTTGTGGCAGCGCCTGGAGCCTCCGGACGCGGCCACGCTCTCTTGGCTCTCGGGCCGCATCCCCGGACTGCCCGCCGGCCGGGTGCGCTTGCTGACGGCTCAGGAAGCCTTGGCCCTGCTGGACCGCGCCGCGGCGCGGGGAGCCTCGATCATGGACGTCTTCACCGATGCCGGGTTGACCGGCGACTCCCTCTATTACGCGCCTCAAGACGTCCTCCAGGCGATCGGAGCGTGTTACCAGTTGGAGCTGGCGACCCCGCTTTCGGGCCGCACCCGGGACGACCCGCCGCAGCCCTTCGTCATGCAAGGACTGGTCATCGGAGGCGGCAAGCTCCAGATCCTTTACAGCCTCGGCGGGCCGCCGCCGCCCGCAGGCGATTGGGACAGCGGCTTCGAGTACAAGAACCCTGACTACCCGCGCTACGACTTCATCGCGAGCGGCCGCGTGACGGAGTCGATCGCCGCCCCCGGCGACTTGCGCTTCAACGGTCTTTGGCTGGTCGCCGCGGGGGGGCTGGTCCATCCGCACGTCGAAAGGCTCGTCAAGACGTCCGGCTCGACGGGGCTCTTTATCACCAACCACGGCCGCGCCGAGGTGACGTTCTCGCCGCTGCGTCGAAAGACCCCTTAAAAAAGCGGGCCCGCGGGGCCACTTTATCCTTGCAATGCCCGGAGCCATTGACTAGAATCCTTCGCCCTCGAGGAGAGGGGTCGTAAAAGATTGAATGCCTGGCACCGAGACAGGAGGATTCATGAGATTTTCAGGTCCCGCAACGGCCCTTTTGGCCCTGATCTTCGCGCTTCCCGCCGCCGCCGCTCCCAGCGCGGAAGGCCTGGACGCCGCCGCTCAAGCGCAGTTCCTGCAGGCGATCTCCGGGCCCTCGGCCATCCGATTCGCCCCAGCTCCGCGCCCGATGGGCTCGGTCCAGTCCGAGTCCCTGGTCGACATCCGCGCGCCGCAGGCGGGCGCGGCAGCCGCGCTGAGCCTCGTGCGCAGCGTCGATCTCGCGGGCCTGCTCAATCGCCATCTCAAGACCAGCCTTCATTACACCCTCGGAGGGGTCTCCGTGTGGGTGAGCGGCGCCTTCGATCGCCAGCAGAACGCCTATGTCTCCATCCTCGTCGATGGCCAGGCGCCCCGGTTTTTCAACGTCAGCCAGCTGCTGAGCTCGCCACGGTTCCTCGACATCGGCTCGGCCCGCTACAGCCTGTCTCTGGCGCCCGACCTCTTCGACCAGCTCTCCAGCGAGATTGTCCTCAGCAACGTCGCCAATCGGCACGACCAGACGCGCATCCAGCTCGGCGACATGCTCGACGCCATCGAGGCGGCCGGCGAGACCGTGGTCCTGGGCGCTCAGACCTACCATTGCTTCTACTACGACGACGTCTCCGGCGGGACCCGGTCCTTCGCCTTCATCATGACCGACGCCGGCGGCGGCTACCACGTCTTCCTGATCCCCGCCGAGATCGTCCCGACGGAGCAGCCCGCGACGTTCAAGATGTACCACGACCAGATCATGGGACTGCGCCAGAACGGCCAGACCCTCAGAATCTACCAGTAAGTAAGCCTTGGGGCCGTCGTCGGCCCTATATATATAGAGCGTCCCCTTCTCCCCGCGGAGGAGGGGACGTTTTTTATCGGCTTTTCTTGGGTTTTTCGCTAGGCCTTTTGCCCGAAAACCGCTGGGACCTCCGGCCCATGAAGGCCTCGGAGGGCCGTGTTAACATGGTCGCATGGCAGACAAAGGCAGGTCCGAGCTCCCGCTGCGCAGGCACGGCTACAAGGCCCGTGCCGCGGTCGTCGAGCGGTTGTTCGTGTCTCACGAGCAGGATTGCGCGCCTCGCCCTTCCTCGGGCGAGCGGCTGCGCACGATGCTGACGTTTCGAAGCGAAAACCAGGCGTATAGCTGGATCACGGACCGGGGCCGGTCGAGGTTGATCAAGCACTGACCGTTTCACCCCCATGAGAGCCATCCCCGGGAAGGCTCGGACCGCCGCACTACACGCAGCACTGTGTAGTGCCGCTCTTTTTTTGGGAGCGGCGCCTCTGCGCGCCCAGGCCGTCGGCATGGGGACCGATTTCAACAGCATGATGCAGTGGCTGGGCAAGGGGATGGCCGAGGGCATCGGGTTCAACGCGGGCGAGACCTTCGACCCGCCGCACGAGGTCACCGACAAGCGTCTCCAGCCGGACGTCTCCTTCGGCGCCGGCCAGCTGCCCATGAACAAGAGCCGGTTTCCGCAGATGCAGTCTCCGGCGCTGGCCGGGATGAACCCGGCCGCGATCTTTCCGTCCCAGGTGTTGTTCCCAAACCTCGCCATGCACCTGCGCGCCGGCCTGCCGTTTCGCTGTGATTTCGCCCTGCGCGCCGCCGACATGACGACGCCTTCCGGCTACAAGCTTTCCCCCTCGGTCAGCGGCAAGGGCCAGTCCAACTCCTACGGCGCGACTTTGCGCAAGCACTTCTTCGGCGGCGAAAGCCTGCCGCTGCTCACGTTCGGGGCGAACTTCAATCACGTCCAGGGGCGCTTCAGCTACGCGTCGGTTTTTGACGTCAATGAGGCGCCCGCGCCGCCCCTGGCGAGCGTCGTCAACGGCAATCTGGCCTGGAACGTGGACAGCTACGGGCTCAACGCCGTCGTCAGCCAGCAATTCGGCGCCTGGATCCCGTTCGCCGGGCTTGGCTACAATTACGTCACGGGCTCCGTCACGGCCACTTTGCAGACAGACCCCGAGTCCTTCCTGGTGCTGCCGACTTTCGGCTCCTCGACCCAGTCTCCCTCGCGCGACAACGGCCGCGTGCTCTTCGGCCTCGAGCATGAAGGGGCGCTGTTCCACCTCTTCGTCAACGGCGAGGTCGCCGCCACGGGCATCGACGCCGGCAAAGCCGTCATCGTCCAGACGGGCGTCTCGCTGCCGATCCACATCGGTCTTGGCGACGGAGAGGGCTATGCTTCCTCCGTCGCCCCGAGCGAGGGCGACGTGGCGCGCTTCACGCATCGCCGCCGCGGCGACACCTACATACCGACCTCTTCAGACCAGTCCGCGCCCGGCCTGATCTTCATCCAGTAGCATGCACCGGTCCAGGACCCAACCCATCGTCGCCGCGGCTCTGGCCGCCGCTTTGGCCGCGGCCTCTTTCGGGCGGGCGGGATGGGCCGCGGCCGCCGAACTGGCCGCTCCCACGCTCGACGCTCCCGCGCAGGCGCCTCAGGTCCCCGAGGCGGCGCAGCTGCCCCAGCTCGCCGCCGCGGCTCCTGGCCTGCTGTCCGCGGCCGTCCCGGCCGCCGCCAGCGCGGCTTCCGCGGCTGCTGTTCCCGCCGCGGCCGCCTTGCGCCTCGGCGCCGCCAAGATCGCGGCCGCTCACGGCGACGCGGGCCGGGCGCGGGCCCTGGGACGCCTTCTGGACGGCTCGGGCGGCGCCCGGGCGCGCGACCTTTCCGGCGCGGCCGCTGCGATGAGCCCGGCGCGGCCGGCGGCTCGCTTGTCTTCGTCGTCGAGGCCTGGCCGGCCGGCTGTCCGCTCTGCGGTCCTTCCCGCGCCTGAGGCGCAGCACCGCTCGGCCTTCTTCCCGCTCGCGCTCGCCACGGCCGCCTCGGCCGCGGCGGGCCTTTTCCTGGCGGCCGGCGGGCTCCTGCGCGCCCAGGCCGCGGGCGCGTCTTCCCTGGCGTGGGGGCTGCATGGGATCGCGGGGGCGCTCGGCGCGACCTTCGGGGGCGCGGCGGCGCTGTTTGCCGCGGCCAGCCTGCTCGACGCCGGCGTGTTCACGGTGGCGATGGCGCGCGGCGGGCGCGTCACCGACGCTCAATTCCAAGCTTTCCTCAAGGCGGAGGTCGCCGCCGGCCGGCTCGATCCGGGAGTGGCTCAGCTCATCGAGCCCTACCGGCCGGGGCACCGTTACCGGGGGCTGAGCTTCGGCCTCGCCACGGGGCAGACCATCTATTTGCGTCCCGAGCTCGCGGCCTCGCCCACGCTCTTTCGCATCGTCCTCATCCACGAGCTCCACCACTTCAACCACCATCGCGAGCGCGGCCCTCCGGAGGAGCGCAACCTCCGCGGCGCCTGGGGCCATGTCCTGGCCGAGCTCGGCGCCCGGGCCTCGGAGATCCGCGGGCCGCAGGCGCTCAAGGACCTCAAGGTCTCCACGCTCGAGCGCTCGCTGCGCCAGGCCCAGCTTTCCCTGCGCTCCGGCCAGGATTACGACGTCCTCGTGCTCAATCCCTCGGCCGACGAGCTGAAGGATCCCGCGGTCTATCGCGGGCTTTCGGGCGGACGCGCGCGGGTCCAGACGGTGATCGGCGAGGACCCCAGGGCCCTGCTTGGCGCCGCGGCCAACGCGGGACGCTATCGCGCCGTCATCGTGGATCGTCCCTTCGAGGCCCTTCCGGCCGCCGGGAGCCCCGAGGCCCGGCGCCTGGACAAAGCCCTGCGTCAGCTGCAGGCCCTTCACCTCATCGCCACGCGCGGCGGCGGCGCCGGCTCGGCCATGGCGCAGGCGGCCGACGCCGAGGCCGGCCGCTTCCGCGAGCTGGCCCGCAGGGCGCAACAAGTCGACCCCTCCAACAGGAAGGCCGTCGAGGCCTTCGAGCGGCAGCTGCGCGATTACTGGCGGCAGGTCTATCAGGATCGCCTCAAGGACCTGGCCGCAGGAGGCTGGATCTGCGGTCTCTACGCGAGCTTGCAGGACAAGGGCCTGGCCTTCCTGCCCTTCGGGCCGCAGGACAAGGGCGTGACGGCCTGGGAGGCGCTCCTGCGCTACTGGCAGGCCGAGGACGGCGGGCGCTTCCAGGTGGTGCGCGTCGATTTGGAAGAGGGCGGGCACGTCCTGATCCTGCGCAAGACCGAGGCGCGGGTGGGACTGTGGATCAAGCCGATCAAGGGCGGCCTCATCAAGACCTCGGTGCCCGACGCCGACGGCTCGCCCGAAAGGAGGGAGGCGGCCCGAAAGGCTCTCGTCGACGCGGGCTTTGCGGACCACTTGGCTCGCTTCGACGCCCTGGGCGTGAAAGTCAGCCAGGTCTTCGGGGCCGACGTCCGCCGCCAGGAGATTTACATCACCGTGCCGCGCCGGAAGGCCGCGGCGATCCGGAAATACGTCACGGGCTCCTCGATGGAGGTGGAGCCGTCCGAGGCCAACTTCCAGCCGCACCTGATGGACGCCGGGCCCCTGGAAAAGGTCCCCGCCGTGCGCGCCCTGGGCCTGGACGGCAAGGGTCAGGCGGCCATGATCATCGACACGGGCGCGGATATCGACAACCCGGATTTCGCAGGCCGCGAGGAAGGGCTCGACATGGTCGGCGAGGGCATCGAGGACTGGCTCATCCATGCCACGCACGTCGCCGGCATCATCGGCTCCCAGGACGGGGTCTTCCGCGGCATGGCGAGCGCGGCGCGCCTGGTCGCCGCCAAGGTCTTCGGGCGCGACAGCGTCGGCGCCGCCGACGGACCGATCATGGGCGCGGCTACCGTGGCCTTTCAGCGCGGCTCGCCGGCGCTCAAGGAGAGCTCCACCATCCCCGTCGTCAACGCCAGCTTCGGCAGCCGAGGAAGCTCCGGCGACAACCTCGCGCTCTTTTTCTCGAACCTCGCCGAGGCCAAGAACGAGAGGGGCGAAAGCGTTCTCGTCGTGGCCAGCGCGGGCAATTCCGGGCCCTTCGACCGCACCCTGTCCCAGCCGGCCGCCGGCACCGGCGTCGTCGCCGTGGCCGCCGCGGCCAAGAGCCTCGACGACGGGCGGCCGGAGATCGCCTTCTACAGCTCGGTGGGCCCCGATCTCGATCCCCGCTTCGCGATCCCGCGCCTGCGTCTCAAGCCCGATCTGACGGCGATCGGGGGCGACGTGACCACGCGGCCGGACTCGCCGCGCACCTACGAGTTCGGCGTAGGCTCGACCAAGTCCCACTTCGGCGCCCGCCGCGAGGACGACACGCCGGACGGCAAGCACACGTTCATGTCGGGCACCTCGATGGCCTCGCCCATGGTCGCCGGCATCGCGCTCCACGTTCTCAAGGCGCTGACCCTGGCGCCGGGCTTGGACGCGGCCGTCTCGGATCGCCTGCCCTTCTCCGTGCGGGCGATCCTCATGCGCACGTCGCGCGACCTGGGCGTGCCGATTTGGGCCCAAGGGGCGGGTCTCGTCGACGCCGAGGCGGCGGTGCGCAGCATCCTGCCGTGGACGGCGGCGAGGCTGCGGCTGGCGCTCTCGCGCCTGCCCGGCCTTTCCTGGACGGCGCCCACCGCGGCCGCCTCGTCCTGGGATTGGATCTCGCGCTATCGGGCGCTCTTCGACCTGGAGGACCAAGTCTACAAGCAGGCGGAGCTGGCCAAGACGGAGGTCATGGCCCGCTTCGAGGAGACTGCCGACGACGGCGAGACCCCGCCTGAGGCGCGTCAGGCCTTGGGCAACGCGGCCTACGCGCAGATGACCAAGAGTTTCGCATCGGCGCGCGACGCCGCCGTCGCCACGCTGCTGGCCGCGCTGGATTTCCGCAAGGAGCCGGTCTGGCTGGTCCGGATGCAGGCCGCGCTCGTCTTGCTCAACCTCAAGAGCCCGGATTCGGTCATGCCCCTGGCCCAGGCCGCCCTCAACGATCCGGACGGGCGCGTGCGCCAGGCGGCGTTCTTGGCTCTGGCTCAAGCGCCGGGCCGCGCGGCCGATCTCCTGCTGCAAAAGGCCTCGGGTGACCCTCGCTGGGACGTCGGCATTTGGGCCGCGTACGCGCTGGCGCGTCACGGCGATCGCAGCGGCGTCGCCCGGATCGTCGCCGAGACCCGAAACCCGGACAAGAGCGCGCGCCAATCGGCGATCTGGCTCCTGGGCCAGTTGGGCTCCCGCGCCGAGGCCGGCGAGGCGCAGGCCCTTTCCGCGATCGTGGCCGACGCGTCGCAGCGCGGCAATCTGCGCCACTTCGCCGCGGCCTCGCTGACCAATCTGGCGCAAACCAGCCCTTCGGCGATGAGCGACTCGGTCTTCACGGATCTCTTGGCGGCCGCCGGGGCCCAGAACCTGGCATTGACGCGCACGGTCTCCAAGTTCTTCCCGGCCGCCCTCAAAACCAAGGCTCTGGCCGAGCGCCTGAAAGCCGCGCCCCTGCGCGAGACGGTGGAGTCGTTCGTCGTGGCCAATCGCGGGGCGGCCGCCAAGCCCGGAGCGCTCGGCGAGCTAGTGACTCTGCTCTCGCGGCTCATCGGCGTCCCGCTCGACTCGCCGACGCCCGCGCCCGACAAATCCGGGCTGGGCGTGCCCGGAGTGGACGGCGACATGGGAGAGCTGGATTTGATCGTGGAGCCGCCCGCCGGCGGGGAAGCGCCGGAGAGCGAGATGTTGTCTCGCTACGAGGCGTCCGTGGCGGCGCGCATGCCGATCTCCGGGACGCTTTGGCTGCGCGTGCCGGAGCACAAGCTGCTGTCGCTGGCCACGGACCTGCGCCGGCGCGGCTTCAAGGTCCTGCGCTCGCGTCCGCTCTATCCGGCCAGCGCGCCGGGTCCGGCCGACAACGCCGCTCTGGAGGTCGATCCGTCCGCCGAGAGCCTGCCGGCTCTTCCGGAGGGCCCTCTGCCCGTGCTGCGGATTCGGGCCGGCGGGGGCGTTTCGGAGGCGCGCGTCATGGCCGCGCTCGAGGCTCTCGTCGCGCAAGCAGGAGACCCCCTCGCGCGGCCGCTGATCTTCGAGCTCGATTTGGCCGCCGCCGCCGACGGCGCGGGCGCCTCGCGGCCCTTGGGGCGCCTCGTCAACCGCCTGATGCTCGGCAATGTCGGCGTCGTCGCGCCGGCGGGCAACGCCGGCCCCGGCTCCGGCACCGTCGCCGCTCCCGCCGACTCAGGCCTCGCCGTGGTGGTGGCGGCCGCCTCCGCGCGCGGTCCTCAGTTCTATTCCTCGCGCGGCGCCCCGGACCGGGCTTTCATCTCGTGGGCCGACGCCGTCGAGGACCTCGCGCCCTCCGAGCAAGCGCGACCCAACGCCGGGACGGGCGCGGCCGCCCTTTCCAGCGCCGAGAAGCTGCTGACGCTCGCTCGGGACCTCGGGCCCCGGCTGCCCGACGGCTACTTCTTCTATCTCGCCAACCTCGTTCGGCAGAGCGCCGCGCCGGTGCCCGGAGCCGGGGCCGACGAGGTCGGGGCGGGGCTCTTCGGCGACCCCGGCCGGGTCGAGGCCGCCTTGAAGCGGCGCGTGGAGGATCCCGCGCGGCTTTCTCGCGAGGCGGCGACCCTCATCGAGGCTGCGCGCGCGCGGATTCCTCCCGCTGAGGCGGCCTCGCCGGCGCCCAAGCGGGCCGGCGGCTGGGCGCGCCGGCTCTTGCGCTCCCTTTCCCGGCCGCTGCTCGGACTGACGATCGCCGCCGCCGGGGCGGGCGCTTCGACGCCGACGCCCTGGTGGAAGGACGCCTCGGCGACGCATGTCGCCGTGACCGTGCCTCTTTACGCCCTCCGCCGCGGCGAGAACGACCCGGGCATCGGGAAGTTCACCGATCTGGGCCCTTACTATCGAGATTTTCTCGCCAAGGAAGGCGTCGACACGGTCCTGCTTCTGCCTCATTTCGCGACTCTGGACGAGAGCCCATACGCCCCGGTCAGCCTCTACGCTTTGGACGAGGACAATGTCGACTGGTCGCGCGTGCCCGAGGTCGCCGGCGACGCCTCGCTTTCGGCGCGCCTGCGCGCGCCCGACGAAGCAGCCCGCCAAAGCGTCGACTACGCCGCGCTGCGCCAGCGGGAGACCGCGGTCGCCGGCCTCGCCTACGAGGCTTTCGCTCGCGAGCAGCTCGCCGCCGGAACCGAGCGCGGCCGGCGCTTTCAGGAGTTCCTCTCGCGCAACGCGCGCTGGCTCGAGGACTACGCTCAGTTCATGGCTTACTCCCGCCTCATCGGCAAGCCCGCCTCCGACTGGACGCCCCAGGAGCTCGAGCGCGCGCGCCTGGACCCCGAGTTCGCGCGCCTGGAGCAGGCGCACCGCTTCGCCCAATGGATCGCCGCCGGCCAGTTCAAGGATTCCGTGGACGCCGTCCACGCCGCCGGAGGGCGCATCCTTTTCGACCTCCCGATGTTCCGGGCCAAGAACGGCGTCGACGCGTGGAAGCGGCCCGAGTATTTCCGCGACCTCGCCACGCGCAACCCCGGCATCGTCAACCAATGGGTGCACGAAGACTGGGGAGACCTGGCGTTATGGAACTGGAGCCGCCTCAAGCGCGAGGACTACCGCTTGATGCTCGATCCCTTCGAACATTGGCTGGACTTCGGGCTCGACGGTGCCCGCGTGGACGCCCTGCATTTCGCCTATCGCTTCGGCAACGGCCAGGAGGCCAGCGGGGACGAGCCCGGAGACGACTACGTCCGGGCCCTTTCGGCCGTCTTTGACCGGCACCGGGCTTTTCCCCTGGCGGAGGCCTATGAAGGCAAGGCGGACGCCGTCTCCCGCCTCGGTTTCGCGACCGTGGGCGGCGATTGGAAGAAGTTCAGCTCCCACGACGATCCGCGCCAACGGGGCTTCCTCGACGGCTTGCTGCGCCTGGCCGCGGATCCGGGCTCCGGGCGCGCCGCCAAGTTCGTAGCCTACACCCTGGGCGACGAGTGGAACGATCCCTTCCCGGTCAAGGAGCAGGGAGGCGGCCGCTCGCTTTGGCGCTATCGCATCCCGCTGACTTCCGATCCCGATTACGCCGCGCGGGCCCGCTGGGACGCCCGGCCTCAACTGCGGGCGCTGCGCGCCGCGAAAGAAGGCGACGTCTGGAAGGAGAGCCCGGCGCTCGCCGAGGTCCTGAGGCTCGCCGCCGGCACCTTCGTCAAGCATTTCAACGATTCGGTGGAAATTTGGGCGGCGAGCCTGGACTGGTTCCTCGAGGAATGGGGCCGCGACACCTTCGTCTCGCTGCCCGGCCTCCTGCTTTCGACCGGCCGCTACGACGAGGCCAAGGAAAACCTCAGGCGCTTCGCGCGCTTCGAGCGCGGCGGCCTCATCCCCAACCGGCTCCCTCAAGGGGGGGGCGCCGAATACAATACCGTGGACGGCTCGCTGTGGTTTATCGAGGCCGTCAAGCGCTGCTGGGCGGCGACGGGGGACGCGGCCTTCCGTGACGAGATGATGCCGGTCGTGCGGCGCATCGTCGCGGCTTATCAAAAAGGCACCGGCTACAAGCGCTACGGCCGCTTCAACCGCATCTACATGGACTCCGACGGCCTCATCGTTGGCCCGGCCCAGGCGACGTGGATGGACGCAGATCCCGAGGGCTTGGACCGTCCCGTGACTCCGCGCAACGGCAAGGCCGTGGAGATCAACGCGCTGTGGTACTCGGCGCTGCGCTTCGCGGGCGAGGACGCCCTCGCCGACCGGGTGAAGAGGTCGTTCAACGAGAAATTCTGGCTCGAGACCGAGGACAACCGGCGCGCCTGGGGCGGCTCCGGCGGCGCCCTGCGCGACGTCGTCGAAGGCGACCCCCACGGCGACGCCATCCGGCCCAACATGCTCCTGGCCGCCAGCGTGGGCGGCGACCTTCTCAGCCCCGAACGCCGCCGCGCCGTCGTGCTGGCGGCGACGCGCGATCTGCTGACGCCTTACGGCCCGCGCACCCTTTCTCCGCGCGACAGCTTTTACCGCGCCCGCTACGAGACGTCCCTGCCGCCGGCCCAGAAGGATCTGGCCTACCATCAGGGCACCGTGTGGCCCTGGCTCATGGGACCCTACCTCGACGCGCTGGCGCAAGTGCGGCGCGACCAGGGTTGGGACCAGGCGCGCATCCAAGACGAGGCGCGGGCCGCGATGACGCCGCTGATGGACTTCCTGGTGCGCCATCCCGAAGGCTCCCTGCCCGAGGTCTTCGACGGCGGGACGCCGAGCCCCGCCCTGGCGGGCTTCTCGCTCGAGGATCCGGGCGGCCTGCGCGCCGCCCTGAGAGGCTTGGCCACGGGCCAGCGGCGCGGCGGGACGCGCTCTCAGGCGTGGAGCGTGGGCGAGGCCCTGCGGGTCCTGGTCGAACGCGCCGTTCTTCCCAAGTCGTAGCGCCGCCGACGCGCCGCCGTGACAACCGGGTCGTATAATGTCGCATGGCCGCGTGGCTCTTGCCCGCGCTGTGTCTTTTGACGGCGATCGCGCGCGCCGGCGACCCGCCGCAGGCGATCGGCAGCAAGGAGGACCGCGTCCTGTGGATCTTTCCCAATTACCGCACGGTGCCGCAGGCCAACGCCCTGCCTCGAATCCGCGCCAAAGAGAAATGGACGATCGCGGCGCGCGATTCCTTCGACCCCTACGCCTTCCCGGTCGCCGGCCTGTATGCCGGCGTGGCGCAATGGGAGGACGAGTATCCTTCCCTGGGCCGCGGCGTCGACGGCTACAAGAACCGGTATCTGGGGGCGCTGGCCGACCAGACCGTCAGCAACTTCATGGCGGAAGGGGCCTTCCCATGCATGCTGCATCAGGATCCGCGCTATTTCCGGCTGGGGCGCGGCAGCTTCTGGCATCGCGCCGCCTACGCGTTGACGCGGACCTTCGTCACGCGCGGAGACGACGGGCGTCCCGAGTTCAATTGGTCGGAGTTCGGAGGCAACGCCGCGATGGCGGGAATCTCGTCGCTCTACTACCCGGCCCGATATCGCACGGCCGGCGAGACGGCGCAGAAGTGGGGCACGCAGATCGCCATCGACACCGTGGCTAATCTCGGCAAGGAGTTCTGGCCCGACGTCAAGCGGCGGCTGCTCGGGAAAGGGCGAGACTGACGGCGTCCTCAAGACGCGCGCCGAGCGCCGCGTCGTCGAGCGCGGGCAGCTCGGGGTCGCGAAAGCCGACCGTGGCCAGGACATAGGAGGTCCAGGCCACGATCAGTACGACGGCGGTCAGGAGCGCGTAGAAGCGCTGGTAGCCGAAGGTCGCGAATAGGCCGAACTGCATCGTCAGGCTGGAAAGCTGGTAGAGGTGCATCATCGTGGAGTGGCTGATGAGCCCGACTTTGCGCAGCTTGTTGATGGCGGGGATGAGCGGGCCTCCGGAGACCATGCCCTGCATGATGTTAAGCAGGATGAGCCCGAAGCCGCTCCAGGTGTAGACCAGGGGATTTTCGCCGAGCGGGCCCAGCACCAGGCGGTTCAAGAACTCGAAGGCCACGAGCTGCACGTAGACGAAGAGGAAGTCGCCGACGTAGGCCGTGCCGATGCGCAGCATGCCCGTCATGCGTCCGAGGAACTTCATGTAGGTCTGCCCGAAGATCGTGAAGACCGCGTCCTGCAGCTGATACCAGCCCGTGGAGACGAGCGCGCGAAAAAGCGGCAGCTGCCCGCCGAGCACGCTCTTGGCCATGAAGGCGGCGCGCACCGCCAGGTTGAGGCCGAAGGTCTTGGTGGCGAGATAGAGGTAATCCTGCCGGTTGGGGCGCGTCATGCACTCTTGCAAGATCCCGCGCGCCCGACGCAGGTAAGCGAGGTCGAAGGAAATCAGGCTCGCGGCGGCCGCGGCGCCGGCCGGCGCGCCGCCGGGGGCGGCGGCGCGGACGCAGGAAAGGCTGCGGCAGCGGCGGCGCAGGCTGCGGATCAGGCGCCTGTCCTCGGGGGACAGCGCGCTCGGCTCGGATTGGCCGAGCCCTTCGCAATAGGTCCGGGTGGGGTAGACGACGAGCAGCAGCTCGTCGAAACGGGCGTCGACCGGCAGCGGCCGCGCTCCGTCGCCTTCGCAAAGAAGATACGCGCGCCGCGGGCCGCCGGGGCCGGGGACGTCGACGGCGACGGCGACGGGCGCCGGCGTCATAACGTGAAAAGGACGTGGTCGAAGACTTTCGGCACGTCCGGAGAGGCGCCGTCGACCGGCGAGAAGCTCCAGTCCTGCGCCCGGGGCGCGACGCCGCGCAGCTCGCCGAGATGACCGTCCCAGGTCGAGACGAAGATCTTCACGCCCGAGAAGCCGCGCAGCGCTCCGAAGAAGTGCTCCGAGAAGTCGAAGGCGACCGTCTTGGCGGCGAGGTCGGCGTGCTGCCGGATCTGCCCGGTCAGCGGCGCTCCGTAGCGCTCGGGCGTCGAGTCTCCCGCGCCGAAGGAGCGGCTGCCCCAGCCGTAGAGCAGGAATCCGGCGTTGAACGAGAACCCGGGCGCGGCGTAGCCGAGCTTGGGAAGCCGGGATTCGCCGGGAAGCCCGGGAAAGCCGAAGAAGATGCTGAAATAGACGTGGTCGTAGCCGTTGGGCGGGTTCCAGCTGTCGGTGACCTCCTCGAGGGAGACGACCAGGCGCAGTTCCCGGCCGCTGGCGTAGGCCGCCACCTCCCTCATGGAGAGCTGCCCGCCGTAGCTGGGCTCCGCGGGAGCCCGCAGCTTGCGCGAGAGGCCGGCCTTGTCCTTGGGGGCGAGGGCGGCCTTCTTGAGGAGCAGGAAGGGATTTCGGATCTCGACTTCGCGCTGCGGCGACAGCGACAGCCGCCCGCGCGCGTCCCGGGCCAGGAGCCGAAGGCCGTGTCGGCCGTTGGGCAGCTCGGAGGCGGGAAAGCGAAACTCTGCGGCGCCCGGCGGCACGGGGATGCGGCGGTCGTAGTTCTCGTCGCAAACGGCGAAGAGAGAGCGAATGGGGCCGCGCCGCCGCACGGCCAGGATCACCTCGCCGCCCTCCACGCGGGCTCGCGAGAGCGCGGCGGCGGCCGGCGCCGCCTTCCCGCGGCCGGGCGCGCGCTTGGCCACGACGTAGGATTCCGGGCCAAGGACGACGACGCCGGAGGCGGACGCCGGCGCGCCGGGGCTGGCCAGCAGGCGCCGCGCCCGCCGCGCTCCGAGGTCCGCGACCCGCCGCTCCGATGAGGTGTTGAAGGCCATGAGATAGTCGTCTTTGCCCGCGCGGACCGAATAGGCCAGGATGCCGCAGCCCTTCGAGGCCCGCTCCACCCGGCAGTGTCCCCGGCTGAGCGCGGGATGCCGCTTGCGCAAGCGTAACAGCTTTCGCAGGAAAACGGTAGGGCCCAGGCGCTCGTCGAAATAGGCGTCCGGGAACATATTCTGGCGGGGGCCGGTCAGGCCGGCTTCCGTGCCGTAGTAGACGCAGGGGATGCCGGGCAGGGTGAAGAGCGCCGCCAAGGACTGGCGAATGGCGGCGCGCCCCGCGCGGGCCGCCATGCGCTCGACGTCGTGGTTGTCCAGGAAGTTGACCCAGAGGGCGGCGTTGCGGCGCGGCGCCGTCAGCGCGGCGCGCAGGCGCTCGGTGGCGGCCTTGCGGTAGAAGACCTGCGTGAGCGCCTCGTTGAGGGGCAGGTCGATGGCCGAGTCCAGACGCTTGACCGGGCCCTCGGCGAGATAGCGGTTGATCGCCCCGTAATCGTAGGACCAGACCTCGCCGAAGGCGAAGAAGTCCTTGCGGCCGCGCGCCGCGGCGAAGCGCTTGACGCCAGGGCTGTCTCCGTCCTCGAAGAGGAAGCGCTCGTAGAACGACTCCGGCGTGTAGTAGACGGTGTCGACGCGGAAGCCGTCGACGCCCGCCTCCTCGATCCAGTAGCGATAAATCTGCTTGAGGCGCTCGACGGCGGGCGGACTCTTCAGGTTGATGTCGTCGAGGTCGCCCATGGCCCACGTCAGCGTCTGCTTGCGATCGCGAAAGTCCGAGATGTTGGGCGTGAAATTATAGACGGCGGCGGCCTTGTGCGCCGGGACATTGGGGTCGTTGAGGGCAAAGACTGGGTCGTTGGGTGCGCCGGCCAAGTTGCGATAGGACTTCTCCGGGCTCCGGGGATCGTAGCCGGCCGCGTCGACGGTGAAAAAGTTTCCCGTGTGGTTGACGACGATATCCTGGATCACCTTGAGCCCGAGCCGGTGGGCCTCCTCCACGAGACGCTTGTAGTCGTCCAGCGTGCCGAAGTGCGGGTCGATCTTGGTGAAGTCGTAGGCCCAGTAGCCGTGGTAGCCCCGGGTGCCGATGCCGGGGTTGATCCATTGGTTGTGCACGGGGGGCGTCAGCCAGACGGCGTCGAAGCCCAGCTTCTTGATGTGGGGCAGCTTCTCGAGCACTCCCTTGAGGTCGCCGCCCTGGAAGCACTCGTCGCTCTTGGGATCGAACTCGCCTTGGCCGAAGTCGTCGTTGGAGCGGTCGCCGTTTCGGAAGCGGTCAATCAAGATGAAGTAGATCGACTTGCCGGCCCAGCTCTTCGCCACGCTCACGGACTAGGGCTCTCGCGCGAAGACGCGGACTCCGTGAGGCGGCACCGCGACGGTGACGACCGAGCCGCCGCCCTCGTGCGCTTGAACCACGACGCGCAGGCCGTCGAGTTGGTCGACGAGGGGCGTCCCGGCCGGGGTCAGCGCGCCGTCGACGAACATCGTCGCCGAGCGCGGCTCGTCGGCGGTATTGGTCACGACGAGGATCTCCTCCTTGCCGTGGATGCGGCTGAAGGCGTAGAGGCCGGGGCCGTTGGGATCCGACCAGCGCGGCCATTGCTGGCCTCGCGCGAGCGCCGGGAAGCGCCGACGCAGCGCGGCCAGCCGGGCCGTCCAGCGATAGATGGGGGACTGAGGATCGAACTTGTCTCCGGCCGAGCTCTCGGATTTGAAGCGGCCATCGGCGAACATGTCCTCGCGATTGCGCGGATCCGCCGGCTCGCTGGAGTCCTCGGCGTCGAGCCGCCGGCTGGCCTGCCGGAAGCCCTGCTCGGTGCCGTAATAGAGGAGCGGCGTGCCGATCGACAGCAGAAGAAAGGCCAGGCCCGTCAGCAGGCGGCCGGTGGCCTCTCCGTCTCGCAGGAAGCGGTAGACGTCGTGGTTGTCGATGAAGCGCAGCAGCCGTCCGGTCGCGCGGCCGAAAGTGAATTGGGTCTTGAGGACGCTGTCTTCGAGCTGGCGTGTCGGCGCCGCGGCGTGCAGCGCGTGATTGTCGCGACGGTAGCCCGGGTAGTTGTAGGCCGCGTCCAGCCCTTGTTCCAAAAACGGCTCGATCTCCCCGTCGACGCCGGTGGAATTCTCGCCGAGCATAAGGAAATTGCTCTTCCCGAGGTTCGCGGCGAAGTCCTTGACGCGGCGGGTGAAGACCGCCAGGAAGCCCGGGGCCACGTGGCGCACGGCGTCGAGGCGGAAACCGTCGATGTCGGTCTCCTGGATCCACCAGGAGGCGATGTGGACCAGGATGTCTTGGGTGGGGGGGGTATCGGTGGCCAGATGGCGGTAGTTGGGCGGGAAGTCGCCATGGGTGGCCTGGCCGGAGTCCTGCCAGTCGGCGATCTCCCCGCGCCGGGTGAAATTCTCGGGCCGGGCCAGCTCCAGCGGCCTGGGGAGGTTGGTCCATTCGCCGATCTCCTTGGCGGGGCCCTCGAGTCCGGACCACCGGCTGCCGTCCTTGTATTCGAAGACGGGCCCGGCATGATTGATCACCCAGTCGAGCACGACGCGCAGGCCCCGCTTGTGGGCCTCGGCGACGAGTTCCTTGAAGTCGGCCATGGTGCCGAGGTGCGGATCGACGGCTAGGAAGTGAAGGGGCGCGTAGCCGTGGTAGGCCTCGGGAACGGTCAGCGTCACCGGCGAGACGAGCAGGGTGCTGGCTCCCGAGTTCTTGATGTAATCGAGTTTCTCGATTATCCCGCGCAGGTTTCCCCCATGGCGGCTGTTGCCGTCTTCGGGGTCGCTCCAAGCCCCCGCGCCGCCGATCGCGCCGGACTGCAGCGCGGCCGACAGTCCCGCTTGAGCGCCAGGGCGACGGGCACTTTCTCTTCTTGGACGGGGGCGCACTTGAGCGCGCGCGCGTTTTCTTAATAGTGACAGCTGCGTGCGAGGGCGACGCCGTCCTCCTCGAGACCAGACGGTTGCCAAAGTTCGTCGACGGTGCCGTACCCCGGCCCCCGCGCTGACGCTTCTGGCGAAGCGATCGACCACGATGGAGTAGAAGATCTCGTCGCGCCAGTCGGAGGGAGAAGCCGTGTAGGCCCGGGCCGGCGTCTGCGAGAGCGGAGCTTGAGCCAGCGACTCGGGGGTGCCTTCCGGAAGCTCGAGCTCGGTCGTCCGGCGCGAGCCGTCGGAGAGCAGGCTGATGGCGCGGTAGGCCGTCTTGGCCAGCGGCCGGGGCAGCGCCGAAACTTGGCGCGCCTCCTGCGCCTGCGCGGACCGCGCCTCGGGCTCCGCCGTCGCCGCCGGGACGGCTTGCGCGGCAGCCGCGGCGGGCGCCTCGAGCGCCGAGACTTCGGCAAGCGGCGCCTCGAGCGCCGGAAGCGGAGCGGCGAGCGCCGGTATGGCGGGTGTCTCGGCGGGCTTGGACGACTCGATGGCGCGCGAAAGCGCGGGCGCGGCCAGCAGCAGGACGGCCGCCCGCGCCCCGCGCGCGAAGTTCACGGCCGGCCTCCGCGGCGGGCGCGGCGCCGCAGCGCCCGCCACCCCTGGCGCGCCAGGCGCAGCGGCGGCAGGATGAGGAACTTGACGAAGGGATTGCTCACGACGCCGTCCCAGGACTTGCGCAGGGGAGTGCGCAGGTCCGTCGACGGCTCGACGGGATAGAGCGAGCGGAAGCCCGACGACGCCGCCAGCCTGGCGTCCGCGACGTAGAGGATCGGCTTGGACGCCGTCTTGAGGCTCTTCTTATAAAGGAAGATGTCGAGCAGCTGCTGGAGGCCGAACGGGATCAGGTAGGCGTACATGAAGCCCGAGAAGAGGAAGGTCCCGGCGACGAGGAAGAAGAAGTCGCGGCCCTGCTGGATCCAGGAGCGCGCGCGGCGAGAGATGCGCCCCTTGTCGTAGAGCGAGTTGAGCCCGAAAAAGCCCAGCGAGCCGATGAACGTCCCGATGACGTTGGGGACACCGATCTGCCCCAGATAAGCGGCCGGGTGCCAGGGCATGACCGTGGAGGCGATGACGGTCCAGGTCACGAAGCGGAAAAACAGCGTCGTGGATTGCATGTAAAGGAAGTTGAAGGCGGACTGGTAATTGGCGCCGCGCTGGGTTCCGATGATCTTCTGGAAGTTCTGCCAGGTGTTGACCCAGATTCCATGGAAGGTCTCGAGGAGGAGAGAGCCGGCCATGGCCGCCGCGAAGGGGCCGGGATGCTCGGCAAAGACCGAGGGCAAGCGCATGTGGAGCAGCGCGAGCGTTCGAGCGAGGCCGTGGGCCAAGCCCAGCGCCTGGGCGCCGGCGACAAGATGGCCGGGCATGAACAAAGCCGCCCACCAGAGCGCCGACATGACGAACGCTGGGCCCTTCGTGACGAGGCCGCCGGTGATCTCCTCTCGCGTGGGCAGCGTCATCGAGGCGAAGAAGGCGCGTGCCAGATATCCGGCCTCCCGCGCGGGCCAGAGGGCGGCCGCCAGCGCCCGGCCGGCCGCCGCGCTCTTGCCGGCGGACGGCGCGGAAGCGGAGGCCGCGGGAAGATCGGGACGCGACTGCAGCGGGACGGTCTCGAGCGCGACCGGGGCGCTCACTCCAGCGGCGCGCAGAGCCGCCTCGACGGCGCCCTTTTGCGACGGGGAAAGCAGCCCGCCGCGCCGGGCGACGACCAGGCGCACGAGGCCGGCTTCGTTGAGCTGGCGGGCATAGGCTGGTTCGGCGACGAGAAGACGGGGCAGCTCGGCCAACGTGGCGCGCACCGGCGCGCGACCGTCGGCGGTCAGGAAAACCGAGAGGTCCTCCGGCGCGCAAGCGACCTCGCGCGCCCCGGAGCCGTCGTAGAAGCCTCGAAGAGCCTTGCCCCGCGAGCGTCGGCCCGGCAGGACGCGGGCCGCGAGCCCGGCGGCGCGCGAAAGGGCTTTCGCGGCCGCGGGCCGGACGGCGGCTTGCGGCGAGGGCCCGAGCGCGGCGGCCGAGGGGACCGCGCTGAGGTTCCCGGCGTTCGCGGGTTCACGAGCGCTCGTGAACCCGCGAACGCCGGGCGCCAGCGCGGGGATCGGCGCGCCGACGGGCAGGGCGCTCGGCGGCGAAGGCAGCGTCGGAAGGGCCGGAAGGCCGGCCGCGGACGCGGCGGCGTCCGGCGCACGCGACTCGAAGGCCTGCGCCAGGCAAGGCCCCTGACCGGCGGGCAACAGGGCCAGGGCCAGGACCGCGGCGCAGAGCTTCTTCGGGGGCTGTCGCATGGGCGGCATCTCTTCGGCACCAGGATTGTAGCCTGCGAGCGCGGGCCCCAGGAGGGACCTACAGGCCGCCGCCTTTCGGTAATGGTCCTAGCGCCCGCTGGGCCCTTAGGCTATGTATGGAAAGACGTCTCCGACATGAGAAAGTGATAAGATCGTCGCGGTGAAGCTCGATCCCGCCAAAGCCGACTTTTCGAAGCTCATCGCTTCCCTGAGCAAGCTGCAAGCCATGCCCGTCCGCGGGCAATTCCAGCCCCAAACCATCAAGACCTTGAAGGCCGGCAAGCTGGAGGACTGGGATCTTTTCGAGCTCGTCGCGCACGATTACCGCACCGAGCTTTCCGGCCGGGAGGACTTGCGCCCCGTCTGGGAGCGCTCGCGGGCGCTTTTGGCCGTCATCGCGGAGATGGAGGTGCTGGGCCTGCGCTCCGACGAGACGGAGGCGATCCGCCGAGAGCTGGCCTCCTGGCGGCGCGACTAGCCGCGCATGAAGCTCACGTTCTGCGGCGGCGTCGGGGAGGTCACGGGTTCCCGGCACTGGCTGCGGGCCGAGGGCTTAAGCCTGCTGCTCGACTGCGGCCTTTTTCAGGGCCATCGCGGCGAGTCCCTGGACAAGAACCGCCGCTTCCTCTTTAAGCCCGGGGAGCTCGACGCCGTCTTGCTCTCCCACGCCCACATCGACCACAGCGGGGCGCTGCCGCTGCTGGCCAAGCAGGGCTACGGCAAGAAGATCCTGTGCACGCCGGCGACGGCGGAGCTCTGCCAACTCATGCTCCTGGATTCCGCGCACTTGCAGGAGCACGACGCGGCCTTCTTCAACAAGATCCACGCCAAGCGCGGACTATCCATCGCTCCCCTTTACGGCGAGGCCGAGGCCAAGGCCTGCCTGGGCCTCTTCGAAGGCCGCGCCTTCGGCGAGACGATCGCGCTGAGCGACCGCGTCCGGGCGCGGTTTCAGCCGGCCGGGCACGTGCTTGGCTCGGCGATGACGCACGTCGAGGTCGACACGGCCAGGGGTCGCCGCCGCATCGTCTTCACGGGGGACCTTGGACGCCGCCGGGGACTCATGATGGACCCGCCGCACGTGCCCTCCAACGTGGATTATCTCCTCATCGAAAGCACCTACGGCGACCGCGTGCACGACCCCGTTTCCCTGGTCGAAGGGCAGCTCAAGGACGTCATCGACCGCGCCGTCGCGCAGCAGGGCAAGATCCTCATCCCCAGCTTCGCTCTCGAGCGCACGCAGGAGATCGTCTTCGTCATCGAGAAGCTGCGTCGCCACGGCCACATCCCGCCGGTGCCGGTCTACATCGACAGTCCCATGGCCGTCAGCATCACCGACCTGTTCAATAAATACAAGGACGGTTTCTCCTTCGCGCCGGAGTTCAAGGCTTACGCCGCCAAGGAGGGAGATCCCTTCGGCTTCGAGTCGCTGCGCTACGTGCGGACCTCGGAGGAGTCCAAGCGCCTCAACGACCTGCCCGGCCCGATGATCATCCTGTCCGCCTCCGGCATGTGCGAGGGCGGGCGCATCCTTCACCATCTGCGCAACAACATCGACAAGGACAGCACGACCATCCTCATCGTCGGCTACCAGGCCGAAGGCACTTTGGGCCGCCGCTTGGCCGACGGGGCCAAGAAGGTCAAGATCTTCGGCCTCGAGCACGAGGTGTGGGCGCGGGTGGAGGTCATGCACACCTTCTCGGCGCACGCGGACAAAGTCGACTTGACCTGGTTCATTCAAAGCCTCCAGCCGCGCCCGCGCAGGATCTTCCTGGTGCACGGCGATCCCAGGGACCGGCAGGCGCTGGCCGCCCACTTGAAAGCTCTCGGCGTCGAGCGCCTCGAACTGCCGGAATACGGCGACGAGTTCGAGCTGGACTAGCGGACCGGATGGTCCTGCGCTTCCTAGGACCAATATCCGCATTTTTCTAGGCCCTTCGACTGCATCGGGGCCTTCGGAGCCAGTGCTAGACTGGCGCCATGACCGCGCCCCGCAGCTTCGTCGCCGCCGTCTTGTCCATCCTCCTCGGCGCGAGCGCTCCCGCCCGGGCGCTCTCGCTCTACAGCGGGCCCCGCGCGCAATTGCCGCGGACCGTTGCGCCTATCGAAGCCGCGCCCGCCGTCTTCGAGGGCTTGCTTCCCGCGCCGCTGCCGCCCGCCCTCCCGGCCGCCCTCGGCGCCAACCCGGCTCCTGAGGCCGTCGAGGGCGCGGCGCCCCGCGCCGCGGCGCAGGCAGCGGCGCCAGCCTCCGCCGGCGCCGACGACAACGCGGCTGCCAACGGCGCCAAAGGCGGCGCGCCGCCGCGCGCAGCCGAAGCCGAGCTCTTCGCCGCCGGCCACGTGCATGCGGCCATAGCCGAGTATTTCGGCGCCCTGGCCGACGGCGAGGCGCCGGGCGTCGTCGTCTCGCGCCGCGCGCGGCTCGAGGCGGCTCCCACCGACGGCGAGCTGCTCGAAAGCGTCAGGGAATCCAAGAAGACGGCGGCGGAACGCGAGGCCGCCGCGATCCGTCTGTTCGTGCTCGGCGGAGCGAAATACGATCCCGCGCATGCCCTCGTCGAAACTCCGGATTTTTCCCGCTACGACGAGGTCCAGCTCCAGGAGGTGCGCGACGGCCGCGGCCGGCCCACGGGCAAGCACAATATCTTCGTGCTCAAGCGCGGCCGCACCGACCGCATCCTCGTCAGCAGCAGCCACAACGACAAGGTCAGCGAGGGCGACGGCGTCATCGACAACTGGACGGGCACCACCCTCGTGACGCACCTTTACCGCACGGAGAAAGACCTCGAGACGGAAGCCGCGCGCATCTACGTCTCGTTCGCGCGCGAGGAGGACGGCCTGCTCGGCTCCCAGCATTTCCTCGCCTCGCTGTCGCCCGCGCAGCGCGCCCGCATCGAGGCCGACATCAACTACGACACGATCGCGATCAAGGGAGGGGCCACCAACTCCTGGGAGAACAACTCGGACGGGGTCCTGCTCGACGCCGCCGACGCGGCGGTGGCCGACGCCAACGCGCGGCTTGCCGACGGCGACCGGCTGTCTCTGTCGCGCGACTATCTCGACGGCGGCGACGCAGACTCATCGAGCTTTCGCTGGCAGCGGCCGCCGATCCCGGCGATGACCATCTACAGCGGGCCGGAGGATCTCGTTTTTTCCATCATCCACACCGCGCGCGACAACTTCGGCGCCTTCGACTTCGGGCTCTACAAGAACACCTACCGAGTGGCCGCGGCGCTGCTGCGGTGGCTCGACGCGCATCCTTTGAGCGGGCGGGCGGGCGCGTAAAAGATGATGAAAAATGACACTAGAAGTATACTGCCCGGTCAGAGTGTCCCCAAGGGCCCAGCCTTTTCTGGGCCCAAATCCCGGGTGCCTTTGGGACTATCGACCCGCTCGCGGAAAAATTGCGGCGACTATAATGACTCGCCGCTGAGCCAAAGCGCGCAGGTCAAGAGGGAGAAAGCTTCATGAAACGGATTTCGCCGAACTCGATGTTTTCGGTCTTCGCATACCTCGTCGTGCTCGGCCTCTCGCCCTTCCCGGCGCACGCGGAAGAGGCCGCCTTGCCCGCGCCCCGCGACCTCGCCGCTCCGAGCCTTCCTCTTTCCGCCATGACCAGCCCCCTCGCAAACGAGGGGGTTGCTCTTTCCGCGGCTCTCGCCCTTCCGGCCGCTCCCGCTATCGAAGGAGGCGGGCTCTCCGCCGCCGTTCCCGCTCTCCCGCAGGTCGCGCTCCCGACGGCCGCGAACGCTTATATCCAAGCCGCGTCGAAGGGCGTTGCCCCCAAGCAAGGGGACGGGGCCGCGCTGCCGCGGGAGGCGCTCGGACAAGCCGAATCTCTCGGAGCGTCCCTGAAAGCGTCTCACGGCCAGGCTCCCGCCGAGGGCGCGCCGGGCGCTTTCGACGCGGCCTTCGACGGCTCGGCCGTCGGCGGCTCGGGCGGCGCGGGAGACGGCGGCTCCGCAGCCGCTTCCCAAGACGACGCGCCGCTGGACAAGGCTTATCCCAAGGTCGTGATCATCCTGGACGCCTTCAAGGGCGCGGCCTCGGAGACGACGGTGCGCTACGTCGAGAAGCTCGCCGACCTCGGCGTGCACGTCGTCTTCGTCACGCCGCGCGCCGAAAAGGGGGACAATTCCGCCGAGGCCGTCCTCACTTCGCAACTGCGCACGCGCGCGGGCAATCCCGTGATGATCGTCAGCTATAACGGCGCCCGCATCGCCATGCACAAGGCCGCGCGCTCCGAGAACCCCAAGGGAGCGGTGCCGGACGCCGAGGGCTTCGCTCCGGCCGCTTTGGAGCTCTTCTCGGCCGTCAACGGCGAGATCGCGGCCCGCTACCGGGTCAAGCCTCTTGGGGAGACCCGCAGCGGCGGCGAGCAGATCTATTTCTACGGCACCGAATTCCAGCTCCCCAAGAGCCTCTCCAACGCCAAGCGGGATTCTTTGGTCCGCGACATGGTCAAGGGCTACAACGCTCGCTTGCAAGCCGCCGGCCTCGACGAGCGGGCGACGGCCGCCCCCCAGGCGGACGGCAAGGTCGCTCTCTACATCCAGTCGGCGTCGCTGCACCTCAACACCGGGCGCATCTTCGCCGCGATCCGGAATCAATATCCCGACTTGCGCGACCGCCTCAGGCAGGAGGACGTCCTTCTGCTGGCCGACTCCACTCGCGCCGCGCGCTTCCTGGCCACCCTTCCGGGCAAGGACCAGATTCCCGGCCACGGATACCTCATCCACGGCGTGACCGATGAGGCGGAGCTTCAGCAGGGTCTCTTCGCCGTGCTGCACGGCAAGGGCCTCGACGAGGTGAAGGTGACCCGCAACGAGCTGCGCTCCTACGTGTCCTGGCTGGAGGCCCGGCAGCGCTACGGCGACCCGCGCGGCGGCGGCGGCTTTCGGCTCGAGCCGTCGCTCGGCCGCTACCAGGCCGAATCCAAGTTTTACCTCGCGATCGTCCATTACCATCTGATGGCGGAGCTCTACCACCGCATTCGCAACCACGATTTCGACCATTCCAGCCTCGCGGCGGCCCTGGAACTGCTCGACTCGATGGCGCGCAACCCCAAAGCGTACGGAATCAATTTGCCCGACGAGATGGAGGGCATGCGGGGCTCCAAGAAGTGGCGCTCCTTCGAGCGCGAGCGCCTCGGCGTGATGCGCCAGTGGCTGACGAACTACTATGAGCGCAACTTCCCGAACTTCCCGAAGGGAGTCTCGGAGAGGGTCGTCGGCACGCTGATCAACCTTTCCCGCGACTCGGGCACCAACATCAAGCTCTTCTACGAGTCCCCGGCCACCAAGCGCCGCTATCAGGTGGGCGTCCTTCCGGCCCGCGGCCAGGTCGAGAAGGACGACCAGGGCTATCTGCTCGTCGTCCACGCCTACCGCACGGGCAAGGAAATGCGGCAGGACGACTTCGAGGAGTCGCTGGAGATCAATCTGGCGATGCGGGCGATGCTCCAGGGCTACGCGAAGAAGGAAGCCGACGGCCGCTGGACGGTCAACGGCGAGCCGGCCCGCGTCATGGCGATCTACCACACGATGACTCGCGACATGCCGAGCGACATCCTGACGCCGGAGCAGGTGGAAGCGCGCTCCGGCGAGGTCACGGCCCTCATCGAGAAGATGCTGGCCGACAAGGAGTTCCTCGCCTACTGGCAGGCCGAGCAGGAGAAGAATCAGAAGGCGGCCGTGGGACGCGCGACGAAAAAGGCCAAGCAAGCCGCGCGGCCGGCGCGCAAGCGCCAGGGGAAGGCGTCGTGAGACTGATCGGCGGCGGACTGACCGTCCTGCTGGCGCTTCAGCCGGGCCTCTTGTGCGCGGCCGAGATCTCTCCGGTTTCGCCGTTGTCGGAGCCTGAGACTCCCGCGGTCGAGGCGCTGTCCGCGCCGGCGTCCGCAGCGCAGGCGGCGCTTCCGGCGCCGCTTGCCTCGCCCGCCGCCGTCCAGGCGCAGGCGCCGGTCGCGGCCCAGGCGCCTGCGAGCGCCGCGGCCCAACCCCCGGCCGTTCGAGCGCAGCTCTCCGGGGGCGCTCGCGCGGTCTCCGGGCGTTCCCAAGCCGCCGGAAGCGGTGCCTCCGGCGCTTTCACGGCGTCTCAGCGCCTCTTCGACGGCGGATCGGCCGCGCCGGCGGCGTTCGTTCCCGCTTTCGAGGCCCCGGCCGCCGAGGCGGTGCCCGCCGAAGGCGACGACGAGGGCGGCGAGGACGCCGCGCCGCAGAACGGGCGCGGCCAGACCGATCGCCCTCAGTTGAGCTTTCCGCATTCCATCAAGGGCGCGTTGCTGTCCGTAGATCCCGCCAAGTCCATTTACGGCACCGTCAAGGCCATCCGCGAGACGCCTCGTCTCAAAGGCGAGCGCAAGAACGGCAGCGAGAAATACTGGGACGCCTTCCGGCGCGGCGTCGCCGTGGACGTCGTGTCCGGCGACGAGAACGTCTTCGGGCGCGCCACCAAGGTCACCTCCGCGGCCACCAAGGCCATCGGCCGCATGAGCAAGGAGGATTTCAAGGGCATCGTGCCGGCTTTTCAGCTCCAGCTGTCCGTGCGCGAGCTGCGGCAGAAGCTCATTGAGCGGCTCGACGAGAACCGGCAGTTCTGGCACCGTTCCGACGCGCCGATCTCGCTTTCCACCCGCGTGCGCGTGCTGAAGTTCCAGTCCTACATCGATCTATACAAGGAAGTCCACGGCAAGCAGTCGGCTCCGCAGGCGGAGCCCGCCGCCGAGCGGACGCCCCTGACCCTGAAGGCGCAGGGACAGCTCGAGACGCTCTCTCGATTCCCGCCGCGCCTGGTCTTCTTGGACGTGGACTCCTGGAAGGAGCCCCTTTCGGCCCAGCAGGCCGCCGATATGGCCGAGCTGCAGCGCACGGGCGTCTACTTCGTCGCCTTCTCGCGCCGGCCCTACGACGCCCCCGGCGGCATGCACGACGTCCTCGTGCGCCATATGTCGGGAGCGCAGCTGACGGCGCAGATGCCCAACCGATTCCTTGCCGTCACCGACGACGGAGCCGTCATCTCCAAGATGCGCAAGGACGGGACGGTCGAGCCGATCGACATGCTCGCGTTTTCCCAGCCCGAGCTGGAAGTGCTGCAGGGCGCCGGCCGCCGCGCGGCGCAGGTCGCCGGCATCCCTCCGGCCGAGGTGCTTCGCAAAGCCCAGCCTCCCGTGTTCATCGAGGGCCGGCGCTTCAACCCCTTCCAGCGGGAGAAGCGCTTCACGCCCCGCGATCCCAACATCCGTTTCGAGCTCGTCTTGCCCAAGAGCGCCCCCGCCGCCGCCGTCTCGCGCTGGGCCGAGGACTTCCGCCGCCGCGCCGCCGAGCAAGGGCTTTCGCTGAGCCTGAAGGTCGTCGACAACGCCGACGGCACCAAATCGGCGATCGCGCAGAAGACGGACCTTCGCGGCAGTCTCGAGCGCCTCGATCGCGATTTGGGAGAAGAATTCGGCCTCTATACCACGCCGTCCAAATCCGACGTCGTGGTGCTTTCCGACGACCCGGCCCTGCGCGCCGTCAACCCGCGCCTGGACCTGTCCAAGCTGACCGACCTCAAGGGGCCGGCGCTCGTCGAGAACGTCTTGGGGCTCATCCTCGGAGAGGCCCGCAAGGGCGGCAAGAAGGGCTCGGCGTCCCGCATGATCCAGTTCTCCGGCTATCGCGAGCGCTACATGTCGGAGTTCATCGTCGCCCAGGACGCGGCCGAGCAGCACGTCAACTTCTTCTCGGGCCACGTGGTGCACGCCAACAACGACTGGCTGATCTCGCAGCTGCAGCACGGACGGGTGCCCACGCCGGAGCAATACGCGGCGCAGCTGCGCGAGCGCTGGAACCGCGGCATCCGGGAGACCAAGCCGGTCGGCATCCCCGCCGGCACGCGCATGGAGCGCCTGCTCAACGCCTCCGTGCGGCGCGGCTTGCAGATGTACGGCCACGTCGTGGCCGCCTACCGGCGCGGGGAGATCCTGGTCGGCACGGAGATCCCGAACTTCATCGTCATCGAGACTTACAAGCGCGGAGAAAACGGCAAGTTCAAGGAGCGCTACATCGTCCACACGATCTTCGACTTCGTCGCCCTGCGTCCGGACCCGGCCAAGCCGGGACACGCCACGCTCGTGACTTACGACTTCAAGACCGGCCCGGCGAAGTCGGTCCAGAAGCTGGAAAAGGACGACCAGGTCCTGACTTATTCGCTCTTCAACTACGAGCGCTGGGTGGGCAAGCCGTTCCCCGTCCCCTACCTGTCGGGCGAGCGCTCTTATATCGTCGACGACGCCGTCGTCGAGTTCATCTACAACCTCGTGCAAAAGCCCACGATCACGCCCTACGACCGGGAGAGGCAGCGCGCGCGCATTCCCCGCGTCTTCGAGGCGATCGCGCGCACCGAGGCCAAGCTCCTGGGCGTGACCGCGGACGGCAGGCCGGTCCAGGCCAAGAAGGGCAAGGCGAAGAAGGGCCGCGCCAAGGGCAAGGCCGCCCGAAACGCGCGCCGGCGCAAGAAGTAAGCTTCAGTTCTCGAGCAGGGCGGCCACCCAGACGTCCTCGTTGAGCGCGTCCCAATGGACGCCCATGCCCTTGCCGACCAGGCGCCAGTTCTTGCGCTCGGCTTCTCCGGCCTTGCGCAGCTTCGGGAACCACTCCAGCGGCGCTCCGATGCGCCGGCCGTCGGCGAGCGTGACGTGGATCATGTCGTTGTCGAAGGCGACGTCCTTGGCGAAGGCGCCGGGCTTCGGTTTGGTCGATGACGCGGTCATGGTGTCCTCCTGTCTCGGTTGCGAGGGGGCTAAACCCTACCTTGGACGCCGCCTCCCGGGCAAGTAAAGGTTGTGCGACGGCCGTCTGGGCCCGGGCCCGGAAAGGGTGGGTCCAACGCCGCCGGCGGGCGGGTCCTAGGACCCAACCGCCGGCCGCGATGCCCGCTTATAATGGAGGCGCATGAGAAAAGCGCACCCGCGTGCCTGGCGGGCCCTGCTATCCGTTCTCTTGTCGGCCGCTCTGGCCGTTTTGTCGGCCGGCCTGGCTCCCTATCAGGCCGCGGCGGGCATCCTCGAGGGGCCGTCCGAGCCCGCCCGCGCTCCCGAAACCCCGCAGATTGCCCAGCTCGCGCTCCCGGTCTCCGGGTCGCTCTCGCGGTTGGAAGGCGTCGGACAGCCGGCGGCCGCGCAGGCTTCGGCGCTTCAGGCGCCGGCCGCGGGCGCTCTCCAGCCGCTCCAGGCGGCATCCTCGCCTAAAGCCCAGACCGCCCTTGCGGCCGTCGCTCGCCGGCTGACGCAGGCTCGAGCCGACGGGCGCGGCGGCTCGGTCGGCGGCGTCTTGACCCGGCTCTTCGACCGCTCTTCTTCGCGGGCGCCGGTCTCGTCCCTCGTTTCCTCGGGCGGCGATCCGGAAGGGCCCTCCTCCGACGGGACGCTCGCGCGGCTTTCCGTCTCGCAGCTCGAGGCCGTCGCTTCCGATCTGTCCAGGCCGCAGGCCGACCGGCGCTCGGCGCTCAAGGCGATCGCGGGCTCCTCCGACCGCCCGGCCGCGCAGGCCGCCTTGGACCGCGCGGCCGCCGCCAACGCCGCGGGCGGCGCCGCCGACTACGAGGTCCATCGCTATGCCCTGCGGCTTCTGGCGGGCCTGGGCATCCGCAAGAGCCTTTTGCCCGTCTCCGAGAGTTACGCGCGAGCGATCCTGGACCAGCTGCGCCGGCAAAAGCCCGAAGCCGCGGCTTTCGATCTCGACGGCACGCTCCTCGACGCCGGAGAGGGCGCCATCGACCCGGCCGTCGGCGCTCTCCTCGCCCGTGGAGCGCAGGCCGCCACGGAGGTCATGCTCTTGACCGGGCGCTCCGACACCAGTTCGAACGCGGCCGCCCTGACGGCTTTCGACGCGTTGTCCTCCCTGACGCCCGCGCAGAAGGCCAACCTCTCGCTCGGTGCCGACAGCGGCGCTCGCGTCTATCTCTTCGACCGCCAAGGCCGCGCGCGGCTCGTCGAGAAGCAGCCGGTTTGGACGGAGGGCGAGCGCGCCGTCCTTTCGGCGGCACTGCGCGACGTGGGCTTGCGCTTCGGACTGGATTCCGCGGCCCCGGACTATTCCGGATACCGCTTTACCGGCTTCTTGAACCGTTCGCTGACGGCCGACCAGGTATCCGAAGCGGCGGCGCGGATGCAAAGGACGCTTGCCGAGCTCAAGCTTCCGTTGACCGTCAGCGCGCGCATGGGCTTCGGCGGCGACCGCCGGCCCAGCCTTTCCGTCTGGAAATACGATAAGGCGCGGGGCATGACGGCCCTGCGCTCCTACGCCTCGTCCTTCCTGCGCCTGCGCGACGCCTTCCGATACCTGCCGGCCTGGCTGCAGGGGCCGGCGCGTCGGCTGCTCCTGCGGCGCTCTAAGGAGCCGGTGCCCGCCAGCGGCACGCTGGTCGTCGGAGACGAGTTCTTCGGCGCGCGAAGCGTCGACGCTCCGATGGCCCAGGCCGCGCCAGGGGGGACGGCCATCGCTGTCGGAGGCTCCGCCGACCCGGATATGGACGCGCTCGTCTGGCCGCGCACCGGCCCGGCGGCGGCGCGAGAGATCGCCGAGGCTTTGGCCTACCAGGGCGACGTCAAGGCCGAGGCCATGGACGTCAAGGCCGTGGTCGGGTGGCTCACGCAGAGCACGGCCAGCATCCTCGTCTTCATTTTCACGTCCCTGATCTATCCCCTGATCGCCATGCCCGTCGTGGGGCCGGCGCGCTTCGCCACGCTGATGGCGATCGGACCGTTCGCCTCGATCGCCACGGGGCCGCTCAACGGCAAGATCGTGGACAAGATGACGATCCGAAACGGCATGGCGCTCAACGCCGTGCTGCGCGGCGTGCTCGTGCTGGACGTGGCCGTCTTCCTCACCCTCGGCATCCTCAATTTCTGGACGCTGGCGGCCGGGGCCATCGCCAACGGCTGGATGCTCTCGATGATCATGACCACCGAGAACGCTTATCTCAAGGGCATCGGCGGGCCCAAGAACGCGCCCACGCTCTTCGCCGTGGGGCAGGTTCGCTATCTCTCGCTGCAGGCGCTGCTCAACCTCATCCTGGGCGCCGGCGCCCTAGTCGACATGCTGATGCACCCGCTCTCCCTTCAGGCGTGGCCCCATCTGGCGCGTTTCCTCGCTCCGGTCTGGGGACCCAGGCTGCCGTTCATCGTGGCCTCGCTGACGAACTTCCTGGTGGTGCTGCCGATCTGCCTCTGGCTCATGCCCAACAAGCACGTCACCTATCGGGAGACGGGCGAGCAGGAGCCTCCGTCCCTGGCGCTGTCCCAGACACTGCGCAAGGCGGCATCCGCGGTGAAGGCCGCGGCGCGCGCCTTCTGCCGGCCCGGGGCGTGGCGCCGGCGGCTGGAGGCGGCCAAGGCGGCGGTCGCGGGCCGGCGCGGGGCCATCGCACGGCTCGCGGCGGCGGCTCTGGTCTTCGGCTTGGCGCAGTGGTCTCCCGCTTTCGCGGCCGCTCCGGCTCACGCTCTGATGGCGCATGCGAGCGCTCCAGCCGCCCGCGCGCTGTCGGCCGCCTACGAGCTCGTGCACACGCCGTTGCTCGTGACCGCGGCGCTGCTCGGGCTCATCCGCAGCTCCGACGCGGCCCAGCCCGTGCTCTCTCACAAGCCCCTGCGCAACGTGATCCTTCTGATCTCCTTCGGCGCCGGAGCCCTGGTGCTGGGGATGCAATACGTCGGCTTCCCGCTGATCGCCAAGGGCGTGGCGGGAGCCGCGGCCGCGGGGCTGATGCTTGGAAAGCTCCTTGGCGCCTTCTTCTTCGGCCAGCTGCTCGCCTACGCAAGCCAGGCGGACCTGCCCAAGGCACGCGTGCCGCTGGTCGGACGGATTCGCGCGCAGAGATTCGTGCAGGCCGGCGCGCTGGCCTTGACGGGGGTGTGGGCCTATCACGGCCTTTTCCCCGGGCACCTCCTCTATGCCGCCGGCACCGCCGCCGCGGGCGCCGGGCTCATGGCCGCCGGCCGGCGCTTCACCCAGAAGGGTTTGATCGCGCTCCTAGGCTGCGGGCTCCTCGCCGGCCTCGGCCTCATGACGCTGTTTCACCCGGTCTTCCTGCTGCTCGGGGCCGTGGCGATGGGATTTTCCTACGGCGCCGGCAACAACGCGCTTTACAAATACTTCTACGGCAGCGTGCCGAAGGGGGTTGCCATGGGCCAGGCCATGGGCGTGCAGGGCTCGTTCTTCAACGGGGCCTTGTCCTTGGGCTACGGCATCCTGAGCCTGATGGCTCTCAAGTGGGCTTTCCCCGCGATGTTCCTTCCGATGGGGGCGCTTTTCGCGGCCTCCGCCGCGCTGTTCCTGCTGGCTCCCAAACTCCTGCCCGGCCTGACCGGGCCGCTGTTTAAAAAGAGGTTAAAGTGAATACCAATCGAATGTTCTCCGTCATAGCCGCCGTCCTGCTCTCCGCCGGTCTGGCGACCCCGTCGTTGTGCGCCGCCGCCGAGGTCGAGGGTCCGGCCGGCCGGCCCTTGCCGGAGGCCTCCGTCGGCGCGCCGGCCGTCCCGCAACTCGACTTGCCCGCCGCGGCCGTCCCGTCGGCCGGCGCTCCGGCCGCGTCGGCGGCAGAGGCCCCGGCGCAAGCCGTCTCGGCGCCCGCCGCCGCGCAGACCGCCTCCGCCGAGGCGTTTGCCTCGCGGCAGCCGGGCTCCGCCTTGCCGCCGCCCGCCGCGCCGAGCGGCCCCAAGGGCGTCGACGGACGGTTTTCCTACGCCGCGCGCCGCCGCGTCCTGGCCGTCCTCGCGACCGCGTTCGGGGTCAACTACAGCCTTGCGCCCGCCGGAGCAAGCCTCACGCGGCGCCTCGTCCAGAGGGCGTCGTCCAAGCAGGCCGTGTTCTCGGACATCGACGATACCCTGGCGAAATACAACACCGTGATGACGCCGGAGACGGCCGCGGCCGTGGCGGGCGTCAAGAAGTCGGGCAAGCTCTTCGTCGCGATCACCGACCGTTCCGACAAGGTCAAGCCGGGCTCAAGCCAGATGGCGGCGTTCGACTCCCTCGAGTCCATCCCGGCCGCGGAGCGCGAGGGCCTGCTCATCGCCACCAACGGAGGAGGCAAGATTTACGAGTACCAAGCCGACGGCTCTCCGAAGCTGATCTACGAGGAGCCCGGCTTGCCGGAATCGATGCGCCCCGCGATCGACGAGGCCGCGGCCGCGGTCAAGGCCCGGCTGCCGGAGTTCGGCACGGCGCTCAAGAACGAATTCCACAGTCCCTACGGCTACGGCATGATCCTGCGGGAAGGCACGCCGGAATCCGCGGTGAAGGCCCTGGCCGCCGCTTTCCAGGCCGAGTTGCGCAAGCGCGGCATGGACTTCGAGGTCGAGGGCCGCATGGCCAAGGACCCGACGCTGCCGCCGTATCTGACGTTCTCCAAACTCGACAAGTCGGTGGCCGTCAAGCGCATCGCGCAGCTCAAGGGCGTGTCGGCGCGCCGAGCCGTCATCCTCGGAGACAGCATGTACGCGCCCAAGGACGAGCCGCGGCTCGGGGCCCTGGGCCGCGCGGCCGCCGCGTTGGCTCGGCGCGCGTTCGGGCCGGTGCCTTTGACCGGCAACGCCACCGATCGCAACATGGAGCGCGCCCTGCGCGGCGCGCTGACTTTGAGCGTCGGCGGCACGGCCGATTCGCGCATGCGCCGCGCCTTCGTCCTCGACGCCAAGGGTCCGGCCGCGACGCGCAGGGTGCTTGAGGCCGTCGGTTCGCGGCCCGCGCCGGCGATCGCCGAGGAGCACTCCCGGCGTCTGCGCTTCATCGAGCGTCTCGACGGCATGATCTGGCAGGAGGAGGCCGCGGGAAAAGCCCACGCGGAGCTCGCGGCGTCGCTGCGCGGGGAGCGCGAATATCAGCGCAGCCGCATTCAGAAGCTCGAGGAGAGCTTCCCGCAGCTCGCCCGCCGGGCCGGGGACTCGCCGCTCAAGACCTTGCTCTGGTGCCTCCTCTGCGTGGGCCTCGCCGCGTTCGTTCCTGCCCTCCTCTGGGTGCGGCTGGTGATCCTCGGGCAGTAGGCGCGCCGACCCAGCTCTCGCTGGGCCGTTTGCCGACGGGTTCCTGGGCCTTTCGGCCCGCCCGGCGTTTTCCGGCAAAGCGATAGAATCGGGCCCATGAAACGAGCGCTGGCGGGCCTGCTGGTCGTCGCGATTTTCTGGACTTGCCCCGGCTTCGCCGCCTACGCGGCCGCCGGCGAGATGATGGCCTCTCCGGCAAGCCCGAGCCGCGGCGAGACGCTGCCGTCCCTGGCTCTTCCCGCGGCGCCGTTGTCGTCCGCCCAGGCCCCGTCGCTGCCCGCCGGCGTTTCCGCGCTCCAGGGCGAAGCGCCGGCCGTTTCCGCCGTCGCGGCGGCAGCCCCCGCGTCGGTCGCGGCGGCCGGCGTCGCCCCGTCGGCCGCCGCCGCGGCGC
>DAIDHI010000037.1 GCA_027452025.1 Elusimicrobiota bacterium | reverse complement strand
CCGAGCCGCCGCGCCCGGAGCCCGCGGCCGTCCCGGAACCGGCCGCTCCCATCGCGGCCGTCCCCGCCGAGGCCGCCGCGCCGACGCTTCCGCCGCCCGCGCCCGCCGCGCCCGAGCAGCCGCCGGTCGTTAAGGAGGAGCGGCCGCTGCCCGCTGCGCGGCCGCTGCCGCCGCCGCGCGCCTCCTTGGAGCCGCCGCCGCAAGCCCGGCCGGCCGCGCCCTCGCCCTCGCCCTCGCCGGCGCCGGGCTGGGATCGCCTCTTCGAGCCCTCCGGCCCTCTGCGTTGGGTCCTCGGCCTGGCCGCAGTCGGCCTGGTCGTTTTCACGCTGGCGCGGCTGGCCGGCATCCTGCTTGAGCCTTCGCACGGCTTCGTGGCTTTGCCGGCCGAGGGCCTTGCCGCGCTCGCCTCCGACGGCCAGGACTTGTTCGCCTATGATCCGGCCCGCCATGAGATCCTGACGGTCTCGCCCGACGGCCGCTCCTGGGACGGGGGGCCCCTGTCGGGCGCCGCCGTCGCCGGCCTGGCCCGCGACTCCGACGGCGCCTTTTGGACGACCTCGCCGGACCACGGCGCCCTCTACGAGCGCGGCTTAGGCGCCGCGCGCTCCGTGCGCAAAATGTATCCTTATCCGAACCGGCGCTTCGGCGCCGTCGACATCTCCGGAGACGCGCTCTGGACCCTCGACCCGGTCAACGGCTCGGCCTATCAATACCTCCTGGGCCGCTCCCTCCTGGGCACTTCGCTGACGCCGGTCAGCCAGTTCTCGGGCTTTCCCGAGACCGCCCGGGCGACGGGGCTGGCGCTGCAAGAGGGCCTGCTGCTGGTCTGCGATCCGGCCTTGCGGCGGGTCGTTCGCTACCGCGCCGACGGCGCGGCCTTGACGCCGGTCGATGAGTTCGATCTTTCGCCTTGGATCGCGGCCGCCAGCCCCATCACCGGCATGGCCGTGGCCGACGGACGCCTATGGATCCTCGTGGCCTCGCCGGCCGGCCTGCACGATTTCCCGCTCGAGCGAATGCGCTGGAAGCGGCTTACGCCGCCGCAGGCGGCGCTTCGGCCAGCCGGAGGGTAAAGGAGACCGCCGTCCCCTTGCCCGGCGTCGACGTCACGCCCATCTGCCCGCCGTGCTGCTTGATGATCGAGCGGCAAATGTAGAGGCCGAGCCCGGTGCCCTTGGAACCCACGACGCGCTCCGAGACGTTGCGTCCCTGGGAGAAAAGCTTGAACAGGCGGTCCAGATCCTGGGACTCCATTCCGCGCCCGTTGTCGCGCACGGCCACCTCGACCCAGCGCCGCCCGCCCTCCCGGAACTGTTCCGCGCTGATCCAGATCCGCCCGCCCTTCGGCGTGAATTTGAGGCTGTTCGAGACCAGATTGACGAAGACTTGGCGCAGGCGCTCGGCGTCGCCGTCGATCCTCGGCAGGTCGGGAGGCATGGCGCTCGAAAGAGTCACGCCCTGCTCCGCCGCGCGCGGCCCGAAGAAGCCCGCGACGTCGGCCGCGACGTCCTGAAGGCCGACCGGCTTGAGCACGCACTCGAGCTTGCCTCGCTCGATCTTGGCCGCGTCCAGGATGTCGCTGATGAAGGACTCGAGGCGGCGGATGTTGCCCTCTACCCGCTCCAGATACGACAGGCTCTGCGGGGCCTTGGGGTCGAGGCTCGAGCGCAGCTGCTCCTCGACGAGGTGGATGAAGCTGGCGATCGCGCCCAAAGGCGAGCGCAGCTCGTGGGACACCGAGGAGACGAACTGCTTCTTGGCGTCCTCCAGCTCCTCCAGGCGCGTGGACATCCCGTTGAAGGCGCCGACCAGAACGCCGATCTCGTCGTGAGAGTTCCACTCCAAGCGCCCGCCCAGCTGTCCGCGGCCTATGGTCTCCGCCATCGCGCCCAGGCGGGCCAAGGGCCGCGTCCAGCCGCGCGCCAGCAAAAACGACAAGAGCAGCCCCGCCAGCGAGGCCAGCGCCCAGACCTCCAGGATGATGCGCTCCAGGCGCTGCTGCGAGGCGTCGACCTCCCGCTCGATGGCCGCCTCGTCGATGCCGAGCCGGACCTGCACGAGATGGGTCGGATCGGTCGGGTCCGAGACCTGGAGGGGCTTCTCGCGGACCACTCCGGCCCGGGTCAGGTCGCCGATGTCGACGTCGTGGGACCGCTGCCCGGTCTGCCAGTGAAAGCGCGCGTACGTCAGGGCGGGGTACTGACCCTTGAGGAAGTTGACGTAGCTGACGAGCTGCAGATCGTCCCTTTGGAGGAGAGTGTCCAACGCGACCCGGCGCACCGAGTTCTCGATCACGCTCGCCGCCCGGGCCAGGTCCTCGCGCTTATAGGAGCCCTGAACGGCGATGACGCTCCAGCCCAAGGCGGCCATCGCGGCCATCAGCACGACGTTGACCCCGACCGCCAGCTTGGTGCGGATCGTCATCTCTGCTCCCCGGCCTCGTAGAGCTCCGCTTCGACGCGCTTAAGCGCCCGGCGCGCGGGCGCGTTGCCGGGATCGGCGCAGAGGATGTCCTTGAAGCTCTGCGCCGACTCGGAGAGCTTGCCCTCGGCGTAGAGCTCGACGCCGGCGTCGTAGACTTTCTCCACGTCCTGCAGACGGACGCTGCAGGCCGGCGCGGCCGCCGCCGGCCTGCGGACCACGACCGCGCGGGCTTTGAGCAGGCGGGCCACGGCCTCGGCGAAGGTCTTCGTGCTCGCCTTGGTCTTGGGATCCATCTCCAGCCGATACGACGAGCGCAAAGCCTTGTAAGCCTCCCGGTATTTGTGCAGCTCGTAATAAGCGACGCCCATGCGGCGATACGCGGGGGCGTTGGCGGCGTCGAGCTCCAGCACGCGACGCGCCAATTGTATCACTTTCTCGAAATCGCGCTGCGTCATGGCCACCTCGAGAAGCGCCATGGTGCCTTCGACCACCTTGCGTGCGGCTTGCTGCGAGGTCTCCGGGGCGGCGGCGGCGACGGCCGCCGGGGCCGTCGAGGCGGCTACGGCTGGAGCCGCGGCCGGGGCCGTGGCGACGGCCGCCGCGGGAGACGCCGCTGCGGGCGCCGGCGCGGGCGCCGGGGGATTCTCGAAGGGCCCGGTCGCGCCCAGCGCCCGCAGGAGGGTGTCCAGCCGCTGGTCGGCCGGGACAAGGCTGCGGGCGTAGGACAGATCCTTGATCGCCGCCTCGTTCATTCCGCTGACGTATTTGAGTAGGCCGTCGTAGATCGCGGCCTGGGCGGGATCGGCCGAGAAATCGCGCACCTCGGGGTAAGCGCTGGCCACCATCGCCACGCGGCCCTGGGTCTGCCCGATCTTCGGATCGGCGGGCTTCAGGGCCATGACTTGGTCCATCATGCCGGAGGCCTTGGCGAACTGGCCGGCGGCGAGGTCCAGCTGGGCCGCCCGCAGCAGCTCCTGGACCGCCTGCCGCTTGTAGAGCGCCAGGTCCTTGAGCTCGTAATCGAACTGAGGAGTGCCGACCTCGGCCAGGGTCTCGATGTTCTCCAGAATCGCCTCGCTGACCGACGAGTCCACGGCGGGGTTCTTGCCAAAGCGCCAAGTCAGGCCGATGCGGTGGGTTCCGACCGTGCCCATGATGCCGCTGACCGGAATATCGAAGCCGTAATCGAACTCGAGCTTGTAGATCTTGTAGGACAGGCCCATCGAGATGTCGCGGAAGTTCCGCGTGCCCGCCGCCAGCGCCCCGCGTACGCCGAACGTGCCGTAAAGCAGCGTCGGCAGCCATTTCTCGGCCGCCACGATGCCCGTCTCGTCCTGCGTGCCGTCGGGCGCTTCCGTGATCTGGAAATCCGAGGACAGGGTGGTGAACGGCGTGCGGTAGGCCAAGCCGAACTTGTAGTTGCGGCCGAGCGCGTCCGTCGCCGAAGGATCGAAGGCGATGTTGGGCTCGAGCAGATGCTGGATGTCGACGCCCGCCGACCAGCGGTCGGCGAAGCGATAGAGCAGGCCGGCGTCGAAGTCCGGCGTGCTCTCGGTGCCGTGCTGGAGCACCGGGTCCATCGCGCCCGGGACCACCTGGCCGTTGTTGTCGAGGGGCTGGCTCGCCGCCGAGCCGGCGCTGAGCGTGCGGCTGAGATATTTGACGTTGACGCCGCCGTAGAGGCTGCCCGGCAGGGCGTCCGCGAAAAGCGGAGCGCCGTAAGAGGCGAAGACGCTCGACTCGCGATAGAGGCTGTCGAGAGTGAAGTAATTCCACGCCACGCCGGCCGTGCCCCAGGAGCCCGGCAGCGGATGCTCGTAGGCGAAGAAGGAGTTCTGGAGGTTGGAGTTGTCCGTCAGGCCGCCGAGGAGCTTCGAGTAGGTGGTGGTGAACTCCGGACGCGAAAGCTGGCCGAGGCCGGCCGGATTGTAGTAGATCGAGTTGACGTCGTCGGCGACGGCCGTGAAAGCCCCGCCCATGCCGGTGACGCGGGCGCTGGTGCCCACGTCGTCGAAGGCCGCGCGGCCGGGCGCCGCCAGCGCCAGGACCAGGGCGGCGAGGAGCAGGGCTCTCACCGGATCACCACCACGGTGCCGGTATAATGGTGCCCCTCGGCGTCGATCTCGTAGACGTAGACGCCGCTGTGCACCACGCTGCCGTTTTCGCGGCCGTCCCAATAGAGATCCTGGGGCTTGAAGCCCGCCGGGCAGCCGGACACGGCCGGGCTTTGCAACTGAAGCGACGAAACCTGCGCCCCGAGCAGCGTATAGATCTCGCCGCTGACGCCCGAGTCGGAGGGGTTGTCGAAGCAGAAGATAGCCCGCTGGTTATAAGGCCCGTTGGGCGTCAGGAAGCGCGAGAGAGGCCCGAACAATTGAAAGCCGTCGGCGGCGGCCCACAGGGCCAGCAGCGCCAGAAGGGCCGCAGACCACGCCAGCGCCCCCTTAACGCGCGACCACGAAGGTCCCATTGAAGGTCTGCCCGCCTCCCTTGATTTGATAGATGTAGACGCCGCTGGTCACATAGCGCCCGTTCATCCGGCCGTCCCAGGTCAGGGTGTTGGGCACCGCCCCCGGCGTCATGTCGGCGACCTGCCGGCCTTTCAAGTCGAAGATCTGCCCGGTCGGCACCACGTTGTTGGGACCGGGGTCGTAGGTGAAGATCAAGGTGTCGTTGAGACCGTCGCCGTTGGGCGTGATCACGCGGCTGGCCAGGTTCGACACGTCGAAGACGGGGCCGGCGGAGCGCGCCAGAGTGCGGATCTGGTAGACGCCGAGATTGGGGCTTTCCACGTCCACGATCTGGTCCGTGGTGTCGACCTTGCCGTACATCTTTTGGAAGGCCGCGCCGTTGTTCCAGTACATGCCCAGATCCCCGGCCGGCGCCGCGCTCGCCACGAGGTTCTGCGGCACCGGCCGGCCGCCGGAGGTGAGGTAATGCAGCTGAATCGTCGCCGGCGACGGCAGGTGGAAGTTCGCCAGCGGCGTGTGGCCGCCCAACAGCGGCGTGAAGCTGACGGACTGGATGATCTCGCCGCCGGTGTCCTGCGGCCGGCGCTGCGCGATGATGGCGATGTCCTCGCCGTAGCCGTTATTGCCGGCGCTGAGCTGCTTGTTGAGCGAGTCGGGGATGATAGCCTTGGACTGGCAATCATCGGCGACGTAATAGGCCGAGCCCAGCGAGTCGAAGACCACCGTCGCCGTCGAGGCCGACAGCGAGTTGTAGGACTTGACCTGATAGAAGTAAGGCAAGCCTCCGGTCACGTCGGTATGGCTGTTCTGGCCGACTCCCAGAGTGGCCAACAGCGTCGGCGCGGCGCAGATGCTCGTTGAGCGATAGAGCTGATAGCCCTGCAGCTCGTCGGAGGCGGGGCTGGCCGTGTCGTAAAAGACGGTGCCGTCGGAAAAGTGCGTCGTCGTGGACCAGGAGACCGTGACGTCGTTGGAGGTGGGGACGACTACGATGCCCGTCGGCAGAAGCGGCGGCAGCGTGTAGGGCACGGCCTGGACCACGGGCGAGGCAGGCCCCTCCGCCCCGCCGGAATCGACGGGCGCGACTTTATAGTAGTAGCTCGTGTAGGAGATCAGCGGCCGGTCGATGAACGAGGGCGCCGTCGTCGTCGCCACGTCCACGAAGGTCACGTCGTTGAGCGAGCGGTAGACGTGATAGGCGGAGATCGAGGCGCCCGTGCCCGTCCAGGTCAGCAGCGCCTCCTTCAGGCCCGAGGCCGCCATGAAACTCGCGATGGCCGCGGAGAAGCTGCTGAAGGAGGCGACATTGGAGCCGAAGCTGGCGTTTCCGTCGGCGTCCACGGTCCAGATCCTCACGTAATACGTCGGCTGGGTCAGCCCCGTGACGGAGAACGCCTGCGCGCTCGCCTGGGCCACGCCGGAGGTCGACACGGAGACGAGCAGGCCGTTGAAGGAGGAGAAGGGCGAGGCCACCGTGAAGGTGGCCAGGGCGATGTAGTAGCTCGTGCCCGCCTGCAGCGACCCAAAGGCGCCGTCGTAGCCGGGCGAGGTCCAGGTCATCGTGGCGATGCCAGCGGCGGGCTGGCCGGCGGCGAGGTCGGTGACGACGTCCGGGTAGGCCATGATCTGCCGCAGGCCGCCGCCCATCTGGTAGGTGTTGCCCGTCATGCGCGAGCCGGCCGCAGCCTCGCCGAGCGCGTCTCCCAGCGTGTAGGCCGACACCGAGGCGATGCCGTCCTCGCCGCCGGAGTTGTCGTCGCCCGGGTAGAGCACGTTGGTCGCGCTCTGCATGGTGGCCGCGCGCGCCGCCCAGGCCAAAGGCAGGAAGACGAGCGCGGCGAGCAGGCCTTTCTTCATCGGCCCGATAGTCTAGTGCTTACGGCTATCCTAATAGTGTGAAGTCGCGCTGTCGTTTTTCGAAGGAATTTTCGCAATTCCCGCGAAAAACAGCGGTATAAGGGCTTATTGAGGTGCTATGACGATGAGGCGGGGGCGACGACGGATGGTCTTGGCCGAGCCCAAGCCCAGGAAGTCGGCGACACCCGCCCAGTTGAGCGAACCCACGCGACCGTAGTAGGTCGTGGCCGTGCTCAGGCCCGAGATCGTCAGCGTGGAAAGCCCGATGTTGAACGTCGCCGAGGAATACGCGACCGCCGAGAAATCGGGCGTCGTCGAAAGCTCGAATTCATAGCCTTCGCCGGTGGCCGTCTGGGGCGCCGACGGCAGCGCCGCCCAGTTGGCGGTGATCGCCGTCCGTCCGACGCTGTAGTATTGCGCTTGGGAGACGGGAACTGAAAGCGTCGGCGTCGCGTCCAAGACCGTGTAGACTCCGGCGCCGTCCCAATTGAGTGCGGCCAGGCGCGCGTAGTAAGTGGTGTTGGCGTCGAGGCCCGTGAGGGTGAGCTCGGCCAGGGCTGCGTTGGGGGTGGCGGAGGAATAGACCGTGCCGCCGGGGGCGGCGGCGCCGAAGTCGGTCGAGGAGGCCTCGAGGCGGTAGCCTTCGGA
>DAIDHI010000036.1 GCA_027452025.1 Elusimicrobiota bacterium | reverse complement strand
TCGAGGGCGCGCTCGACGATGAACTTGACCACGGGCCAGTTGACCAAGGGCTCGCCGCCCTGGAACTCGATGGTCAGCCCCTTGTTGGGCGTCTCGAAGATGCGGTCGACCACCTTGGCCGCCGTCTCCAGGGTCATGTCGGCGGAGGTCTCCTTCATGCCCACCGAGCTGACCTGGCAGTAGACGCACTTCTGGTTGCAGCGCAAGGTGACGACGACGATGTGCAGCCCCGTGCCCTGCCAGACGAACTGGTTGCGCTTGGCCCAGCCGGCGGCCAGAGCGTCGAAATCCATCCACTCGCGCAGGAAGCCCTTCTGCTTGAGCTCGGCGTGGGCGGCCGAGCCCTCGGAGAGCTGGCCGCGCAGGAAGCTCTTGAAATCCTCCTCGGAGAGTTCCACGAAGCGGCCGAGGGCGTTGGTCAGCAGGTAGCGGCCGCCCAGGACCTTGTAGTTGAAGGGACCGACCTTGCTCTGGTCGACGGCCGAGACGTCCTCGAGCGTGATCATCGCCCCGCCTCCCAAAGCGCCTGGTTGGCGAACTCGCCCTCGAAGTCGCCGTCGCAAGCCGCGTCGAGCTCGGCGCTCTCGCCCTGCACTTCCACCTCGACGCCGCCGGCCCCCTCGCGCACCCGCATCGGCGCGATGTCCTCGAAGGCGCGGGCCGCGGCCTCCACGGCCTTGCGCGGATAGAGCTGGGCGTCGAAGCGGATGATCATTTCCCGCCGCCCTTGCGCCCGGAGGCCTTCTTCTCCTCCCAGGGCACGGCGATCTTGAGCGGGTCCTCGCCGCCCTCGCGTTCGACCTCGGCCAGGAGCTTCTCGATCTCCTTTTCGAGGTCCTCGTCGAGAACGTCGGCGGGCGGCGGCGCGGCGGCGGCGGCCGGCGCCTGGCCCACGGCCACGCCCTCGGCCGAGGCCAGGGCGCGCGTGACGATGTATTCGCGGATCTTCTGGTTGCTCGCGGCGACCTTCGTGCGCAGGGCCTGATGGAGCAGCTCGTTTTCGAACTCTCCGGCCAGGGTCTTGGCGAGCTCGGCGGGGGCGTCGGGCTTGAGGCGCAAGCGCACCGTGATCCTGCCCGCGGGCTCGCCCTCCAGGCGCACGAACGCCCGCTCGAGGAAGGCATAGCAGGCCTTGTAGACGGCTTCCAGGCCGTACAACGGCACGTCCACTTCAGAGGTGATCTCGCTCACGCTGGACCTCGCCCGCTCAATTTAAAGTCACGCAGACTATACGAAAATGTCCTATCCCGGGCAACCTAAAGACAGCCCCCGGGAGGACAGGGACCGCAGAAGAGGTAGCCCGAGCCGTCGTCGGTCTGGGCCGTCGCGTACTGCGAATACGTCAGCAGGCCCGGAGTCCACGACGCGTACTGCCCGGCCGGGCAGACGCTGACGGGCGCGGCGCTGCCCAGGTAATGGGTCAAATTGCCGACGGCCGGAGCCTGGCTGATGGTTCCGTTGACGTCCAGGGCGGCGGCCGGGGCCGCCTCTCCGATGCCGACTCTTCCGCCGCTGACGACGACGCCGGCCGCTCCCCCTCCGCTCTGCAAGACCAGGCGGCCCGCTCCCGGATTGAGGTCGGCGGAGGCGCCAAAGTTCGAAAACGTGCCTGGACCCTGGCCGCTGGCCAAGAACGTCAGAGTGGGCGAAGGGCCGCCGATGAGCAGTCCTCCGCTGCCGGTCGAGTTGACCTGGACGAGGTCGGCGGGCGAGGAGGTCCCTACCGCCATCGCGCCCATGACGCCGAGCGTGGCCGTCTGCCCGGCGTTGCCCGTCGCGCCGACGTCGACGTAGCCCTGGTCGCGGGCAAGCCACGCCTGCTGCGTGCTCTCCGCCTGCGTGTAGACGCCCGAGGGAGCCGGATAGTAGGTGGCCATGCTGACGTTGTCCGAGCACAGCCGGCGCGAAGGCATCAGGAGCAGCGCGGCCGCGAGCGCGCCGCGCAGAGCGGCGGCGGGGACCGAAGCCTCGAAGCGCAGCTCCAAGGGACGGGTCATAGGGCGGGGCAGGCTCCCGCCGGGCAAGGGCAGCAGTACATGTAGCCCGAACCCTCCTCCTGGCCGTCGGTGCCCGCCGGAGTCGTGAAGTAGACGTTCTGGGTCTGGGTGACGCTGAAGACCCCCGTCATCCACGTCGCGTAGGTGCCGCCCGGGCAGTTGACCTGGGTCGTATTGTTGGTGACCGAGCAGGGCGTGTTCGGAGGACAGCCGTTGCCGGGAGCGAACATCCCGTACATCATCAGAACTCCGCCCACGCAGCCCCGCGAGACGATGGTCCCGCCCACGGCCAGCGGCGCGCCTGGAGACGGCGCCATGCCCATGCCCACGCTGGCTCCGGAAACGGCCATCTGCGTCGTTCCGGCGTTCTGAAGGAGCACCTGGCCGATGGGCGAGCGCAGCACCAGATCCTGGACGCCCGCGCCCGAGCTCCAATAGGAGCCCTGGCCGAGCCCGGCGCAGGTGTCTCCCGGCCCGCCATTGTAGCCCAGGCGCACGCCCGGGTTGGTCCCGCCCACCAGAACGCCGCCGTCGACCTCCAAACGGTCCTGCGGCGCCGCTGTGTTTATTCCCATGTATCCGTCCGTGCCAAGGGTGGGGTCCATGACGACAAGCTTGGTCCCAGCCGGCGGCACCGCCGTCGTGCCGACGTCGAGATAGCCGCCGGGATCGCGTCCGACCCAACTCGTGCGCGTCGAAAGCAGCTTCTGGTAGACTGCGGAGGGCGCGGGATAGAAGGTCTGCATCGTCACCTGCTCGGAGGAAAGCACCGTCGGCACCGCGGCCAGGCAGAGCGCCGCCAGGCCCAGGCGCGCCAGCCCGGGCGGAATGACGACGCGCACGCGTATCTTGAGGTCTTGGGCCATGGTCTCAGGGCAGCAGGATCTTGTTGTGCACCAGCACTCCGTCGACGATATAATCGTGGTACGGGCCTTCGACGTGTAGGTTGTGCACGACGGTCGGCCGCGAAGGCAGCCGGGAAATCGAAGTGATCCGGACGTCGGTCTCGGCGTCGGGCATGAAGCCCTCCGGCTCCTCGGCCGCCCCGTCCAAGGCGGGACCGGCCAAAACAGCCACCTCGTCGCCGGCTTTCATCTTGCCGATGGGCTCGAACCTTCCGGTGCGGACGTCCAAGAAAGGATGGATCGGAGTGGCGCGCAGCGTCGTGCCGTTGGACAGGCTCACGGAAAGGACGTCGTCGACGACCTTGGTCTCCGTCCCGAGAACCTTCTTGGGCACCAGGGCGAAGGAGGCGGGGTCGACGGAATAGACGAGGTCGCCGGTCTTGACGCGCTCGATCGGCACCTTGCCCGACGGCGTCCAGACGGGCGTGCCGTCGACGAAGCACCCCCCCCCGCCGCCGAGGCTGGGGACGCAAACGCACAAGTGGCCGTCCCAAATGGTAAACGGGGGGCAGACCATCGGCACGCAGGCCGAGATGCACAGGCAGGCCGCCGCGTCCCAGATCTGGCCGGGCGGACAAACGACGGGAGTGCAGGCTGCGGCCACGCAGTTGCATTGGACGGAGCTCCAGGACGTCCCCGGCCCGCAGGCCTGGGCCGGGCTCGGGCAGGGCATCGAGACGTTCCAGGTGCGGCCCAGGACGTCTCCGTTGACGTCGAGGGCTCCGAGGGGGGCGAGCGGCGGGCTGCCGATCCCGACGCCTTGTCCATCGACGTAAGCGCCTGCCCCGGGAGGCCCGAGGACCACGCCGCCGGCCGAGTTGACGACGGCGTCGTTGGAGACATCGCTGCTCAGCGAAGGTCCCCCCACGCCCAGCCGCACGCCAGGATTGGTGCCGTTGACGGCCAGGCCCCCGCCTAGAGGAACTCCCATCGTGTTGTTCTCGATGTCGAGCGTGGTCTGCGGATTGATCGTCCCGATGCCGACGCGCGCGGCGCCGCCGGGCGCCAGGACGGCCAACTGCGTAGTGGTGCTCGGCGTGACGCTGACTCCGGAAGCGTTGCTGCCGACGACGAGGAACCCGAACTGGACGAGCGCCATCTTGGTAGCTTGGGTCGTGAGGATCTGGGAATAGACTCCGCCGGGCGGCGGGTAGGTCGTGCTGAGCACGACGTTCTCGGAGGAGAGCTCCTGGGGCAGGCAGAGCAGCAGCGCGGCCAAGGCGACCAGCGCCCCCCGCGGCGTCCAACGCAGGTCCAGCCGCAAATCCAGCTCTGTCATCCCTTGCGCCAGTGTAACAGGGGCTTCCGGGACTGTCAATGCTCGCTCCGACGGAGGCGGGTTAAAAATCGGTAAGGGCGGCTTCCTTTATATCGCCCCGGACCCAATGCTACAATAGGCTCGTGGAGCCCGTCACGAAGACCCAATATCCCGACAGCCCCGTCTTCTACCGCGCCCTCGACAAGGCCCTGCCCAAGATCGTCCGCGCCGAGGGCTGCCGCCTCTACGACGACGCCGGCAAGGAATACCTCGACGCCAGCGGCGGCGCCTTCGTCGTCAACGTCGGCCACGGCGTGCGCGAGATCGCCGAGGCGATCGGCGCCCAGGCGGCCAAGGTCGCCTACGTCAACGGCACGGCCTTCACGAGCGAGCCCGCCGAGGAGCTGGCCGCGGAGCTTTCCGCCCTGTGCCCCTGGCCGGGCTTCAAGTCCTATTTTCTCTCCAGCGGCTCCGAGGCCGTCGAGGCGGCGCTCAAGCTCGCCCGCCAATATTGGGTGGAGAGCGGCCAGAGCGGCAAGCACAAGATCATCGCGCGCACGCCGGGCTATCACGGCAACACCCTGCTCGCGCTCTCGGCCTCGGCCCGCGGCCACTACAAGAAGCTTTACGGGGACTGGCTCGTGAAGTGCCCGATGATCCCGGCGCCCTATCCCTACCGCTGCTCCTGCGCGGGCGCGGCGGACTGCCCGGCCTGCACGGGCCGCGCGCTCGAGGAGGCGATCTCGAGGGAAGGCGCCGACTCCGTCGCCGCCTTCATCGCCGAGCCCGTCGGCGGCTCCTCGACGGGAGCCTCCGTCCCGCGCCCGGAGTACTTCAAGACCGTCCGCGAGATCTGCGACCGCCGCGGCGTGCTCTTCGTCGCCGACGAGGTGCTCTGCGGCGCCGGCCGCACCGGCCGGTGGCTGGCCCTCGAGCATTTCCAGGGCGCCCGGCCGGACATCGTCACGATGGGCAAGGGCATCTCCGGAGGCTACGTCCCCCTTTCGGCCGTCCTGGCCGCCCCCCGCGTCCTCGAGCCCATCGCCCGGGGCAGCGGCGCCCTCAAGCACGCGCAGACCTTCTCCCACGTGCCCACCATCTGCGCCGCGGGCCTGGCCGCCGTGCGCTACATCAACAAGCACCAGCTCGTCGCGCGCGCCGCCTCCGTCGGCGCCGTCCTGCAGCGGAAGCTCGCCGCCTTGAAGGACCTGCCGGCCGTCGGCGACGTGCGCGGCCTCGGGATGCTCGCCGGCGTGGAGTTCGTCAAGGACAAGGCGTCGAAGACGCCGTTTCCCCGCTCCCTGAAGTTCGCCGAGGCCTTCACGGCCGCCGCGCGCGACGCGGGGCTCGTCGTGTGGCCCAACGTCGGCCACGCCGACGGAGACAACGGCGATCTCGCCATGATCGCGCCGCCCTTCGTCATCCCGGAGGCGGAGATCGACCTTCTCGTCGCCCGCTTTTCGGCCGCTTTGACCCAGACGCTCGATTCCCTGTCCGCCAAAGGAGGAGTTCGATGACGACCGCCGCTCCCGCGAAAGAATTCAAAGTCACGTATTCGGCCATCAACGCCGACATGTCGCAGTTCCACAAGCTCTTCGACGAAGGCCTGGCCTGGGCGCGCAAGAACATGGGCCAAGAGCATCCTCTCTTCATCGACTATCGGGCCGTGCCTGGAAAGGGCGGAGAGCCGCTCGTCGACACCTCCCCCATCGACAACTCCTGGATTCTCGGGCGCTTTGCCGCCGCCTCGGCCGAGCAGGTCGGCGCGGCCGTCGAGGCCGCCCACAAGGCTCAAAAAGCCTGGGCGCGCACGCCCTGGCGCGACCGCATCAAGATCATGAGAGCGGCCGCCGCCGAAATCCGCCGCCGCAAGTGGGAGATCGGCGCCGTGATGAGCCTGGAGGTCGGCAAAAGCCGCCTCGAGGCAATGGGCGACGCCGAGGAGTCGGCCGACCTCATCGACTATTACTGCACGGTCTTCGAGCAGAACGACGGCTTCGCGCGTCCGCTGGGCCGGCTCATGCCCAACGAGCGCACCTTGGACGTCCTGCGCCCCTTCGGGGTCTTCGCCTGCATCGCGCCCTTCAATTTCCCGATGGCGCTGTCGACCGGGATGTCCTCGGCCGCGCTCATGGCGGGCAACGCCGTGGTCTACAAGCCCGCCCAGGACACGCCTTGGACCGGGCTGATGCTCTACGAGGTCTACAAGGCCGCCGGCATCCCGACCGGCGTCTTCCACTACATCACCGGGCGCGGCGCCGTCATCGGCGACGCGTTCTGGACGCACCCGCGCGTCGACGGCATCGTGTTCACCGGCTCCAAGGAAGTAGGCATGCGCATGGTCAAGGAGTTCTCCAAGGACTGGCCCAAGCCCGCGCTCATGGAGCTGGGCGGCAAAAACCCGACCATCGTCTGCGCCTCCGCCGACCTCGACATGGCCGCCGAGGGCGTGATGAAGAGCGCCTTCGGCCTGCAGGGCCAGAAGTGCTCGGCCTGCTCCCGCGTCTACGTCGACAAGAAGGTGTATCCGCAATTCGTCGCGAAGCTCCTGGCCAAGACGCAGGCGATCGTCAAGGGCGACCCGACGCAAAAGGACGTCTACTTCGGCCCCGTCATCAACGCGCGGGCCGTGAAGACCTTCGAGGGCGCGGTCGAAAGCGCCAAAAACGGCGGCAAGATCCTGGCGGGCGGGGATGTCATGAAGGACGGCGCCTTCGCCAAGGGCACGTTCGTCGAGCCGACGATCGCCGAGCTGTCCCTCGACCACGAGCTCTTCAAGCGCGAGCTGTTCGTGCCCTTCCTCTCGATCGCCCCCGTTTCCGGCTTCGACCAGGCGATCGAGGAGTCGAACAAGGCGGAGTACGGCCTGACCGCCGGCCTCTTCACCAAGGACGAGAAGGAGATCGCGCGCTTCTTCGACGAGATCGAGGCCGGGGTCTGCTACGCCAACCGCCGCACCGGCGCGACGACGGGCGCCTGGCCGGGCGTGCAGAGCTTCTGCGGCTGGAAGGGCTCGGGCGCCACCGGCAAGGGCGGCTGCGGCCCCTACTACGTGCAGCAGTTCATGCGCGAGCAAAGCCGCACCGTGATGGAGTAAGACATGGCCACCAAGACGCTGCCCGCGCCCAACGGCGGCGCGACCCAGGACTATCCGCGCATCGTCGTCCCCCCTCCGGGGCCGAAGGCCAAGAAGGTCATCGCCCTCGACAAGGAGTGGACGTCGCCGTCCTACATCAAGGAGTATCCCTTCGTGATGGCGGGCGGCCGCGGGGCCATGTGCGAGGACGTCGACGGCAACCGCTACATCGACTGGATGGCCGGCATCGCCGTCTCCGCCACCGGCTACAACCACCCCAAGGTCGTCGAGGCGGTGCGAGAGGCCGCGGGGAAGTTCCTGCACATCTGCGGGACGGACTTCTACTATGAAGCCATGGCGCGGCTGTGCGAGCGCCTGGCGAGGCTCGCCCCGATGAAGGAGAAGGCGCGGGTGTTTCTCGCCAACTCCGGCACCGAGGCCGTCGAGGGCGCGGTCAAGCTCGCGCGCTACCACACCAAGCGCCCCAACCTCATCGCCTTCGACGGCGCCTTCCACGGGCGCAGCTACGCCGCGGTGACGCTGACGGCGAGCAAGGTCAAGTACAAGGCCGGCTTCGGGCCGCTGCTGCCGGGCGTCTTCCACCTGCCCTACGACAACCCCTACCGCGGAGGCGACTGGATGAAGACCGCTCGACAGCTCTTCGAGTCGAAGGTCTCGCCCAAGGAAGTCGCCGCCGTCGTCATGGAGCCCGTCCAGGGCGAGGGCGGCTACGTCCTGCCGCGGCCGGAGTTCCTCAAGGCCTGGAGAAAGCTCTGCGACGAGCACGGGATGCTGCTCGTCTTCGACGAGATCCAGTCCGGCGTCGGCCGCACGGGCAAAATGTGGGCCTGCGAGAACTACGGCGTCGAGCCCGACATCCTGCTCTCGGCCAAGGGCCTGGGCTCGGGGCTTCCGATCGGCGCCATCGTCGCGCGCGAGAGCGTCATGACCTGGCCGCAAGGCTCCCACGGCACGACCTTCGGGGGCAATCCCGTGGCCTGCGCCGCCGCCCTGGCGACGCTGGACCTCGTCGAAGGCGAGCTTTGCGAGAACGCCGCGAGGATGGGCCAGCGGCTGCTGGCGGGCTTGAAGCGGCTGCAGCAAAAGCACCCGTGCATCGGAGACGCGCGCGGCCTGGGCCTGATGATCGGCGTCGAGTTCGTCAAGGACGCCAAGACCAAGGAGCCCGACGGGGACCTGGCCCACGCGCT